>JBBSVN010000020.1:0-31620 GCA_038046765.1 Microcaldota archaeon | reverse complement strand
TTCTAAATTGGCTTTTGTGACTCCCTGAATACCGCTAGCAAGAAATAATGGATTTTTTAGTGATAAACCTAAGAATTGAGTTTCCAGACTAGACATATAGACCAGGTATAATAGAACAATAAGGGTTTTAATAACTTGCGTATATATGTATATTTGTGGATAAATGAGGCTATACTTAATTCGTCATGGACCAACTCAGGAATCAGATGCAGGAAAAGTACATGGTAGATCAAGCACTCCTCTAACAAGAGAGGGTAGAGAAAATATAAGAAAAAGAGCAAAAGATCTCGTACAACTTCAGATAGAAGCAATAATTACCAGCCCTAAAAGAAGAGCGATGGAAACAGCGCAAATAATCTTAGCGGAAATAAAAATAAAAAATGAGAAAACTAAGAAAAATAAAAAACCCAAGAAGAAAAAGAAAGAAAAAATATTAGAAGAATCACAACTTGAGCTTTTTACTGATAGACGAATAACAGAAAGGGATTTGGGAGCATTAGCCGGGCAATCTAAGAAAATAGTGAAAAAAGTTCTTAGACATAGTAGCCACTTACCAGAAGATATAGAAGAAAGAGTAATTGTACAAAGAAGATTCCGAAGGTCTTATCTAAACTGGAGTGAAAGATTTGAAAATTTTCTAATGGTTACGCATAGCAGTATATATAAGGCCGCAATAGCAGAGCTTTTTGGAATACACTCTGGCGAACTTGCAGGGTTTCATCTAGCATATGGTGATTATTGCATTATTGAAAGACTAGGGGACTTTTTGTACCTAAAATCAAGTAAAGGAACAGAACTTAGAAAAACAAGAGCAGTATGAAGAGTGAAAAAATGAAAATATATTTCCTACGCCATGGTGAAACGGACTGGAACAAAAACGGAATGATGCAGGGACACTCTGACATCCCGCTTAATGAAAACGGGATTGCGCAGGCTAATTCAATCGCAGAATTTATGCATGGGAAACAGTTTAATATTGTCTATGTTAGTCCGTTAAAGCGTGCCTTAGATACTGCAAAAATTGTTGTAAAAGCTAAGGCAAATTTAATAGTTCTAGATCATCGTCTTAAAGAAAGAGGATATGGTGAATTTGAAGGATCACCTTATGAACAATACAGGGAATTAATAAAAGAAAATGAAGATTTTATACCTAAAGGTGGAGAAAGCAGGGTTGAATTTAGAAAAAGAATAAAGGAGTTTTTTGAAAACCTTGATGAGAAGCACGAGGACATTTTAATTGTAGCCCATGGAGGCGTTTTTAATGCGGTACTAAAGATACTATTTAACCTTGAAACAGAAGAAGCAAGGAAGTACAGATTAGGTAATTGTGAACATTGTATAATTGAAAAAACAGATAAATTTGTAATGCTGATTAAGGATCAAAAGATCGTATTGCAAAAAGAAATCTCGAATTAATCTTCACTTATATCAGAACAACTAATTCGTACTATCCTCAGACCAAAATATTTTTTTTGTCTCGAATGTAATACATTCGTATACTGCATTTACTTGGTTTGGTATAGGGGCATTTTTGAAAAAGGTTGGTCAATGTCCCATATCTCACATTTTGCATGTGGTTCATATGGATATTTTGGCAAATCCAAATTTCCTTTAATTCTTTCTATTCTTCTTATTGCAAGAATGGATAAATGACTGATTAAAAATCGTTTGGCTTCCTCGAAGTTTTCATCTAATTCTATGTGCGAGGCTTGCATTAGTAAATCTCTTCCTTTGTCCAATCCATGGACTTTAAGGATTTGCCTGCACTCTAAAAATAAAGCATAATCTCTTGCCAATGAATAAGCTACAGCAAGGTTATTTCCAGAAACTACGCCGCAATTCTCCCTTATCAATCTTAATAGTTTTCTTAATTCGTCGTTAGAAGCACTGTGCTTAGAAATACTTCTTAAGAAAAAAGAAACGTGCTTTGCAAAAAAGTGTTCAATCCTCATGGCACCTTTGGGATCTTCAAGAGCTAAAGCCGAGCCTTCTTCTACCACCCCTAGCCGGTGGGGTTCCCTTTTATACATCCCCCTAAAATCTCTGTGGAACTTTTCGTGAGCATCTATTTTATTTTCTGTGGAGATTATGGGTGTTTTTACTGAGGCTAATTCGTCGGTAAATCCATCGTTATCAAACAAACAGAAAAATCTTTTTAAGGTCTGAGTTTTTACTTGTTCTTTTCTTCTTAATTTTCTTGCAACAGTTAAGGCTCTTAATCTGCCGTCTTCAACAGATCTTGAACTAGCGAACACAATTGATTTTCTAATTCCTCTTTCTGTGCAAATGTCAAAAGTAGCGCTGTACCTAAATCTGGTAGTCATATTAATATTTTGTAAGATTAAATATAAAAATATGGCAGCTAGCCAAAAGTAAATGTATAAATCTTAAATCCCTTTCCAGTTATGTTTAATTCTAAGGTTTTGGGAGAGTAATCATTTGCAGAAACAACATTATAGAGCGTAGATGAACTTACGTTGATTTCTTTTTGTAGTACATTGTTAACGCTCGAAACTACGGTGCTAACGCTATCACTTCCAGCTACGATATTGACAACTTTTGCCTTGTAGTATAAGATTATTCTGCCAGAATCGCTTAGTAATTCGAAATCCCCGGCATTGTTTTTCCAACTACCCTCTAAATAGGGCTTGTTTGGTTCGATCTTGGTTTGCTTGTTAATTGTAAAATTATAAATTCCCAAAGGAGTCAAACTAGTAAGTTCATTACCGATATAATCTCGTCTAAAATTATATCCAAAATATATTTCCGGTGTTCCAATCTGATAAAAGTCAACTGAAGTGGCATTTACACTGCTTACGTTTTTAAGAAGCATATCACTATTTAGATCCTTCAACAATTCGATTATTTTCATTTCCATTTCTTCATAATTTCCTTCGCCAAAATGAGTGTAAACGACATTGCCATTTTTATCAATTAAATATTTTGCAGGCCAGTAACGATTATTATATGCATTCCATGTTGAAAACTCGTTATCTTGAACTACAGGATATTTTATGCCAAGTTCTTTTACGGCAGATTGAACATTAGTATAATTCTTTTCAAAATCGAATTCAGGAGTGTGCACCCCGATTATTTGTAGCCCAGAATCGAGATATTTTTCATCCCAAATTTTTAAGTAGGGAATTGTCCTGATACAGTTAATGCATGTATAAGTCCAAAAATCTATTAGGATAACTTTTTTGCCAAAATAATTCGACAGCTTTATCGATTCGTTATTCGTATTTATGTATCCTGAAATTCCAGCTAATTCGGGTGCACTTGGATTAAGGCTATTTTGCGTCGAATTAATGCCATTAAAGGTTTGTTGTTTTGTCGGAAGAGTAATTACAAATACAATTGCAACAACTAGCAGCAATGCAAAAATAATGATAATTATATCAGAAGTTTTCATAATCTACCCACTACCAAAAGGCATAAAAATTCCTGCAAAAGTAAAGTTGGCTAATTTTACCAAGTTGCCAGTAAATACTAAAATACCGATAATTATCAGTACAACACCCATTGCTTTATTTAGATAGCTCATTGCTCGACCATGTTTTTTTATGATCGATGTCGCTTGCGCAGTAAAAGCGCCTACGATTAAAAACGGAATCCCTAGTCCAAGCCCGTACGTAAATAACAGAGCAAAGGCACTACTTGGAGTAGTAAATGCCAAGGTTAAAATAGCTCCTAGTATTGCACCAACGCAAGGAGTCCATCCAACGGCAAATGTTGCACCAAAAATAAATGAAGTTAAATATGCGTAACGTGTTTCTGTTGGTTTAAGTTTGTATTCTCGCTCTAGAAAATCTAATTTTACGATCCCCAGGGTAAAAAGGCCGAAGATGATTATTATTACGCCCCCAATTTTTGAAATTACCTGGGTTAGGTCATAGGAAATGTTTGAAAGTAAGCTGTTGATAATTACACCAAATAGCGCAAAAATAATTACAAATCCCATCACGAAGAATAGTGAATTAAGAAAAATTTTTTGTTTAGCATTTTTATCATCAATTCCTCCATTTAGGCTAACTCCGGCTAGATAGGATAAATAAGCTGGTACAAGAGGTAAAACGCATGGAGACACAAAAGAAGCTAATCCTGCGAAAAATGCTGCGATTAAAGTTAGTTCGACCATATTTTTACCCTTAACATGGACTTACTGTAACAACCAGAAGTGCGCTTAGCCCTAAAGCTTCGATTAGATTGAGTGTGACTGCAATATCAGTCATTTCCCTAGCACATGAGCCTGACATAAAAAATTGCAAATATGCTGCAACTAATCCTTGCAATACAAAAAACCCTGCGAAGAATAATAAACCAAGTGAAAACTTAGATTTCATTTTTGTGTAGTTTTTATAGTATATTGAAAGCAAAGCTAATGATAGCAATGCGTTAACAATACTAATCGCAATTGCAAAGAGAATGTCATTCATAGTAGATACACCTTTTTTTCCTTTATTAACTTTTTCCCAAATTAACTAATTGATTATTCCCTTATTTTCGCTAAATATTTCTCAAACATTTTAATTTTTGATTTTGCAAATTCAGTTAGCGAATATAACTCCCCGTATTTTTTCTCTTTTGAAACAATTACAAGCCCGTTTTGTACAAGTATTTCCAAATGATGAGTTATTGTTTTGTAATCTAAGCCAGTTTCTTTAGATAATTCATTTGCATTAGCAGGGCTACTAGAGAGAATAAAAAGAATCTGCAATCGATTCGGTCCACCTTTGGTTCCAGATATAAGATGCCAAAGAATATTGTCCGCAACTTCAAACGCCACGTATTAATTCTGGTGAAGAGTATTTAAAGGTTAGACCAGAATTCACTTTTCGCAGGCTTTTTATTTGTTAGTTAAGATAACTAATTATGGCACGAATTTTTCAATTAAATGTTTCACCAGGAGGAGTACCGACACCAGCTGCAATCTTTGCAAGAGCGATCGAAAGGCAAAGCAGGAAAGTACTTGCAGGTTATCTTTTAGCTTCAGCTGATTCTTGGCAAATGAAAATACCAGGAGCTAGGGAAGTAACTAACGAAGAACTTGAAGGAATGAAGTTAGGAGAATTAAAAACAGGAGACTGGGGGAGTCATGGTAGACAAAAAAGAGAACGAAAACTTATCGAAATAGTAAATGACCGGGACGATAAAAAATTTCACCATTCACCTAATTCACCGATTGGACAAGACAATTCAGAAAAGACAATTTGCTTGTTTTGCGTCGAATTAATAAACGAACTTAATGAACTTGGATATAGATTATTTCCAGGTGCGCTTGGAGAAAATATAACGACAATAGATTTGAACAGTTCAAAGATAGAAATAGGATAAATATTACGTATAGGTACTAGAGACAGAGGGATGATAATACAGATAACAGAACCAAGAACGCCTTGCATGACAATACAACCATTAGCAGAAATAGTTAACTTGTTAGATAACTTGGAACAGAAAGCGAAGCTAAATCTGGTCAAGGAATTGGGATTTACAAAAGACATACATCACCCGAAATACGGAAGAAGCGGATGGTACGCGCGAATTATTCGAACTAGTGGAAGTGGAATAATTTTACCTAACGACCAAATTATATCATTAGGTATTGATACCAGCACTAAATAAGCTTTTTAATCCGCTTTGCTTATTCTTTTTATGAATATTTACGTAACAGGAGCAAACGGCAGGCTTGGAAAAGAGTTTATGAAATTAGTTCCTAAGGCTATACCGCTTGTTCGAAGAAAATCCGGAATTAAAAGAGAAATTGTTACTAATTTTAGTTCGAGCGAACTTAAACGAATTCTCAAAGAAGCAAATGTTGTCGTGCATTTGGCAGCATGCTTAGACTTTGATAACAAGAAAAAATTATACGAAGGCAATGTTGAACTTACTAGAAAGATCGTTAGCGCAACTCCTAAAAATGCGAAGATTGTTTACGCTAGTTCAATTTCTGTTTATGGCAAGAAATTAGCGCAAATTCCGGCTAATGAAAAAACCGCTTGCCACCCAGACAGCGATTACGCTAAAACTAAATACGAAGCAGAAAAAGAGATACTAACGCATAAAAACGCGGTAGCTCTGCGAATTGCTGCAATTTATGGGCCGCAAATAAAAGATTATTTAAAAATGATAAAAATTTTACATAAAGGAAAAATGATGCTAATTGGAGAAGGAAATAATCATGTACCATTTGTCCACATCAAAGATGTTGCAAAAGCTTTGAAGAATGCAATAAATGCAAAAAGCGGAGTTTATCTAATAAGCGCTAATGCACTAACGCAAAGAGAAATATTTGAGATTGTTTGTAGAGAATTGAAAATTTCGACTCCAATATACAAGATAAGTCATGCTTTAGCTTCGTTTCTTCTTCAAGCTACCAAGTTCTTAAGAAAACTATTCAAAGCTGGAGATTTCCTTACAGTTGAACATCTAAGCATCTTAGCGCATGATAGAATGTTTGATTCTTCAAAAGCAAGACGCGAATTAAACTTTAAACCAAGAACAACAGAAGATGGAATAAAAGAAATGGTTAAAGTTTACCTAAAAGGAACGAAAAAGTAGTGAAACGAATGTTTAAACTAGAGCTTAGACTAAACGAACGAATCCTGCAAATTTTCATCAAACCATTTCTAGACTCAATTGGTAGAAAGTTTTCTACGCTTATTGATAAACGAAAACTCGAGGCACTTATATTATTAGCCAGTTTTGCGATTTTTAGTTTACCATATGCAAAAAATAAGCTGGGACTCACTGGATTTTGGTATGATTTAACTATTGCTTTGATTCTGGGGTCTTTTCTATTTTTATTATTGTCTAATTACATTGACAAAAAAGTAGGTAGTTATATAGATAAGAACCCACTTAGAAATGATTATTACCTTAGAAAAATTGATGTACCTTTGTCTTTGACCTTTGTTGAATTCATAAGAGCAGTAATTTATGTCATGACTGCAAGTATAATAACATACATAGATCTTGAAATACTAATCGCGGAAGTTATTCTTTACTGGGTAGGTATGTAAGATTACCAAAACAATTAAACTAATATCGTTTCAAACATTATTGTTTAAGAAATTTATCTAGACGAGGTCTTCCCATGGCAAAAGTTTTTGAATTATTTAATAAGATGGATAGAGAATTCATGAAAGATGAATTAAAAAGAGTGAAAGTCAACCAGAAAGATTATGATTTAGTATCTTTAATGACGTGGAAACTAAAATACTTAAGCGAACTTTTATCAATTTATAATAAAGAAAATGGATGCTTAGATAAGCTCGTAGTCTTTGGAAGCAAGGACAAATTTGAAGAAAGAAAAACAAAACCATCAAAACTAAAAGATACCGAAGTGTATGATGCATCTAAAAAAATAGAATTACTAAAAAAAGAAGGGTTTGAAATAGTAGGTGGTTTAGGGGGTTTTTCATTTTTTAACGGCGAAGGAGCAGGAGAATTGATAATGCTACCTGGAGGAGAGATGGTAAGAGCTGAGATAAGAGGTAAAGTTTACTTTGCTCAAAATGTACCACCAATAAACATCTACCCAATGTTATTTCTAACTGCACGAAAACAAGTAAGAAAACAAGAAGATAATATTTACGTAGCAATTTTTGAAGATGCAGATGATATAGATGGCGTAATAAAAGAGATAAAGGAAAAATCAAAAACCAAAAAAACAATAACTGGCACTTTGATGGGAAGCTTTGTTGGTATAGAGGGTTATATATTCAACAGCGCTGCCCCTAAGACAGTACTTCGAGAAATAAAAGATAATGAAAAAAGGGCAATGTTTATCAACCAGGTTCTATGCGGTCAGGATTTAGAAAAAGATTTTGGATCAGAATTACACATGCATGGATTCGAAGCACAAAAAATCCTGGATAGAACTGGTTTTGGAGCACATATTTACAAAGCAAAAGTTAATGGCTGCGCTATAGGAATATTTAGTTTAGTCGATGAAATTGAAAGAATAAAGAGATAAATTAATTTATAATTTATTTTTATTTATTTTTTTAACCTGTAATATACTTTATTAAATTAGTTAACAAGGTTAACTCCTGCTAAAATAGCCATTTTATCCTGCTCATCTACCATGTAATCATAATAAGATTTTATTTTGTATTCAAAATAATTATTTGATGAATGAAACCTTTTTACCTTGGCATCAAAAGTTACAAGTACGATTTTATTTCCCCCTTCAACTTCTATAAGAGTATGAACTTCGTTTCCTTCGTAAGTGTTTTTGTTTATACTTACAATTTTTCCAAGTTTTACCTTTATACCAAGAATATCTTTTGAAACAGATTTAATTCTAAGAAAACTTTCTTTGTAAATAGCAGTCTGATTAAGAAGGCTAAACTTAGAGTATGCTTTAACTACGTTGTTATGTAGTAGTATTGCATTATCCTTACTTATGTTTAGCACGGGAATTGTTTGTTGCATTTCCATAATTATACTTAGTATGCAACATTTTATAAATAGGGGTATTTAATGCAAAAAGAAGAAAGAAATTAAGATTTAATAATAAAATCAGTTATACTTTTCTTAGGCGGGAAAAACGAACTAGTTGAAGATTTGAAAGGAAAATTAAGTTCCTTGGATAATCTTGCGAGTTCTGCTTCTGGAAGGTCTAAATTAACAAATAGATAGTTTGCTTCCCCAAAACCAGATTTGTATTTTGTAACTGTGAAAATATGCTTTTGTGCAACACCAGATACTTTGACTGCTAATTCCATGTTTCCCTTGGCTAAAATTTCTTCGTTTGTAATCTTCATACATATATATGAGCGGAACAGTTTATAAAGAAGTGGGATTTTTTTGGAAAGTGAGGAAAAAGATATTAACGAAAAAATAGAATTATCTCCTACGTAGTGCTGCAGTAGTTGATTCTATAAATCCTGCTTCAGCAATAAGAGAATCTAATTCTAATTCTTGACGTTCTGTTCTTCTGGGAGTTTGAAGCAGTTTCAAAATTTGAGCCTTCCTTCGATCTAAAGTTCCAGCAGTTTGGTCTTCCATTAAGCTACTTCTTAATGCAGAACGATGTGCATCTTGTAGAAGCTCTTTCACGACATCAGATGGAATTGCAGGAGGTTGAGCACATAATTTTTTCCATTCTCTTTCTTGCCTTTGAAAATCAGATATAGGACGAATAGATTTAGATTTATGAATTGCCATAATTAACACCAAACGAATAGTGTAAACAAACTAATTTAAACAGTTAGGATAAAACCCTTTGACTTCTTGTCAAAATCTTTTCAAATTTTAGAAATTTGAAAATCTTTCGCACTTTTTCCAGGCGGGAATGCAGTCGAATTAATGGATTTAATTGGAAAATCTAATTCTTTTGAAAGACGAGCCATCTCCGCAGGAGGAAGATTAGCATTTACAACTAGAAATATTACCTCCCCAAATCCTGTTTTTTCCTTTTTAACGATAAATTTATGCCTCTGGATTACACCTGAAAATTTGACTTGTAATTCGATAAAACCGTTTGAGATTATTTGTTCTTTTGAAATTACCATAAACTATTATTAGTAATAAAAGATAATAAAACAGTACATGTGACTTATGTGAAGAAATATTCAAACATGATAGTTTTATATACTCGTTAGGATTTAGTTTAGAGTTAGGTGAAATGGGGGTGAAAGATATGGAATTCAAAAAAGTAATTTTAAGTTTAGTATTCTTATCTTTTTTATTAGTAGGATGTACGAGCCAGTATTCTAATCAGACTGGATCAAGCAATCCAACTGGAACAACAGGAGCTAGTTCTTCAGCTTCAAGCAATGGTAGAATGGTTATGATAATTAAAGACGCTGCTGCAGACATGGGTTCTGTATCCAGTATTAAGATTACTGTAGATAAGGTAATGGTTCAAAGCGCAACCAAAGGATGGGTAACTGTTTCTTCAACACCTAAAACTTATGATTTGCTTGAACTAAAAGCTAAAGGATCTGCAGCACTATTAGCAGATTTAGCGCTTGAACAAGGTACATACAACCAGATTAGGATGGATGTATCAAACGTAATTGTAACCGATGCAAACGGATCACAACAAGCAAAACTTCCTTCAGGAATGCTTAAGTTCGTAGGCCCTGTTGAAGTTGGTGTAAATTCTACGACAACTGCAAGTTTTGATTTTATCGCAGATGAATCTTTGCATATAACTGGCAATGGTAAATATATCTTAGCACCAGTAGTAAAATTTGAAACAAGAGAAAACGCCACAGTAAATGTAAAATCAAATAGCGATGTAGAAATTAACGGGGGTAATGCAAAAGTCAATGTAAAAATAGGTATGAATGAAAAAGGAGACTTTGCACAAGGACTTAGAATTGCAAATAATGTAGAATTGGGAATTGACGCAAGCGGACTTGTAAGAATCGGTCCGGCTAGCGACAACGCAAATAGCTCTGCAAATGTAGGGATAGGCATAGGAATTGGAAGGTAATACTTCCAGTTCCTTTTTTATTTCTTTTGGGATCTCCAAGGAAATAAAAAGCTAGTGATAGCAATCACTGGATTTTTATTTTTTCCCTAATATATTAATATATGTCAAAAGCAAAATGTCTAGTTTTATCTGGTTACGGCTTAAACTGCGAGGCAGAGAGTAAGGCAGCTGTTGAGAAAGCAGGGGGAGTAGCCCAGATTATGCACGTTAATGAACTAATTGAAAATCCAGCAGCCTTGCAAGAATATAATATGTTATTAATACCAGGAGGATTTTCTTTTGGAGACGATTTAGGCTCTGGTAAAGTTCTAGCGAATAAACTCAAGTTTGGATTAAAAGATAAACTCGGAGAATTTATAAAAAATAAAAAATTGGTACTAGGAATTTGCAATGGTTTTCAGGTTTTAGTTAAACTCGGGCTATTACCAATTCCGGATTTCGAGCAACGCGTTAGCGTAACAAGAAACGATTCTGGAAAATTTGAAGATAGATGGGTATATCTTAAAATAAACAAAGCAACACCCTGTATTTTTACTAAAGATATGGAGTATATTATGCTTCCAGTAAGGCATGGTGAAGGCAAATTTATGCCTAAGGACGAGAATGAACTAAAGTATATAATTGATAAAAATCTTATCGTAGCGCAATACGCAAGCGACAAGGGAGTAACTTCTGAGTATCCATATAATCCAAATGGAAGCGTAGCAAATATTGCCGGAATTTGCGATGAAAGCGGTAGGATATTTGGACTTATGCCACATCCTGAGGCTTTTGTTGATGTCGTTACAAATCCTTATTGGACACGCGTTAATATCACGGAAGCTCAAGGGTTAAAGATTTTTAAGAACGCAGTTAATTATTTGGAAGAGAAATTCTAATTTTAGAAAATGTATTGTCAATAGTACACTTTATGACAAATACAGTATTATAGATAATACACATAATTCCTGCCTGGAAGTGGTGTACCACGAAAAGAGGATAATAATCAGTAAGAATAATGCGAACAGAGGATAAAATACACAAACCAACATCTTTTTAAACACAAACTGACATAACAAATATATGCGCATTGGTAGATTTGGTAGAGCAATAGCACTTTCCTTGGTAATACATACCGCAGGTGCTGGCGTAGCTAAAGAATTAACTGATAAACCAATACGTAAGGCGATTTCGAATTATGTTGAAACTAAAAAGGCAAACATGCTAAAGCAGATGGTGCAAGAAGAGAGAAGGAAATTAATACTAAGGGAACAAGAACGAATTAAAAATGGAACATTTTTATCAGGAGGATTTATTAGTAGTGCAAACGAATGGGATGCTTTTGAAGAAGGACGCGAAGTTAGTAAAAAAACTGCAGATGAATACGTTTCGTATGTTAAAAATCTTTCTTCAGAATTAAAAACAAAAAGCTCCGGTGATGCCGCTTCGGAAGTATTCAAAGATTTAACTTATTTTAGTATAAATTCAAGAAAACTAAGAATGCTTGACGCGATAGAAAACAAAGGCGGAAGCTGTGAACCTTTAGCTCATTTAGTAGGTTCTGCACTTTATGATGCAGGAGTAAATGAGGTGTATCTTCGTTATTACGCACCAAACAAAAATGGTTATGCGCATGTAACTGCAACTTATATAAACTCCGAAGGAAAAGAATGGGATTTAATTGCGGGCGATTACTCGGACGGACGCGGTTCAAGAATCCATATTCGAGACTTAGTTAAAGCTTATTCAATAGAAAACGGAGGTTTTGTTTATCCACCATCTACAGATACATTTGAAGGATCTGTTCCGCTTTTCGCTGAACACGCGATAGGTACGGTTGGGAAAATAAAGTCTACCGAAAAAGAAAAACTACCAGAATATGACTGTTGGGACTTCGATTCAGATTCAGCACCGGAAATGAAATATGAGGAAACAGGAAACTTTTCTTCACTTCAAATAATAAAGAAAGAAACATTGGAACATGTGTCCAAACATGCTTCTTCAATTGAAGGATTGGAAACATTAGTAAAACAAGAGAAGGACCGAATATACAGATTACTTACACTAGCAAATCTGGCTTTTGAGTATGAACAATTAACTGATGAATTAGTCCGTCAAAATAGGCATAATTTAGCTTCAGAAGCACAAAAAAGAAGACATATAATAGTACAAAAAGGAAAAGAATTGATAACTAGCTTAGATATGACTAATCAAGAAATACTCGCAAATATAGCAAAAAGCCAGGTAGTTTGTGATAGTTTCTTGAGGGATCCATCTTATTTTTATTTGCGGGCTCTAGGTAAAGAAGGAGAGGATGTTTTGTTTAAAATATTAATTTTAGATGATTTAAAGTTAGTAGGAACATTATCAATGAAATCCTGGTTTTCGGCCTTAATAAACCCTCAATTAAGCGAAAGAGCATTGGAAGAACTGGATCGATTAAGTTTAGATACTCAAATGGATGTTGCAACATGGTTCTGCACCCGAAGTATGGGTAAATATTATTTTAGAACACAAACGCAATTTACAAAATTATATGGAGTATTCAGAGATGTGAATTTAAAATACTCTAGATCAATATTTAACCGCCACACAATTTTTCAAGACAATGAAATAATGTTACCAAAGAATTTCAAAGAACTTTTAGATTCAGTAGAAACTGCATCTATCAATAATGATCTTCCTAAAAATATTAATGTTCAGATAATTGAAAGAATAGCGCATCATGTAGCGGGTAATTTTATAGTTTACCCAGATAATAAAGGATATGAATTAGTTCAAGGAATACTTAACTATCTTTTAGAAAATAAAGACAAGATAGATTCAAACGTATTTGAAAGAAGAGTTAGGGATCTAAATAGGTCATTAGTTGCGTGCAGAAAACAGTAGTTAGACAACCGTCGAAACGAATTTAAACATTAACGTACAAGTATTTTGTAAGATTACTTTAAGCTAATGGTATTGATATGAATAAAGTCAAACTCGAGATAGCGGGCGAAATCGCTCTTTCAGAAGATCCAGGAGCAACCATGAAAAAATGGCGCGAAATATTCACAATAACACAGGTAGAATTAGCCAAATATTTACAGATTACAGTTTCAACAATAAGCGATTATGAAAGCAACAGAAGAAAATCGCCCGGGGCGGGTGTAATAAAAAGACTGGTTGAAGCACTATTTACAATAGATGTCCAAAAAGGAGGCCAAATAACACAAAAATTAACTGCACAACAAAAACCTTTAGAAGAATTTTTTGAAGTTCATGAATTTGCAAGGGCAATTACGTTAAAGGATTTTATTGATTTAATTAAGGGTAGAGCAATATCTAATATTGAAGGGTTAGATAAGAAAATTTACGGGTACACTTTAATAGACAGCATGAAAGTAATTTTAGACATGCCCCTAAGCTATTTCCAAAATCTTTATGGAAATGTTAATGAACGTGTTTTCATTTTTACAGGAGTAAGTACTGGAAGATCTCCGATGGTTGTCATAAGAGTTTCACCATCAAAACCAAGCGCGGTTGTAATGCATGACTTAGATATTGAAAAACTAGATAAACTGGCAGTGCATATTTCAGAAAAGGAAAGGATACCAATAATACTTACAAAGGCTAGTTTGGAGGATATAAAACTGGCTTTGAATAAGATATAAAATCTTCTTTTTATAATAAACTTAGATAGTATATTACAATGAGGCGATGACCAATGACTAAAATAGTTATAGCTGAGAGTATGGAAAGCGAAGTTGTAGAAGAAATAAGAAAACTTGGAACTGTTGTTTATAAACCTGCAAACTTATCTAGTGAATTGCACTATGCGAATGTACTCATTGTTCGAAGCTCTACAAAAGTAACAGCCGATTTGATAAAAGACGCTAGTTCGCTTAAAATTGTTGCCCGGGCTGGAGTAGGTTTAGATAATGTCGATGTAAAATCCTGCGAAGCAAAGGGAATAAAGGTAATGAATACACCACTCTCTAGCGGAAATGCGGTTGCTGAACTTGTAATTGGTTTAATGATATCTATGCTTCGAAATATTCCGCGCGCTCACTTACAAATGAAAAACAAAATTTGGGATAAGCAAAACCTTATTGGAAATGAAATATCGGGTAAAACATTAGGCGTAATCGGATATGGTAGAATTGGTAGTATGGTAGGCGAAAAAGCACATGCATTAGGAATGCCGATTTTAGCATTTGATCCTAGTCCTCGTCAATTACCAAACGTAAAGTTCGTTGATTTAGATACTTTGTTTAAGAGCGCAGATGTAATTACGCTCCATGTAGCATTAACTGATCAAACTCGAGATTTAATTGGTAAAGAAAATATAGCGAAAATGAAAAATGGAGTATTTATTGTTAACACATCACGTGGCGAAGTAATCGATGAAGACGCGCTTTATGATGCTTGCAAAAGTAAAAAGATTGCGGGTGCTACGCTAGATGTTTATAAAAAAGAACCATATACGGGAAAATTACTTGAATTAGAAAATGTATGTTTTACGCCCCATTTAGGGGCTAGTACAAAAGAAGCTCAAGCGCGTATTGGATTAGAATTAATTGAAAAATTAAAAGTAGAACTTAAGAAGTAAAAAAAAGCGTTAACTAAAGAAAAATCCAGTGGCTAATGCCACTAGCTGTCGAGAAGACGAGTACGCTTCTCGAGCATGCTAGAGAAGACGTTTCTTCTCTAAAAGACGATTCTCCGTGACATCTCGATCATGTTCGCGACGACGATTCGTCGCGACATTTTTAAAATACGATTTTAAAAATAAAAAATTATTTTAGAGTTGCACGAACATCATTTATTGCAATTTTCTTGCCTTTGTAGGTTCCTTTTGCAATTGGATTAGTAGTTTCTTTTGCTCCTACTTCGGCTCTTTTTCCATCGTCTTTTTTCGCCTGAGTTTTCTTTGGCGTATCAACAACAGTACCTTTAACACCAACTGCTTTTTTTACCGGCTTTTTATCTTCGACTTTGACTTCTTTTTTATCTTCGGGCTTTTTTTGCTCTGGTTTAACGTTATTATTTTTGACAACGGAATCAGATCGGGTTACTGCTGATGCAAACGGACTTGAAATCCTGGTCTTAATCGCTTGGTACCCATATAAACCCCCAAACCCAACTAAGTTTACACCAACTACTAGTGCTGCAACTTTAGCGAAAGTTTTTAGAGGTTGTTTTAGTTTTGTTCGATATAATTTTTTAAGTTTTGATTCCTTAACGCCCGAAGTTAATGGAGTTAGCATTGTTGCTGCACTTGGAGTTGAAACAGGTGTAGGGTTTCTAGCTCGTGGAGCTGGACCAGTACTTCCAATTACTCCTCCTCTTGTTGCGAGTGGATCTACTGTGGGTGTTGAAGTTGGTGTAGCTACTCTTGTTCTTGGTGCTGGTGGTGCTACAGATACTGCAGGAATGGATACTCGCGCTCTAGTTCTTGGAGCTGGTGTAGCTACTGAAGCTGTTGGCCTAGTCGCACCTGATCTTGTACTTAAAACAGCAAGTTGTCTTGGAGTAAGACTAGTTTCTACAGATTCTAGCAATCGCTTTGCCTGATCTGTCGCATTAAATCTTTGTTGCTCCGAAGCTCGTCTTAAGTCTGCTAGAAGATGGTTTGATCTTGAAGAACCTAACCTTACACCGGCTTCAAGCGATTCACCATCTCTGCATGCGATAATTACTGCGCGTAATCGATCGTGTCTGTCTTGGAATGATTCTGCTTGTGTAGTTACAACAGGAGTTCCTCCTACGCTTGCGGCATGTTGCATTGTTTCTGAAACACTTACTGGTGGTGGTACGCGTGCGACAGGTCGCATTGATCCAGCAACAACTACTCGAGATGGTGGGGTTGCGGGTGGTCTAAGTATTTCTTCAACTTCATCAAGAATTTGCTTTGACTCGTTTGGAGTTGTAGCATTAGAATTTGCATCTCTTAATCTTTCCTTTAGATGAGATCTTTGGTCTGGTCTTAAAGTCGTATCAAGTTCAACTTCTGTTGCTAACCTAAGAATTCTCGCAGTTTTTGATTCTGCTTGAGCTGATTCAATTGTTCCGGCTACTCTTGTTTTAGCAAGTAATGCTTCTACTTCATCTAGTATTGCAGGTGCCTCATCTTTAGGAACTATTAAGGCTCGATTTAATTTTTCGATTATTTCTCCTTTTAACGATTCTGGAAGAGATTTATCTTTTGAAGCTTCGTTTAACCTTGCGTATCTTTCGCCCACTGTTTCAACTGGAGTAGATGTTGCTGCAGATTGAACTGCTCCATCACGAACTGCTTGCATGAGTGCATCAACTTCTTCTGGAGTAAGATGTCCTGGAGCTGTTGCGCCAACTGCGCCTATTCCAGGAACTGTTGCAGTTCGAGATTCTGTTGCGCTAGGTTGTGCCGCAGTTTTTAATGCATCTAATTCGTCTCGAATTTGTTTTAATGCTACAATTGCTTCTTTTCTTTGTAAAGTATATGTACTATCTACTCGTTCAAGTAAATTCGTTTTTGTATCCAAATCTAAAGTTGAACCGGATATCCCCGCTATTAAAGTTGAAACTAATTGATAACGTTTTTCTTGTGCTGGTTCGCTTGTAGCAGCTGCAACTGTACTAGCTGGTGAAACCACACCAAGTTTTTGTCTTAGGTCTGCCATTGCAAAAACTAATTTACCCATCTTCTCTTGCATTCCGTTAGCATCTCCTACTTTAGCCTGATCATAAGCCTGCTTCGATAATATTTTTGCTCCAGAGTAGAGACTGAACTCATCAACATCCATAGTTCGAGCTGACTTGCCAAACTGTTTTAATTCTCGTTTAACTAGATAGTATTCACTTGGCATCATAACTTGAGTATCCTGCTTAAGAGTTTGAATCTCGGTTGCAACTTTTCTTTGTAATTGCAAAGCGAGCTTTATGTCACCTTTAGTATATGCCTTGCCAGCTTGATCTAGCAAGGAAACTACGGCACCATGACTTTTTATATCCCTAGTTGAAATACTAGCCAATTCTTTTTGTTGATCAAGATTAGTTTGCAATACAGATAAAATAGTTTCTTCTGAAACCCCTTGTTCTGCGATTTTCTTGTTAGCCAATTTAGTTTCATAGTTAGAAATTGCTATGTTTAGTGCAGACACTGAAGATTTAAATGAAGTTAAATCAGAGGTATTTCTTAAATCCATACTAGATAAAGCTTCAAAAACTGCTGAGAATGGTGCAGTTAAACCATCCGAACCAAAAGTTACATTTTGAGCCGAAAGTTCGGTACGTAAATCTTCCGGAAGTTCCATAATTCTTGCTCTAACATTTGCTAAAGATTCTTCTGCAGATCTAACTTCCGCTATTCTTTGAGTAGCACTTAAAAATGCGCTTCGTTTAGCAGATAATTCAGGGTCAACTTGTGCAGGTGCTTCTGCTGGCGTACTTGGTACTGCAACTGAGCGTGCAACTTCACGAGCTGGTACACCAACTTCTAAAGGAGCACGTGCAACTTGTCCAAATATTCCTGGTTGAATTTCTGAAATCGAACCTGATTTAGCTTCTGAAGCTGGAGCTACTGCTGCCGGTGTGGGTACTTGTGCTTTCGCAGCAATTGGCTGTGGAACTTTAGCAACTTCACGTTTACCTTCTTTTGCCTGTCTTTCTAATGCTGCTAATTCAGAATAAATCGCAACAAAACCACTTGAATCGTAAGCAGTAATTCTTTGTTCTTCTGCAGAGTCTAGTCTAGTTTGAAATTCTTGTGCTTGTTGAACAGATATATATCCGTTACTTAATGCACTTCTTACTGTCAAGTCGTTTATATTTTCTAGTACTCGCTCTGCAACTTTAGGTTGCTCCTTGACTTCTTCTGTTTCTACTCTGGCTTCTTTAAGCCTTTGATCTAAAAGTGCAAGTTTTTTCTGTAATAATAATCTTGAATTAAGATATTCACCATACTCTAAAATAGATAACTTATCATCTTTTAATTTTTCATTAATACCGTCTATTTCTAATAAAAGAGCAGGCCTTTGCATCGTTTGTAGTTCTGCTACGATTCCCGTATCTAGTTCAAAGAGTCTAGTTTTTAATTCATCAATTTGTTCAGCATAAACAGAATATTGACTTTGAGTAATACCCTTACCAAATGATGTAGCAAGGATAGATTTTAGTTCTTCTAAAATTTCTGACCTTTCATCTAAACCAGCAAAAAGTTGTTCAAACTCGATCATAGGTCCGACATCAGATAAACGAGCCAACGTTGCTTTGGCTTTTGTAACATCTTCTCTTGAGTTTACTCCATTTTCAGAAGAAGATAAAATTTCGGATAAAACTGATAATACAGCGGGATTTGTTGTTTCACTTACGTTTAAATTAGAAACATTACCATTTACAAAAGCAGCAGCGGTTGTTCCATATTTGCTACCAACTAAAGTTTCTCTTGCTTCTTGAACAACTCCTTCTACAGATTTTTTATCTGATCTTAATAATCTTTCAAGAATTGCAACGGCTTCACTAGCACTAACCATTCTTGTTGGTTTACTTGGTGTTTTTGAATCAAAACCATTTCTACCATTATTTCCATTAACTGGAATATGTAAAGCTATTTTCGGACTTGTTGCATGAAGTTCAACCATAGATACCACCGATGTTTTGTTTTTAGAGTATTATTATATGTATTATTGTGTAAAACATATATTTAAATGTTTGCTTTTACGCAAGATTGTGGCAAAGTTAAAAAAATAAAGAAAATTAAGCACTTGCCAGGTGATCTTGTTCCCATCTGCTTTGTTTGACTTTGTCAAATGCCATAGATACGCGATCAACTGATCCCAACACGGGAGAAGTAAACCCAGCATCTTCTAATCCGTCCCATCCATCAAGTTTTGCAATTGCAGCATCTATATCCGCTGATATTGAGTCATATGATTCTCCAGTTAAACTCGCAATTTTAGAGAGTGTATGTTTAGAACTAAATACAGGTGTTTTTTCAGATATCTGTTTATATAATTCATATAAAGGCGTTGCAAGATGATAGTCATCAATTGAAAGCATAATTCGGTTTAATGCTAGCAAAGAAGTCGAAACTGGCATAACATCAGAAATTGTCAATATGGCTGTAGCAATATCTAATGTCAAGTCTCTAGAGCCAAATAAAAGAGCAAAGTTCAAGAGATCTAATGCCTGATCGGATTTTTGCGCAATACAAATCTGATTTATTCTTTCAACGTCATCTAAGGCAAACCTAGCTCTCCCATGAATTACACTGTATCTTAAATGAGTCAAATATAAACGATCTTGTCGTTCTTGTTCGATAGCTTCTTGTTGCATTTTTAATGCTCTTCTTGCTTCGATTAATCTTACAAAATAAGCAATCACTCTTCTAAATGTAGGTGAATAACTCCCGTCTACTTTTAAAGCTGGTAAAACTGAAAGCATTCGATTAAACGTCGGTAAATATTCTCCATCTTCTGTTCTTATAGGAAATGACTCGCTTATAGATTCAACTAAACGATTATATCTAGATTGTTCTTTTCTTGCTGAGCCTCTAAGATATGAATAAAGATTGGGGTTAGAAACTCTCACCGGAATTATAGATGGTGCTGTAACAACGTCTGCTTTAGTTGAAACTAAAGGTTCCAAAACAGTTCTTCTAGCAGAACCATAGAGCTTCGAATAGAGCTGTGGACGAACGACCTCCGAATTTTTTCTTTGTACTTCTGTAAGTGCCATAATAACCACTAAGTTTACATTTATTTATACATTTATTACTACACAACTGTTTAAAAAGGTGTCGTTTAGTGTATTTAATAAACAAACAACATGAACAGGATTAATAAATTTTAACGTAATCTAATTTTTATGATGAATTTTTTAAAAAGATTACGTATAAGCAAAAATGAAATTATCGCAGACATAATATTCTTTGTAGTTGCAATGGCAGTAAGCGCGATCGCAATATTTATTTTTGATATACACTGGAGTTTTTATCCAGGAAATACAATCTTTCCGCCTAACAAGTATATTTTCAAAACCCCAGATCCATATTATTTCGGAATACCTGCCGGAGGGATTATCGGATTTATTCTGATTAAAATGTTGGTTTATGCATTTATAAGAGAAGAAGAAGACTATTTGATAGAACGCAAAATTAAAATTGAAAATAACAGAAAAAATATTAATAATAATAAGAATAATAAGAACAGGCGTTAAGTTTGGACAAACTAAAACTAATTTTATTATTTTTAATCCTTGTTGCGGGTTTTTCATCTGCATTAGCAGTGCCCCCAGCTACCGGATACGTAGTCGATAATGCAAACATCTTAACGATACAGGAAAAGGCAGAGATTACTTCGATGATTGTAAATATTCAAAAAAATACAACAAATGAAATTGCGGTTTTAATAATTCCAAATTTAGAAGATGAAACAATCGAAACTTATGCAGAAAAGGTTTTTAACACCTGGAAGATTGGAAAAAAAGCAAAAGATAATGGATTACTAATTTTAATTTCAATAGAAGACCGAGAAATGAGAATTGAAGTTGGTTATGGCTTAGAATCGCAGATTACTGACGCACGCGCTGGAAGGATAATACGCGAGATTATGGCGCCAGCATTTAAGCGGCAAGAGTATGCAAAAGGAATAAGGAATGCGATAAATGAAATAAATAAATATTTAGATGGTACGATAAATGACTCAAACGATTTTTCTTTTTCAACAACAGAGATTCCGATAGATACAATTTGTTTAGTAATTTTTATTATTTTTTTCTTAATCATAGTAATTGCGAGCGCAGGCGGAAGAAGAGGAAGCCATATGGGTGGAGGCTACTATGGGAGCGGATCTAATTGGGGAAGTGGCAGATCCAGCGGTGGAAGTTTCGGAGGATTTGGGGGCGGATCAAGCGGGGGCGGAGGCTCGAGCGGAAAATGGTAACATGACAATAGTTAAAGCCAGGTTTTTAAACATAAAACAAGATGATTAATTATGAATTCAAAATATATTATTTTAGGAATGCTTGGAATTATATTTGTTTTAGGATTAATTGGAGTTCTTTGGTACACCACTACATATAATGATTTTATATCTTCAGACCAAAGCGTAAAAAGTCAATGGGCGCAAGTTGAAGTGCAATACCAAAGAAGATACGACCTTATACCGAATTTAGTTAACAGCGTACAAGCATTTGCAAAGCAGGAACAAAAAGTATATTCTGATATTGCCAATGCCAGAAGTAAATATGCAGGAGCTAAAAGCATCGATGAAAAGGCAGGAGCAGCAAGTGAATTAGAAGGATCACTCGCAAGACTTTTAGTAATCGTTGAAAACTACCCTCAATTAAAATCAGACCAGACTTTTTTAGCACTCATGGATGAATTATCTGGTACAGAAAATAGAATTTCTGTAGAGCGAAAAAGATACAATGATCAAGTGTCGATATGGAATACAAAAGTAAAAACAATACCCTCAAACTTTGTTGCGAATATGAATGGATTTAAAGAAAAACAATTCTTCCAGGTAAGTACACCAGAAGTTGCAAACGCACCAAAGGTGAATTTGAATATAAGCTAGCAAGCTACTTTTTACACAGACATTTTGCACAGGTTAATTTTTGTTCACAGTGACTGATTGGTTTGTTATTTAAGGGGTCAAGCATTGGCCTATCGAGAAATCTGCAAAGTTCAATTTCAGCTTCAGTACTTAAGGAGGATTCCATTTGTGCGGCCTGTTCGTTTATTTTACTTTCATTAATTTTTAAAATTCGAAATAAAAAATCCTGCAATAAACGATATCTTCTTGCAATTAATTGACCTTCCTTTTTACCTTTATCGGTTAGAATAATTTTTTTGTAGGGCGCGTGTACAATGTAGCCCTCTTTTGAAAGTTTATTTAGCATTTCACTTACGCTAGCTGGTTTAATTTTTAATGAAGTAGAAATGGATTTTACAGCAATATTTTTTTCTGATTCTTCAAGCTCATAAATAATACGCAGATAGGCGTTCAAAGATTTTTTATCCATGTTTATCAAATAATTTAGGTACACCTAACTTTTTAAACCTTTTTAACCAAATTAAAAATCACAACTAAATTAGGTTAGCCTAACATACACAGTTTAAGAGAGGAAATATATGGCACTTCCAGAATTTATCGTAATGTTTCGGGAAAGTTTAGAAATTGCATTCATAATAGGAATAATGCTTGCATATTTACATAAAACAAAAAACCAACACGCAGAAAAACATATATGGATTGGTGCAGCTTTAGGTATTATATCCAGCATCGCATTGGCATACGGATTTAGCTTTGTAAAAGGCGGATTTGCGGCAAACGAAGAATTATTTGAAGGATTCTTCATGGTAATTACGGCAGGTCTTGTAACCTGGTTCATACTTTGGATGATAAATCAAAGGAGATTTGTACAAAAGCTTGAAAAAGACGTTCAGACTAAAATCGATAAAAAACAGATGCATGGATTATTTGTTCTCGCATTTATTTCAGTCTTAAGAGAGGGAATTGAAGCAGTTCTTTTTATGTCTGGAATATATGTAAGTACAGGTGGACTCTCTTTATTTGGTGGATTTCTAGGCATTGTAGCTGCAGTGGTTTTGGGTATCTTAATTTTTGAATATGCAGTAAAAGTAGATATAAATAAGTTTTTCAAAGTAACAACAGTGATTTTGATTTTACTAGCAGCAGGATTATTTTCTCAAGGACTTCACGAATTGCAGGAAGCGAAAATTCTTCCAATAATATTTGCAGAAAAAGTTTACACACTCCCTTTTGCTAAAACAGATATTTTAGGTGAAAAAGGCGTGATCGGAGGCGTACTTAAGGAATTATTTGGTTATGATACTGGACCAAGCGATTTACAGGTTATCGGATATATGAGTTATTTGGCAGGAGTTTATATGCTATACCGAAAAAGCAATAACCAAAAAATAGCATAATTTACTTATTTTGTTATAAATGATGTTTTTATAAATATTAGCTAATAAATATATTTTTTTGGAAGTCTTACTTATGGTGTAATGATACTTGGTGCTGCTTTTGGAATCGAGAGGGCACAACAAATAGACCGAACAGCTAGAGCAAAATTAAACGCGCCAGTTATTTGCGAGAACATACAAACAGATAAAATGAAAAGGATAGAGGAGAAACTAGGGCAAAAAAGCAAACTAATTTTCAATGTTCAAGATAGTCTAGTTGGTAGCGAAAATAATTCAGGTTTTGACAAGGTAACGATTGTAGATGTAGAAAAATGCACTATGATTGATCAGATATTGCGCGAGATCTCGAAGTATCCAAGCCTAATGGTATTTGTATTTAACGCAAATGATGAATTAGGTTGTTTTAGTGCAATTACAGTAACAGCCAATACTGCAACTGGAAGAGACGATACACAAGAAAACCAATTGTTTAGATGGGAGTTTACCAGCAGAAATTAATTTTTCATAGTTGGTAAGCAATTAAGTGCGAATTTACATTAAAGAATGGTTTTATAAATAGTTGTACTTATTATAAAGATATGCGTTTTAGAAAGATTTATGGAGTATTTATGACTGGGGTTTTATTAGCTGACCTAGGAGTCGTTGCTAAACATTATACTAACCCGAATCGGTCAGACAATCCATTTATTACTCCTCCATTATGTGCAAGAAAAATGGGCGGGACAATAAAAAATTTAGTTCGATTATTAAAAGAGATTGGAGTGAAAGTATACGCAACAGGTGTTTGCAGTAACGATCCAAGAAATTTTGATGAAACATACTACATCGATGCCAATGATCAGAAATCAATATCCAATCTTTTTAAAAGATTGAGAGAAATTAGCCCGGAGGACATTGAATGTGTGGGCATTTCTAAAATCCCTCAAAGGGATGATTCTAAGAACTGTTATTCAAATTTAATGATTAATATTAACGAAAATGGACAATCTAAACTATATGTAATCAAAGAAAATACAGATATGGTAGATACAAACTAATCCTTAAGCATCGTTTCTTTTATCATTCGCCCTTCTTCGAATAATTCTCTTTCTTCTTTTGTTTCTAAAACCGGTTCTGGAACAGATTTTGGTTTTCCATTTTTTTCAATTGCAACAAAAACCATGTACGCGCTTTCGACTACTTCTTTTCTCTCGCCTTTTGGATTTTCAGAGTGAGCAGTTACTTTAAGTAACATCGAAGTTTTACCAACATAAGTAACCCGAGCATGCGTAACAACAACTTCACCTAGCCGAACTGGTTTAGTAAATACAATTTTTCCAATACTTGCAGTAACGTTATCGGTTTGACAGTATCTTGTTGCAGCAATTCCAGCTGTTTTATCCATCTGTGCAACTAATAATCCACCAAAGAAATTCCCGTAATGATTTGTTTGTCCGGGCATTACAACATCAGTTACTTCTGCTTGGCCTAAAGAGATTTTTTGTTTCATAAGTAAATCACCTACAATTATAATTTTAAACCCCGCTATTATGTGCATGTTAGAAAAATTATACACTCTTTCTTCGCACATCAAAGAGCATAAGAACAGTTTAAGCAAAGTTTCAGATGAGATACGTTCAACTCTTAAAATACCAGATGATGAAGCAGTGATCGAAAAACAGCTAACGTTTTCTCTTTCAAAATTACGCGTAAACAATTCAGTTTGCGCAGTAGATTCCGGATTTATTGACCAACACATGCACGGCGTTGATATTGTAATGGTAAAAAGCGTTGCAGTTAATTTTATTTATGAAAACTCAAAGCTCATTGCACATAGCTACTTGCCCAGTAGATTCCCAAATATCGTTCTTGAATTTAAAACAGGACTAGATGATCACGAAGCGAATTTGTTTAAGTCTTTAGTTAGACTTAAGTACGAGCTTACTACTGCGATCGATTCCATAATTAAATTTAATCCAAAGGTTCTTCTAATTGACGGCTCGCTTTTACCAATACCCAGCGATAAACCAAATAAAGAAAGCGAACTTTATTCGCTTTATTTAGAAGTTATTGAAATTTATAAAAAATTATTCTCGCTTTGTAGTGAAAAGGAAATTTTGTTATTTGGAGTTATCAAAGACACAAGGTCAAAAAAGTTTGTCGATCTTTACAACGTAAATGGTACTAATGACACGATGTTTCTTGATACTCTGCTTAAAAAAGGAGAAAGAACGTTTACAATGAAGTATTCTACTACTTTAACCCCTGCACTAAAAGATTTGGAAGGCGCTAGCGAAAAAGTTTGCGTGTTTTATATTAAGTGCAATTCACAGGAATTTCCATTAAGGATTGAATATTATAATGCGAAACAAGTAAACGAGCAAACAGATCTTAGCGACATTACTAATACAATTTATTCAATTTGCGCAATAAATCCAGATTACGCGTATCCACCGCCTTTAATCGAAGCGGATTTATGTGCAGCAATACTTCCAGAAGAAGCGGATAAACTAGCGAGTATACATTCACTTAGCGGAGAAGTACTAAGACCATTAAGACGAGATTCAAGGTTGTTTCGATGAGATTGCGGATTTAAGTTATTCCAAGAACTCTATATTTTTCTTTTCTTTAAAGTGGGTATCTCCAGTTAAAAGATTTGTCTTGACCTTTTTAGAGCAGCCATATATTAAGGCGTCTATGGACGGCAATCCTTCACTTGCCTTAAGAGTGGCAGCCTCTAGAGAAATTTCTTTATCGATATTAATAATACTACTTCTTTCTTCTATAAATTTTATTCTGTCCTGATAAGGCTTTCCTTCATGAATATACTTTGCTTTTATTTCCATTAGCGAAATAGAAGGAGTATAAATCTGATCATTACCTTCAATGTACCTCTTTGGTATTGTGCCTTTTTTATCTCCTTTAAAATATTCTATCCATGCCCAGCTATCAAAAGTTATGCTCATCATGATCCCTCAAATCGCTTAAATCTGAATCTTTGAGCCACGGGTCTGCACCGAACATGCTCTTTTTTTTATTTTCCTTAAATAAGTGCTGTAATAAGGACTCATTAACACCTTTAGACAAGTTCTTTTTGCCAAACATACGAATAAGGGCGTCGTATATATCCTCTCTAATTAGTATAGTTGTTCGAATCATAGACATCAACATATATGTTTATGGTTGCATAGATTAAAAAGCTTTAGTTCCACACTAAAACATACATTTATAAACACTTTTTATCATAATAAACCTATGACCGCTCAACGATTATTAACTTCTGGAAGAACAGGCAAAGAATTAGCACGTTCACTTAAAACAAAACTTCCTAGTGTAGAAGATGAATTTGGAAGTAGAAGAATTGTTTTATCTGCTTATAATAGTATTATAAGGGAAATTAATCAAATCAAAAAAGAAATCAGAGCATTAGAAGGGGATCTGCAGATTTTAAAAGAAGGTGGAAAAAATAAGAGAACTGAAATGATTGATCAACCAATTTCTGATTTTTTTGAAATGTGTAAAAATCTAGGTATTATTCCATCCAAAGAATTAGTAAGACATGCAAGGATTCGTGCTGAAGAAGTTTATGATATGATGGCAATGAATGAACCTATCAAAATAGAACGGAGTAACTTAAATAAAGACATACTGGTGCATGCCTTAGCTTGGTTTAACAAGAATTTCGAAAATGGAAAACGATTAGGCAAACAAAACAATGATGGTTGCACCACCATAACTCTTTTCAGGAGACCGTGGCATAGTTTTATTTCAGATGCTCAGGTGGCATCAAATGTCAGTGACACTCATTTTTTAGATATTACCAAACTAGTTAAATCGTTAATTCTAAAAGGTATAGAAATACCAGATACGAATCAAAAACAAGAAATTATTAGTCGAGAAACCGCACTAATTAACCGAGAAAGAGTGGAATTAGCTGAACTTGAAAAACCTAAAACGCGCTTACCAATTATGATAACTGATAGCGTAGGTACGCTCATTGGAACAGTCGGTGTAATATTAGCAGCTGCGCAATCGGTAACTGTTGGATTAACAGCTGCAGGAGCTGGACTAGCATATTCGTTAATTAATCGAAAATTACGAAATCCAAAACCAGAAAAAATAAAGCCAAAAGATGCAGAAGAATTAGTTGCAATTAGATTAGAGCAAAAACTTAAAGAATTACGAGCAAAATTAAGCGAATTAAAAACTACGCGAAAAGAACTTGTTCCAGCATTAGCTGCGATTGCAGAAGAAATCGAAAAAGAATAAACAACTTGAGAAAGATTAAAAACAAGCGAAGACATAGGTAGTTATGGATAAAATAAAGGTAAATAATTTTACAGTAATAATAGAAGAAGATGAGGACGGAATGTTTGTTGCAGAAGTTCCGAATCTTAAAGGTTGCTATACTCAAGGAGAGACGCTAACAGAAGTTCTTGAAAATATAAAAGAAGTAATCGAATTATGTGGCTAGTTTATGGTCTCCCCCTGTTCGCTCTGTACTGCCAAATGCTGTAAAGGATATTTAATTACTGTAACTAGTTTTGACATTTTACGAATAATGCAGAATACAAACAAAAAACCAGAAGAATTCTGCTCATTAGTTTATTCAAACATATTAAACACAGATAATGATACCGTTCTAGAATGTTTTGTCAAAGAAGATGATAAATATCCTTGCGAATATGTTTTGGCACTAAAATCTTATCCTTGTACTTTTTTAGGCAGCGACAATAGATGTACAATTCACGAATTTGCGCCTTTAGGCTGCAGAATGTACCCATATAAAAGTACAGAAGGCGAACTGATTCCAAGACCACTTTGCCCAAGCGTTTCGAATTTATTATTTAGAATTCAAAAGCCAACTGTAAAAATTGCAGAATACCAGAAACACATGAAAGCGTACAAAGAAATCGTAGAAATATGGAATAAAAAGAAGGGTAAGCTTGATGATTGCATGCAGTTTCTATTAGAAGAAAGTAAGAAATGTTCATTAGAATGAACAAAAAAGGCCTTAAATGTTCAATCTGGTGAACAAATAACAGAACAAACTAGATACTATAAATGAGCTAGAAAAATATAAAATGGGAACTTTATCAGATTATCCTTTTTGATAACTTCAAATCCATCATACACGATGAACCCTTTTTTCTCTCCCTCCAGTTGCTCAAAGGTTTTGTTCTTCCCCCCAACTTCAAAATGAATATTCTTATACATAAAATCTGGCCCAGTATCAAGGTAAAATATTTCATCTAAATGAGATGCAAATACATCTTCTTTTATATAACCAGAAATCTTAGAAGCTTCGGCGCCTCCTTTTTTCATATAAAGTTCTCTAATTGCTGGAACTACAAAAAGATACCTCCAACTTTTTCTTCCGACAACTCTTCCGCTGCCATATGGTAAGACTTGTTTTATTAAACCACTTTGAATTAATGCTCGAAGCATTTGGCCAATAACTGCCTTAGACACCTGCAGATCAGTTGCAAGGTTTTCGTATGTTGTTTTTTCTGACATGGCTAAGACCAAAATAAGCCGTTCAAATTTTTCTAATATAGAACTATCAAAGGAATTTAATTTTGCAATATCTTCATATATTATTTTTTCAACAAGATCAAAAATCATATCCTGATTTGCCTCCAATAGAAATGGGTGGCTCTTTGACATATATTCATGGAATAATTCCATTGGATTACTTATCTTTTGTTTCAAATATATGTCGTAACGTATGATTTGAGTATAAACATCCCCACTAAAAAGATCGAATTTTTCAAGTTCAATGTTTCTTGTTAATTTTACATATTCTCTAAAAGTCATAGGTAAAAGATGATGATAACTAGCACGCCTGGCTAATGCGGATTTTGATTGTACTAAATCGATTGTAGAAGAACCTGATATATAAATTTGTAAATTTGGATTGGAATCGTATGCAATTTTTATTTCTTCGGCCCAGTTTGGAACTTTTGTGATTTCATCAATAAAAACGGCAGAATCTTTACCTAAATCCATTGCGTATTTTAAGTTTTTGAAAATTTCATAAATTGAGATTTTTAAAAGTACAAGCTCATCTCCTGAAAAATAAACACGTTTTCCCTTTTCATAATCCAGGTATCTTTGGAACAATAGAGTTGTCTTTCCTCCACCGCGAAGACCATAAATTACTTTTAGATTCGGCTTTAATTTAATGATTCCATAAAGGTCTCTTTTTTGAGGGCGTGAATATGAAATAACTTTTTCCTCGCTTTCAAGCATTGCATTTTTAATAAATTCTAGTGTTTCTACCATAATTATATTAGTTGAAGTATATTTATAAATGTTCACTAGAATGAACAAAAAGGGCGATAAATGTTCAAAGTAAAAAACATTAATAAACTCTTCTTATCCCTCTTTCAATCAGTTTTTCATCAGGAATATCTTCAGGATATTGGTACCTTGCAAGAAGCACGCGAATTTTTCTTTCAAGTTCTGTCCTATCAGTTCCAAAGAATTTTACATCTGCAACTTCGATCTCAACTTCAGGACCGTAACTTTTCATTGTTGCATGCGCTCTTATCGCACCAACTTGTCCAGTTGTAACCTCAAACTTACTAACAATTTCTTCGGTTGATAAACCCGTTCGTATAGCTTCGAGAATTTTATCTCTTGTTTTGGGATCAAGCGATTCGGGTTTTGATTTAGCAGATCCGTTTCCATTTTTCAGTTCAGTTGAGCGCATGGTAACCCAAGCGCGATACGCGCCTAATTGACCCGTAGTAAATGCACGTGTATCAAAATGTTCTTGTAATTCCTTTACGCTCCAATCTAAGTGTTCGCTAAACGCTTCGTAAACTTGTTCTTTTGTTGTGAGAATAGATTTGGTTTTTATCGGTTCTTGAATAACAAGAACAGTTTCTGGTGGTTGTGTGGCAACAATTTGTACAGCTGATTGTGCAGATTCCTCGCAAACGGGTTCCTCTACGCAATTATCAAATATTATTGAAGCGATTGCTTGAGTTTTAATCGCGTGTCTTAGTAACGTGGTTCTTTTTATTTCCTTTAACAATACTTTTACTTCGTGGCTATATTCCCTACCAGATGGTTTAGGAAGTTCACCAAAACCTAGCTTATCGATATTGTAGAAACGATACAAACCCTCAAAAGTCCATGCTTCAATTGAACGAGTATCATTTAAAGAAAGACGATATGAGTTGTATGTAAAATGAGAAAATGCACTTAACATAGGGGTTCTTGATACAGAATTATAATAGTACAACCCGCAGGTTTTTGGTACAAAATCTCCAGAGTATATACGCTCAAGCACACCAGTAAAAAGATTTAGCACACCTACAGCTTGTCTTTGAGCTTCTATAATTGCTTGAAATCTGCTTCGTAGCATTTTTGCTTCTGCACTAAAATATGACATTATTTCTTCTTTATTTTGGGGTTTTTCAACAAGCTTTTCAATACCCCATGCAAAATACCCGTTGCGTAAAAGAAAGTTTCTAAATTTAATTAAGAATGAACCGGATCTTAGGGTATTAGTAAAAGTGGAAATAAGATCAATTTCCATAACAATTCGACTAAGGAATCTAATATCTTTTATATCTAGACTTTCGATCTTTCTCTTTTCAATTTCGCTTGGAATATATAAAGTTTCTCGAACAATTTGTCTATGATCTTCCAATGGAGCGCCATTTAATTTAATTATACTATCTGCAAGACCATGAAATACATTAGCTTTATCATATCTTTCCAAAACATAAGTAGATTCCCTTTTAGCCTGCAAATTAGAAATAAATATTGAATCTGATGCTAAGAGTCCGCCAGCTGAAATTAAAGATAATAAATCGTGATAAGCATCCGAAAACTGACAAAGCATATCCAGCGAAACATGTTCAAAAGGTCCGTGCTTTTTCTTTCCCAATATAATATCGACAAATAAATCTTCAAGATCAGCGTTTTCTAAAACAACTTGTTCCTTACCTTTTCTTTTGCGATCTTCGTTTCGCTCTTGTAAATCTGCAAAAACTTTAGGATCTCGTTCTACAACTAAAATATTTTTTGGTTTATAACCTAATCCTTCAAGCATTTCTACTTCTAACAATTGAGGATCTAAAACAAGTGTTCGCCTAAAAGCTGGCGCTACACGTAACTTTGTTTGTTTTATTTGTGTTGCCATCCACTCTCGCCATCTAGCTTTAGCTGGAAAATCATAAGTCTGAATCATAGAAGTCGTGTATTAATATGTATATTAATGTTTTTTAACCAGTACTTCCGAAAGTACTTAAATCCTAATGCTTTTCTTAGGCTGGCTATGAGC
>JBBSVN010000019.1:0-24551 GCA_038046765.1 Microcaldota archaeon | reverse complement strand
CTGATAATGTGAATAATTCAGTAAATACTTCAACATATAGGTTTACAATAAGTATCCCAGTATCTGCATCACGTTCTTCAAGCAGCAGTCCACCAAAAGCATTAACTTCTGAGTTTGTGAGTGTATCTGCCAGTGTAGTTTGTCCAAACACATTACAGATATCTACATTGCCCGGAGCAATAGTCGATGTTATTCTTACTTCTCCATATGAAGGAAATGTTTTAAGTGCAAACGCAGATTCTAGTGGAAAACTAAATTTAAGTCTAACAAGACACGGGACTTACGAAGTTGATGCTAGAAAATCTGGTTATCAGATGCCGCTTCCAACAACGGTTTCTTTTACTTCTGAGTCTTGCCCTACAGTTGAGCTATTATCAAATGAAACTTTGTTACTAAATGAAACAATAAACGAAACAAGAATCATTGATAGTTGCGGTAATGGCATTTGTGAATATTCACTTAATGAAAGCAGGACAAGTTGCGATATCGATTGTAATTTCTGTGGAAACAATCTTATCGATAGAGGAGAAATATGTGATGGCTCTGATTTAGGTAGGCAAACATGCTTTACAAATAGGTACATAGGTGGAGAACTAAGGTGTAAAGACGACTGCTTAGGCTACAATACAGAATTATGTGTCAATTATCCATCTTGCATTATTACTCACGATAAATATGGTTATGTTGGTGAAAAAAGACTTATTAGATTAGTAACTCCAAATGGGGAAAGTTGTGCTAGAGTTGAAGTTAATGTAAAAGATCCAAAGGGGGAAAAATTATCTGCAGTAACTAGTTTAAACGGAGAACTGTTTGCAGAACTAGACACAGTTGGAGTTTATTCAATAACTCTTCCATTTGACCTTACCAAATACAGTTCAATCCGAGCAATAAAACCCTTACCTTCTCTTGAGAAATGTGAAATAATCATAGATCAAAACGTAATAGTTGGTAAAAACTTCAAAGTAAAACTTGTGAGCAAGCAAGGTCCATGTGCTGATACAATACTAAAAATTGTTTATCCCGATAAAACATCTAAACTTGAAAAAACAGATGCTTCTGGAGAACTTTCTCTAAATGCAGTCCAAAAGGGAGATTATAAAATTCAATTATTGTCGTCACATGATAGTGCAATTATTTCATCAAAACAAACTTCAGCCATTTCTGAATCAGAATATGCCAAAGTAGTTGCTAAGCCATCCCAGATATATATTCCAAACTTAATCCAATCCGTTTCATCTTTCTATAAATCGCCTAATATTGTTAATGTTGGCGTTACTGTTGTTGTGTTTGCATTTATTATACTCTTACTTTCACGAATGGGTATTTTAAAATTCGGCAAAGCAGGATCTTCGAGGTTTAAGAAGTAGATTGATGTATTATTTTTTAAAACGTTTTATTTTTAAGCGTAGTTAGTGTATATTTATTTATAATTATTACTCTAGTTTATTTCTAGTTTAATTAAATGATTTTTATGGATATCGAATTAGTTGTTGCAGAAAAACCAAAAGTAGCTGAAAAAATAGCTTACGCGATTGGAGGTAAATCTGTTAAAAAGAAAAGCCTTGGAAAGGTAAGTTACTTCGAAACAGAGATTAATGGAAAACTTGTAGTTATCGCTCCAGCCGTAGGCCATGTTTATACATTAGCAGAAAAAAAGAAATCGAGCGGTTATCCTATTTTTGACATTGAATGGAAGCCAACTTATGATGTAAGCAAAAGTTCCGCATTCACCAAGCCGTATTTAAATGTCTTAGAGTCTGTTGGTAAAAAAGCTAAAAGTTTTGTCGCTGCATGCGACTTTGATATTGAAGGATCGCTAATCGGATACAATATTTACAAATATGCTGTTGGGGGGAAAAAACCCGCACGAAGAATGAAATTTTCTACCCTTACTGATAATGAACTTAAAGAAGCCTATGAAAACAGTATCGAACTTGATTATAATAATGCTTATGCCGGTGAAACAAGACACATACTTGATTGGTATTATGGTATCAATCTAAGTCGCGCTCTTATGGGTGCTATCCGGAAGGTTAATAGATACCGCGTAATGAGTATCGGACGGGTACAGGGTCCGGCATTATATTTGCTAGCAAGTCTTGAAAAAGAAATCAAAGCGTTCGTTCCAAGTCCATACTGGGAAATTACCCTCCTGGCAAAAGGTTGCGAATTTCATCATTCTGAAGGAAGGTTTGTTGAAGAAGCAATCGCCAAACAAAAATATGAAAATACAACAAAAGAAGGAACTGTTGAAAAAGTAGAAAAGAAAGCATTTACTGTTGCTCCTCAACCTAATTTTGACTTAACCAGTTTGCAAGTTGAAGTTTATCGCCTGTTTGGCATCACTCCTAAGAAAACTCTTGAAATAGCCCAATCTCTTTATGAAAATTCACTTATTTCTTATCCGCGTACTTCTTCACAACAAATATCTGATAAACTAAAACCATTTGAAATAGTTAAAAAAATATCTGGAATTAAAGGTTATGAAGAATTAGCTAAAAAACTTATAAAAAATGACTGGAATAAACCTCTACAAGGTAAAAAGGAAGATCCAGCTCACCCTGCAATTCACCCAACTGGTCAAAAAGGCGAAATGAACGAATATGATGCAAAAGTTTATGATCTAATCGTTAGACGCTTTTTAGCGTCATTTGCCCCACCTGCTAAAAAAGAGCGCACTGGCGTAAAAATTAATTCTAACGGAGAATTATACTCTGCTAGTGGTGCTGTCACAAAAGAAAAAGGTTGGATTGAATTTTATGGTCCGCATTACAAGGCTGAAGATAATGAACTGCCTGAATTTAAGGAGAAAGAAAAAGTAACTCTTGAAGATAAAAAGAACACACGAAAAGAGACAAAACCTCCAAACAGGTACAGCGAAGCAAGCATTGTAAGCGAATTAGAGTCAAGGCATTTAGGTACAAAAGCAACGCGTGCCGTAGTAATCGAAACATTATTTGATCGTGGCTACGCTGAAGGAAAGTCAATAAAAGTAAGCGACTTTGGTTTAGAAGTCTGTGAAATCTTAAGAAAATATGCTCCAGAAATTTTGGATGAATACTTAACTCGTCATATCGAAGAAGATATGGAAAAAATTCAGGAAGGCAAAGCTGATAAGGAAAAAATCCTCATTGAAGCAAGAACAATTCTTACTAATACGCTTACTAAATGGAAAACAAATGAAGAGGCAATCGGAAATGAACTTGTTTCCGCATTAAAAATTACTCAAGATAAGGAAACGACTGTTGGCACTTGTGATAAATGCGGCAATAGTTTAAGAATTATCCGAATGAAAGCCGGAAAGCAGTTTATTGGATGCAGAGGTTATCCAAATTGCAGGAATGCTTATCCATTACCTGGTGGCGCCTTTGTTACTGTATCAACTAAACTTTGCAAAGATTGCAACAAACCAACTGTAGATATTAAACGATTTAAATCTCGTTTTAGCATGTGTATTGATCCTAAATGTCCATCCAAAGCATCTTGGGGAGTTAAGAGTAAGACTGAAACTAAAATTGAAGCTAAAACTGATGTAGTTAAAAGTGAAGAAACCAAAACTCTTGAAACTAAAGTTGATCAAAAAGAAAAATAAAGTGATTCTGATGCGAACGCTTGATGGTTTAGATATAACTGGTAAATTTGTTCTACTACGGGCTGATCTAAATTCTCCCTTGGAAGATGGGAAAATATCTCTTAATCCCAGAATTGTTGCTCATGCTAAAACAATAAAAAAACTTAGCGATAGGAATTGTAAACTTGTTGTTTTATCTCATCAGGGAAGACGCGGTGAAGAAGATTTTATTTCCTTAGAACAACATGCAATTATGTTAAGAGATCTAATTGGAAAGGAAGTTTTTTTTGTCAAAGATACAATTACTGAACATGCAAAATCTGCTATTAGAAAACTTGGTAATGGCCAGATCCTACTTTTAGAAAATGTTCGTATGCTTGATGATGAAGAAAAACATGATGGACAAATAGTAAAAGAGCTTTCTCCACTATTTAATTATTTTGTTTTGGATGCGCTTTCAATTTCTCATAGGAAACACGCTAGTGTAGTTGGATTTATGAATACAATACCTAGTTTTGCTGGTTCGGTACTTTACGAAGAATTAAATGCGATCAAAACTGTGCAGCATAGCAGCGATGTCGTGTTCTTTTTCGGCGGTTCAAAAGTTCATGATTCTTTTTCAGTTATGAAAAATTGGCTCGAAGAAGGTAAAGTGAAGCATATTTTGGTTGGCGGAGCACTTTCAATTTTACTATTACACGCTAAAGGCCATGATGTTTCAAAATCAATTCACTATCTAAAAGAAAATGAACTTTTAGACTGCTTAGATGAAGCTAAATCTTTGCTTGAAAAATTTGGTCAGAGAATTATACTTCCAATTGATGTTGCATTTTCAATTAATGGTGAGCGTTTTGAATTTGATGTATCTGAACTAAATATCATTAGTGAAGATGGCGAAATTCTTGATATTGGGACTAAAACTATTGAAGAATATTCCAAAATTATTAATGCCTCAGCGGTCATAATTGCAAATGGGCCAGCAGGAGTTTATGAACTTGAAAAGTTTTCATACGGAACTAAAAATATTTTAAATGCAATTGCCAATAGCAAAGCGTTTTCACTTCTTGGTGGCGGGCATACAATTACTGCGATTGATAAATTTGGAATTGACAAAAAGAAGTTTGGTTATGTAAGTTTATCTGGTAAATCATTAATCGAATTCTTATCTGGAAAACGTCTGCCTGCTATTGAAATGCTTGAAGAAAATTGGAGACGATTTGGGTAAATCCTAAGTTGTTTGCTCTCCTCGTTCGTTATCATATTCTGATATTCAACTTCAATTGGAATTTTGCTTATAAAATCAACTTCTCTTTTTTGCGAGTCCAGATAAAACTCTAAATTTTCTTTTTTTAGTTTATCATAAACTGCTGTTTCTGCAGTTTGTCCAATGTTTAGATTTTCTGTTAGTGCCGAATATATCGATCGCTTTTAACCGCATAAAACTGTAAAATGTGCTCTTTTAACAGCATAAAAAGGCAAAATATGCTAAGTGTAAGAGCATATTATCGAAGAATGTGCTCTTTAGTTTAGTTATTATCCCGTTTCTCGTCCCATTATAGTTTTAGGAACGGCATAATCCGCGCTTCCAGCTTTAAACCAGCTTCCATATTCATCGCTTAACTGCTCTTCAATGCTTTTACCATTTTTAACTGAATCAAGTATATGTTTTTTTTCTATAAATTCAGAGTTTTCATATCTGGCGATATCTCCAGCTAGTTTTACTAGTCCGCTTAAATTCCGAAGCCGAAGTGTTAGTCCATTAACATTATCTATTGTTTTTGTGATTTTTCGGGATTCAATAATTATCTGTTCGACTGCTTCAACTTTAGCGTGCGGGATTCTACTATCCTTTATAATTTCCTGTGAAACAAATTGCGCGAGTTTTTTCTGATTTGCAAAATTATCTGCCATATATGGACGCATAAGTATTTCGTATCCGTCTCCTCGTATTCTTGACCTAAGCGCTGGGATAATGTGGGGTAAATCATTTATGTTTACTGAACCAACAAGTATGAAATCACAAGGTACATTTTCAACTCGCACTGTTGCACCGCTACTTCCTGGATTTTTCCCAGTAATTTGGAATCTTCTCTCTTGCATTGCTGTTAAAATATATCTTTGTGTTTCTCCAAGGGTTGCTAGTTCATCTACATAAAGTACGCCTTCGTGCGCTTCATGAACTGATCCCGGGACTACTCTTAAATAAGCTGGAGTTCCAAGTTGGGGGTGTCCTCCATAAGGATCATGTCTTATGTCTCCAAGAAGTCCAGTTTCACTACTAGTGCTACCTTGTACAAAGGTCGAACGTGTAATTGGAATTAAAATTCTCCGTTGGCTTTTTTTATTCATTTCATGCATTTTTTTAATGTCCTGTTGATTAAGTAATCTTATTTGGTACTCATTTGTAAGTTCATATACTAGTTGTTCTTCTTTTCCATTAGCTAGTTTTCTTACTGTCGCAACTCTAGGTATAGTTAATTCTTGTTGTGGCATTCCAAACATATTTAATATTTCCTTTTCAGCAGAGAATATATTTTTTGCAGTTTTTTGTGAACCACATTCGCATATTATTAATTGCGGCGAACTAACTGCACCGCATCTGTGGCATCGAAATCCTAGCTTTTCAGTTACAAAAATCGGTACATCTAGAGGATTCACTATCGTTCCAAAAGTAGTAATTTGTTTTTGTTGTTTATTTGATGCACTGGCATTTACAACTTCAACAATCGGTCTTTCGGGATTATTATCGTTATGTACTATTGCGATTTCTTGTTTTGGTCTCTCGAGTACGCTTGCAATTGCCTGTGCGATCATACTCTTTCCAGTTCCAGGAGGGCCAACAAGAAGTAAATGTCTTCTCTGTTTTGGGATTAATCTTGCTATTCTAACTGCTTCATCCTGACCAATTATTCTTTCGAATGGGTCTTTTGGAAGAACTATTTTAGAAGTATCCTCGAAATCAAAAGTTTCTTCTTTTGATTGTTTTTCTTCTGTCATGCTTTTAACTTACGTTTCTCTTATATTTATTACTTTAGGATAACTGTACTACAGTTACTATACCAAACTCGTTAATTGCATACTAACTCAAATTTCGATAAACACGAAAAAACCCACGACGAACGATTAAAATTCCGCACTTCGACTTACGGGAAATCGCTTTATGAGCGTCAGGCACTAACAAACTCCTTAGGAACTACAATTTCGCAAATCTTACGATTGGTACGTCTGGGTTTGGGAGTAGTTCTATCAATTTAATATAAATTGTATAAATAATAATTTTAGTAAAAAATAGTCCCTTTTAAATATTCGTGACTATTTAACATTGATCAAAATGATGGAATGGCATTCGATTGATATTCAAAAAATATATTCAGAACTAAAATCTAGCGAAAGCGGGTTAAATAGCGAAGATGCTAAACAAAGAATTTTCGAGCACGGACAAAATACTATCGAGATAGAAAAGAAAATATCTCTTTTAAGTATTTTTCTAGGGCAGTTTAAAAATATCCCTGTTCTTTTGTTGTTATTCGCTGCATTAGTTTCTTTTTCAATTGGTATAACTAGCAATGATGAAGAAAATTTATTTGATTCAATCCTTATTTTTCTTATTGTAATTGGAAATGCAATATTTGGTTTTGCGCAGGAATACAAAGCTGAAAAAAGTTTAGAAGCGCTTAAGAAAATGGTCGTTCGTACTGCTACTGTAGTTCGCGAAGGAAAGGAAACTGAAATTGATTCTAAGTTACTAGTTCCTGGAGATGTTATCATTCTAAAAGAAGGCGACGTTGTTCCTGCAGACTCAAGAATTTTTGAATGTTATTCTTTACATGCTGATGAGTCTGTTCTTACTGGTGAAAGTGTTCCTTCTCAAAAAAATGCACTTACTATTGCAAATGTTTCTAGCTTGGCTGATCGAAAGAATATGCTTTATATGAATACTAACATAACGCGGGGAAAAGCAAAAGCAATAATTGTTGCGACTGGATTAAGGACAGAAGTTGGTAAAATCGCTAAAGAAATTTCTGATGCAGTTGAAAAAGTAACTTCGTTCCAGGTCGAAACAGAAGACTTAGGTAAAAAGATTTCAATTGCAGTTCTAGTTATAATTCTTATAATTGCAGGAACTGAATTATTCCTAAGGCAGGGTAATATTCTTGGAATTTTTTTAATTGCAATAAGTCTTGGTGTTGCCGCTATTCCAGAAGGCCTTCCAGCAGTTGTTACGCTATCTTTAGCATTTGGAGCAAATAAAATGGTAAAACAAAATGCACTAATTAGAAAGCTAGGTACAATTCAAAATTTTAGCGCTCTTGATGTTGTTTGTTCTGATAAGACTGGAACGATGACTGAAAATTCTATGACTGTTACTAAAATTTACTTTGATCAAAAAATAATTGATGTTAGTGGTAAAGGTCAATCTCTTGAAGGTGTGTTTTCTTATAATGAAAAAACTTTTAACACTGATTCTATAAAGTTGCTTTTTAATTCTGCAATTCTATGTAATGATTCTTCACTTAAGGAAAACGGAAAATTTTCTGGTGATCCAACCGAAATTGCAGTACTTATTCCATCTTATAAGGCTAAGTTTGATGTCGATAAAATTAAATCAGATTATAAACGTATAAATGAAAATCCCTTTTCTTCAGATCGTAAACTAATGTCTACGCTTAATCAGACTAATAGTGGTGCATTTGTTTTTGTAAAGGGGGCACCAGAAGTTTTGTTATCTAAGTGTAACTACATTCTAGAAGAAGGTAAAGAAAGAAAGTTTTCTAAAAAAGATGCTGACGCAATTTTAGAAAAAAATAATAATTTTGCTTCTAACGCTCTACGTGTTTTAGGTTTTGCATATAAAAAAGCAAAGCCAAACCTATTAGTTGATGACTTTGAATCTGACCTTATTTTTCTTGGACTAATGGGTATGATCGATCCTCCAAGAGATGGCGTTAAGGAAGCTATTTTTGACTGCAAAGCTGCAGGAATAAGAGTCGTTATGATTACAGGAGATAATAAAATTACTGCAGAAGCGGTTGGCCTTGAAGTTGGGTTAGTTGGGAGTGCAATTAGTGGGGATGAACTTGATAATTTAGATGAAACTAGTTTAAGAAACATTGTTGAAAAAATAAATATTTATGCGCGTACTTCTCCCTTACACAAAGTTAAAATTCTAAAGGCCCTTCAAGCTAACAAGCACGTAGTTGCCATGACTGGCGATGGAGTTAATGATGCTGCTGCTGTTAAAAATGCCGATGTTGGAATTGCAATGGGCATTCGAGGCACCGATGTAACTAAAGGAGCCAGCGACATTATTTTACTTGATGATAATTTTATCACTATAAAAAATGCTATTCGAGAAGGAAGAGGAATTTATGATAATATCCGAAAGTTTGTAGTTTATTTATTAGGCGCTAACTTAGCAGAAGTTTTAGTTATATTTGTAGCTTCTATTTTTGGTCTGGGTTTACCCCTTCTAGCGATACATCTTCTATGGATAAATCTTCTTACTGACGGTCTTCCTGCTCTAGCTCTTGGTGTTGATCCACCTGCACAAAATATTATGCAAAGAAAACCTCGGAAAAATGGTGAAAGTATAATAAATAAAGACGCAATGCATTTTGTTTTATTTCTCGGAGTTAGTGCAACGATTAGTTACTTGGCGCTATTTTCTTATTTTCTTCCTCAGGGTATAGAAAAGGCACAGACAATAGTATTTACTGCATTTGTTATTTTCGAGATGTTTAAGGTTTACCTAGTTCGAAGAAGATATGGGAGTGCGAACAATAACTGGCTTTACTTAGCTATTGCAATTTCCGTTTTACTTCAGGCATTAGTAATATTTACGCCATTTGGTGTTTACTTTAAGGTTGTTCCTCTAACGATTAACGATTTTGGAATTATTTTTGCTGGTTTAATTGGGTTCCTCGGGATTTACACGATTTTCTCATCTGTTGAAAAAATGTTTGAGAAAAAGGAATATACTTTAATGAAAAACTAAAAATATTGCTGATTTATCAAATGCAGGATGTTTGCGGAGAATAAAAAAATACACTGGTACCTAATTAGAAAACCCAAATTTCGCAAACTCGAAACTTTGCTTCGTCGTAAAAGATTTCCGCTCGCGTCGTTAACAAATGTAGTGAAAACTACATCTACGTAATGTAGTGAAAACGCTTTTTTCGCCCGACGTGGCTGAAAATTATTTGCGAAAGTCAGGTAGAAAATTTTACTGTGCCTCTCTAAAATCTAATATGCTCACTAAAAAAAATCATCTTAATCATAATCTTGGCAAATCGTGGCAGAGCCTATTCTGCCAATGTCTACCAGTATTATTTGATTCGTCTCGTTTCTATTTCTAAGTTAAGCAAAATTAACCTTTACCTAACCTACTTCGTTCATTGCTCAATGCTCATTGCTCAAGGCTCAAAGCTAACAATTTACTTATTCTCCCCCTTATAAACTCCTTCGTAAAGCGTATTTGTTGCCTCAGCTAGTTTTATGAAAACTAGTTGTCCAATCTTAGCATTTCTTTTTAGAATGGCACCATTTTCATTATGTACAATTAACAATGCTTCGCTTCTTCCTTCATAACCTGGATCCCAGACTGCGCATTCTAAACTTATACCTGATCGAAGCAGCGAAGAACGGGTAAAACATAAAGCAGCAGCATCTTTTGGTATTCTTACGTATTCATTGAATACTACTTTGTACGCGCCTTTAGCAAGTTTAATTTCTTCATTTGCATAAGCAATCGGTTCAACATCGCTTATTTTCCTTTCTTTATTATCAAAGTCTAATTTTCCAGCAGTTTTAAACGTGTAAGCTTCTTTAAGCGTTATGTCAACCCCGCAAGGTTGGAATTGCGAACTTCCAATCGTTTCGCTAACTAAATTTCCTTGTTCAATATGCTGCTTAGGTAAAATCACTTTAAATCACCATAATTAGATTTCCTTGTATTTTAATTCACAGAACCTGTTTAAAAATAAATCTAAAATAATGAACAATTAATTCAAATAATTAAAAATTAGAAAATAAATTAAAAATAATTACTCGTCGCTAGCATAAATAAATTCGTCATTTAAGAATTCGTAGCTGTACATTTCCTCTTTCTTAAAGAAGTTATCTATTTCCTTTTGCGCAGCTTCTAAACTGTCGCTAGCATGTATTATATTTCTTGACATGCTCATTGAAAAGTCTCCTCGAATTGTTCCGCTTGGTGCTTTTCTTGAATTAGTTGGACCAAGCATTCCTCTTAAAACTTCGATAACTTCCTTACCTTCTAAAACAAATGCAACTACTGGATACGAAGTTACGAATTTTTCCAAATCTGGATAAAAACCCTTCGTTACCAAGTGCGCATAATGCTTTTTAGATAATTCAGGAGTTATTTTGAGCATTTTCATAGCAACAATCTTAAGACCTCGTTTTTCAAATCTGCTAATTATTTCTCCGATTAAACCGCGTTGTAAGCAGTCTGGTTTAAGAAAAACTAAAGTTTGTTGCATCATATCCTCTCCTCCTATTTCTTTTCTTCTTTTTTGACTGCAGCTTTTTTAGCTTCCATTGCTTTAAATAATCTGGAGCTTTTCGTCCACTTTACGCGTCTACCTTCTCTTTTTAAGTCAAGTTGATTCTTTCTGCATTTACTTGAACAAAAGTTATATGTTGTGCCGTCTTTTTTAGCGTACATTAATCCGCATCCTTTTTGCACTTCAAAACTACAAAATGAACAGTTAACCATGTTTGCCTCCTCTTATTTTTACTTCGCCTTAATTTCTTTGGCTTCTCTTTCGCTATCAAGTAACATTAAAATTGTTCCCGCTTTGACCGGACCTTTAACATTTCTTAAAATTACTCTTCCAGCGTCTGGACCATCAAGAACTTTACATAGTACCTGGTAAATTTCTCCGTATACTCCTGTTTTAGTTCTTACTTCTACAATTTCTGCTGCAATTCCTTCTGCCATTCCATCACCTTAAATTTACTTTTTTGCTGGCTTTGGCAACCTTTTAAGGATGCTTTGCAATGTTTCGTTTGCTCCGCCTGGATTTTCAATTGCAACAGATGAAGTTCCTACTGGGATTCCTATTGCTGCCCCTAATTCTTTTCTTGTTGGGACATATACAAATGGAATTGTTTTTTCTTCACAGAGCATTGGTAAATGTACTACAATTTCTTCAGGAGTTACATCTTCTGCAATTATTACTAATTGAGCTGTTTTTCTTTCAATTGCTTTTGTTGTTTCATTTACTCCTTTTTTTACTTTTCCGCTGTCTTTTGCAACAGAAACCATTTCGAGTACTTGTGGTACTACTTCCTTTGGAGTTTCAAATTTTACATACGATGCCATATTATTTACACCTCGCCCTTTGCAGGGTTTTCATTGGTTATTATTATTCAAGCTAAACATTAGCTATTCTATAATAAGTAACACTTTAGTAACTATAATATAGTTACGATGGTTTTTAAATATTCTGCTTCTTTACTTTTGCTTTTTAAAATAAAATAACTTGGACAGAAGGGGATCTTCACATAAACAGAACCCAAAACGCGGGACTGAAAACCGATTTGAACCCCCAGCCTCTCGCACGCCAAGCGAGTGATCTACCGTTGATCTATCTGCCCGATAAATTAAATTTAAAAAAAGAAAAATTAAAAAAAATAAAATTTAAGTTTTTTCTTAACTTGGAGAAATAAATGTTACGCTATCTCCTCGAAGTAAAACAGTACCTACGCCTCTTTTAACTTCGCCATTTAGCATTTGTTCTGCTTTTTCTAGAACAATGTTCATGTGAACGTCATAAGCTGCCATTACGCCTCTAAATTCTACTCCTCCTTTTAATCCGACTATGACGGTATTGTTTAATGCACCGTTTAATATATCGAAAGGTCTTTTCTCTGCCATTACTATACACCTCTAAAAAAACTAAACATTTGTTGTATGTTCTATGTTTTCATTATTTTTTATTATTATAACTATGTCCGCAGTATTTTTAAGGGCTGCGCTAAAAGCGGTGTCTGTTGCTACAATTATCGTTCGCTTACCCTTTTCGCGTGCCTTAACTAATAATGGTCTATAATCAGTATCTCGTGTAACTAGTGCAAGTGTATCTATTTTTTTATCTACTAAATACTCCATTCCTTCAATAGCCATCGTCACATCAACGTCGCCAGTTGTTATTGTCGTATCAAAACCCTGATTTATCATCGCTTCAATTAATTTATCGCTTGCAAACTGGTCTAAGTAAACTTTCGCAACCCGGATCTGCCCGTATTTAGCTACTTGTTTTTTTACTTCGTTTAGATCTATATTAAATGATTTTCTTATTATATTAGGGCCATCTACAAGTATCGCTATCCTGTCTTTTCCTTTAAAAATAGATAATAAATCCATGAGCTAATCCCTAATTATAAATTGCAAAGATTACATTTATAATCTAATGTTAAAAAGTTTTATTGCATTTTTAGCAGTCTGTTCCTTTACAATTTCAAAATCAAGATTTTTTATTTCTGCAATGTACTCAACCGAATCCTTTACTTGAAGTGGCGTCCGTACTACATAAGGCGAATCTGTTTCAACAAGCAAATTTTCTAGCGGGATTCTTTTTATCGTTTCTTTCCTTTCTTTTGATCGAAGTGGTGGTATAGAAATATAAGCTCCAAGAGAAAAGGCAGCTTCGGCTTCATCCGCTTTTCCAGAAAAGAAGTGCATCATTATTTTTGAAAATCCGCGTTCCTTTAAAATTTTTATGACATCCGATTCAGCACTCCCGAATTTTTTTGTTTCTTCATCCTGTTTTGTGGCTGACCTAGAGTGTATTACTACTGGAAGTTTCATCTGTTCTGATAAATTTAACATTTCATCAAAAACTTTCATTTCCTTATTAATATCCTCTTTTGTCTTTGCCCAATGGTAATCAAGGCCTATTTCGCCTATCGCATTTGGTTTTATGTTTGTATTTTTTATGAAGTCTATCCATTCATTTAATCTAGTTATATCCTCTTTTAACGCAGTTTGGGGTGCAATTCCAAGTACAAATGGCAGTTTCTTTTCTGTGGCGATTGTAAAATTTTTTACATTTGACCTATGCGAATATCCTACTGTAACCGTTAAAACATCTTCAAAATTAGTTTCTTTCATATCTTCCAAGTGGCAATGCGAATCAACAAACATAAAATATATTTATAAATGTAATCTTATAAAGTTTCTCTAGTAAGAATGCTAGTTATTAGTAGCTAGAGGCCAAATGCTAGAAGCTACTGGCTAATTAAGGTGTTTAACAATATGTCAGAAAATAGTATGTCAGATAAATCTTATGCATCAGCAAAAGATATTAAAATTGGAAGATATTTATTAATTGAGGAAATCCCATGTCGTGTTGTCGATATTGAAACATCTAAAACCGGAAAACACGGATCAGCTAAGATGCGTGTTACTGGTATTGGCATTTTCGATGGTCAGAAAAAAACTCTTCTTACTTCGGCAGATGCAGATGTAGAAGTTCCAATGATTGACCGGAAAAATGCACAAATCGTTTCTGTAAGCGGTAAGAATGCACAGGTAATGGATTCAGTCACGTACGAAGTATATAATCTGGACTTGCCAGATGATATGGTCGCACTAGCAGCATCGGGTAAGGAAGTTGAACTTATTCAGGCTATGGGTAGAAGAAAAATTGAAAGAATCAAATAAAAACCTATCTCTTCAATATTAATAACACATAAACAGCGGAGTTTATACATTCTGATGTTTTTTATTACGAGTTGATATAATGGATGTTAAGGTAAATTCAGAAAAACAAAATGGTTTATTAGACAGAAAAGAAGTTGAACTTACAGTTTCTTTTGGTGCAGCAACCCCGAATAAAAAAGATTTGAGGTATGCAATATCACAGAAACTTGGTTTGGCAGAAGAAAACGTAGTTATAAGAAATATTTCAAATCAATTTGGTGTAAAAGAAATTTCCGTTACTGCGCATGTATACACTAAAGTAGAAACTCTAAAGAAGAATGAACCACATCATATTCTGGTTCGGTCAGGAGTTGCAGAAAAGAAACCAAAGAAAGTGAAAGAGAAAAAAGCACCTGCTAAAAAGAAGCAATAAATTTAATTAATAATTTTATTTTTATATTCTATCTAAAATTTAATATACTTTAATATTGATATGAGGTTTATACTATGGCTGACGATAAGAAAAAAGATTCAAAAACAGCACCAAAAGCTCCTGTAAAAAAAGAAAGACTAACTAAAGCATACAAACCAGGAAAGTTCTGTTTAAAATGCGGTCCAGGAGTTAAATTGGCAGAACATAAAGACAGGAGAAGCTGCGGTAAATGCGGTTATTTTGAAAAGAAGTAATTACATGAAACAGTCTGATTTATTCATTATATTTTTTTCAATTTTTGTTTTACTTGTTATTTCAGGTTTCTTTATTTTTAATATCTCTTATTGGCAAGTTGTAGTTTTACATTTTGGATTGTTTTCCATTTCACTGTGCTTCTTATATAATAAAAATATTTCAACAACACTAAAAAATATTGGTATTTTAGATGTTAGTTTATCTACTGTAATTTATTATACCTTTGTCGGATTAGTATCTGTCTTTCTTTTATCAATTATCTTGGGTATTCTAGTTAATTTTCTTAAGATCAATGATCAATCAAATGTCGCATCAAAAGTAAATTCTTTTCCATATTACATTTTATTTTTTGGGATATTTATTGCACCTTTTACAGAGGAATTATTTTTTCGAGGTTTTTTATCTTCGAAAATAGGTAACTTTCTTTCAACTGCTATATTCGCATTGTTCCATATCTTATACGGTTCAATTACTGAAGTGATAGGCGTATTTTTTATCGGATATCTTTTTGCAATAATTTACAAACGCTCTGGTTCGCTTTGGCCATGTATTCTGATCCATTTGTTATTTAATCTATTTTCAATATCTATGATTAAGGTAATCTCATGATCACTCTAGGGGTTGAATGCACTGCTCATACTTTAGGTATTGGGATAGTTGACGATGGAAAAGTCTTATCAAATATTCACGATATTTATCGTCCGCCTAAAGGAGAGGGGATTTTACCTAGAAATGCGGCAGATCATCACGCGGAAGTTTTTTCTAAGGTTTTAAAAGAAAATTTACTTAATGCAAAATTAAAAATATCTGGGATCGATTTAGTTGCATTTTCTCAAGGGCCCGGTATTGGTGCGCCTTTAAGCGCAGGAATTGCAGGAGCGAAATATCTTGCTGCACGCTTTAATAAAAAAATAATTGGGGTAAACCATCCTTATGCTCATGTTAAAATAACTGAACATCTAACGAAATTAAATGATTCGCTGGTTGTTTATGTAAGCGGTGGAAATACCCAGCTTCTAGTTCAAGAAGGCGAATTTTACAAAGTACTTGGGGAAACGCTAGATATTGGGATTGGGAATCTTTTTGATTCTTTTGCCCGTGCTTTAAAATTAGAATATGCGCATGGCAGCAGTTTAGAGAAACTATCTAAAGATGGAAAATACGTTGAATTGCCCTATACTGTTAAGGGTATGAACTTAGTTTTTTCTGGTCTATTAACTCAAAGCGAAAAATCGATTTCAAAACATTCGAAAGAAGATTTAGCATATTCGATTATGCAAACTGCTTTTGCAATGACCTGCGAAGTTGCTGAACGCGCGCTATTTTTGACAAAAAAGAAAAGTATAATTGTTTGTGGCGGGGTTGCACAAAATCGGACTTTACAATCTATGCTAAAAACAATGGCGCATGAAGATAAAGTCGAGTTTGGAGTTGCTGCTGATGAATTTAATCGGGATAATGGGGCAATGATAGCTTATGCAGGTTCTGTTCTTTATGAAAAATTCGGTACAAAGCCAGTTGATTTTTGGAAACCAAATACTGGTTATCGAATCGATTTAATGGAAAGGGTATTTAACTATTAAATTCCTCCAGTTTCTTACCTTTAACATCACTACTTTTAAACCTTAGCTTACATATATTTCTTTTAAGGTGAAATTACTATGAGTATGACTTTTGAACAAAAAGGATTTCCAATTTATTATGATAAAACCAGCAGGGGCTTAAATGCAAATAGAAAATCTTTCGTACAAAGTTCTTTAGTTAGAGAATTATCGGACTTTCATAATCAGCATCAGGCACAAGCACATCTTGCTCTAGCTGTTAGGTTTCCAACTAAAACTACCTCTTTAGGATTTAAGCATGAAGATGTTCATTTTTCTCCAACTAAGAGGGAAGATCTATCTATGGCAGTTGCTACTGCTCTGTCTGTAATGCAAACTGTTCAAGATGGAAAAGAAGCCTATCAACAAAAATTGGTTGAACTAAAATTACAAGCTGCCAGGGCTCAAAGAGAACTTGTTCAACTAAAGGCTACAAAAGTTCCTTCACTTGATTCAGTACTTCAACCATCTATAGCAAGTGCAATTCCTGTTTTGCTATTTCCAATGCCTAAATGGTTATCTGTAGCTATCTTGTCAGTTGGTTCAGTTATTCTTGCAGTTCCATTCGCAAAATCTGTTTATAATTTTGTCAAGGGAGTTCTTGCTCAGAAAAAAGAGATATCTACTAGAGAACAAGAATTAGGTATGCTTGGTTCTGCAATCAGAGGATTCGACGATGCAATCACCAGAGAATTTGATGGTGCATTGGAAATACTAAAAGTAAGAGTAGAACGATTTGAACAATCCGAACTTTTAGCTCAAGAAATGGCACAAGTAAGAGCATTTTATGCTCAACAAAAATAATCGTTTTCTACCTTTTCCTTTTTTTCTTATTTTCTTTACTTTTTCTGAGTCTGTTCTTGATTTTGCTCAAAAAATCTTTCATAGACACATTTTTTTACTAAGAAACCTGATCCAAAGATTATCGTCAACCAAATAATCCCAACCATGATGGCAGTCATCTGGATATAGCTATCTACAAGCCTAAATCCACCTAAAACCTTTACTTCCACTTCTTTCGTTGATGCTGATGTATAACTTGTTTGCATTATAGGTCGATAGTTTTGCCTACTTACGCCGTATCCATGAGATACATTGTTATAATTCCATCCAACTACTTCGTTTCTTACTGAACCCGGAATAGTTACACTTGTAGTTCTTTTAACATAATAACTATTTACATTGTAGTTTCGAAATAAAGGATAAGGTATATTTCTTAGCTTTTCACTAATTTCTTTTAATGATTTTAAGCATATCTGGAGTATATCTAAAATTTCTTGACTCCTACACGAATCCAAAAATGGTGTTGCAAGGTTCAATAGCTCAAGAATAAATCTTTTTCTTTGTTCTAATGATTCCAAAGTGGTTGCATATCTAAACATAGTTATTACTTCCATATCAAAATCATATTTTTTGGCTGTAATTTCAGGAGAACTAGCGTGGCATTTATCGACTATTCTCCCTACAGGGTGATTATCAATAGAACTATGTCTATAACCCCATTTAACGAATCCTGTATCTGGTTTTCTCTCTAGTTCATCAAAAACTTGATCAATTAAACCCACTTCATCAGTAATTTTTTTGAATTTTTTTATTTCATCATGGCGCGTTTGAATACGACTTACAAATATTCCTTCACACGCTTCGATGTACCTTGGGGCAGTTATCTTTGGTATTTCAATTACAGTATCTCCAGGGAATCTTTTTCGAAATCTTTCTAGAACTAGTTGTTTTGTCAAAGCCATGAATAAACGATGTTAAGATATGTTTAAAATATGTTGTTCTTACTAGATAATTAAGATAATATGCAAAAAAGTCATCCAAAACAATCACCATCTTCTTCTGTAAGGCCTAAAATCATTACTATTCTAAAAAGAAAATTTTTACCCAAACTTTATTATGAAGAAATCAGAAAGACCAAAGGACTAAAATCAGCAGTAATAGAAGAAACAAAAGAGGCAATTAAATCTTATTTGAATTTTTTATTTAGGTTTCATTGTAGTAGTGACCTTGTCCAAACAAATACTCTGTCAAAAATAGACTCATTTCTTAATGAAAGTCCAGATGATAAAAAACTTTTAGAAAGATCGAGGCTAGTTAAAGAATTTATTCGTTTGTCTTTTTTTCGGTCAAGAACTCTTATCGATCATTTTCGTGGAGATAGTAAGATAAGAACTCAGTTTCTAAATCAATTAGACTTCTTAATAAATGCTATAAAGTTGCTTGAAGCAGATAAGAAACCTTCAATTAACCCCTCCTGTTTAGGTCAAGGCTGTCCACAAATGGGGTATTTAAGTTCGGATCTAAGTATTTCTCATGTTTTCGTCGAACCTCATTTTGTGATTATTCATGGTCAACGTACTATAAAAAAAACTGAAGTTATTCGTTCTTATAGTGGCAGAGAAGAACAAACATACAAACAGACTTATTATCAAAATGTTGATACGAGCTATAGTGAATTTCTACATTACCATTTGTTTTTGTCTGGGGTTAAAAATAATTTTATTAGAAACTTTTACCTAACTAGATCTTTATTCGTTGCAGCAACCTTTTTTATTTTGTCTTTAGTAGTTAATGCTAATTCAACAAATATTCTTGAATACCGTACAAATAAGTTAGCTCAGGAAATTAGAGCTGTTTTGCCAGAACATGAATATACTGTAAGTGTTAAACCGTTTAAGGATTATGCTTATATAAATGGTGATGAACAATTCGGGCTAAGTGGGCACGGATGGGGTAATAAATGGTCATCTTACCTTAAGAATGTTGATGCTGCCAGAGTTGACATATCAATAGATATTGTTCCATCTATGTTTAACCCATATTGTATTCGAGTAGTTCTCACATCTTGGGAAAGTTTTAACTACATTGTTAGCTATGAAGATTTTGACGCTAAAATAAGTTCTTTAAAAGCTCAAAAAGAATATTCTTATAAATCTGAAGGTTATAAAAAAGCTAAACAAAAAACTAAAAATGCAGTTAGACTAATTCTTCCCATATTAGATTATGGCTTCAATAGTATTATAGTAAAATCAGCTAAAAATAAGGATATTGATTAAAATTCACTATATTTTTTGTTTTGTTAATACTACAATCTAATAAAAACCTAATCTTCGTTATCAAATGCATGGTAGAAATTAAACCCTTGCACATACTAACTGTTCTGGTAATCGGATTTATTATTTTAGTTGCAATATTGTTTTCCTTTCAAAGTCCTGCAAAAGCAGAAGTTGATCCAGATTCTCTTACATATAACTTTGAAAAAAATATGGATAATACAAAATTGGCTCTGGAATTTGATAGTGCTAAAAAGGCATTAAAAGCTACTGAAGTTTTAGATAAACGAATAGGAAATTTGGAAAATTCAATTTCTAGGCTTCCACCAGATCAAAACTCAAATTCTAATAGTGAAAATCTAGAGGATACATACAAATTTTTAGAGGATTATTTAAATACGCTTAATGAATTTCAAAAGTCTATAAATGATGTTCAATCAAGGAAAAATACCAATGACTTATTTGCGATTGATTCTGTTTTAAAGAAAATTATTGAATATGAATCTAAAATTGCTTCTCTTCAAAATCAAATCAGGGAAGTTGAATCAAAAAATCAAAAAAATCTGGAAAAGGAAACACAAACCACTGCTGGTACTTCACCACCTAGTTCTGGCTCCAATTCAACAGTTATAAATCAAAATACAGTTATTAATAATATTCAGAATAACATTACTTCATCTGACAACAATCTAACTCTTTCTATCTTGCAAAAACTTGAGGATGCTAAAAAACAGAACGAAGAAATACAATCTAAGGCAGAGCAGGCAAAAAAATATAATTTGGATTTACTAAGAAAGGAAATTGCAGATACCAGGGAAAATTTATTCTCACTAAAGCAATCTATAAATTGTTTGAATAACTTAGCTGCCAATGCCGAAGCAAAACTTGCAAAAATTGATTCTATGCTGGCTCAAAATAATCCTGATGGTGCATTAACTGATATGCTTGAAATAAAAAATATAAATCTGCAAAAGAATGCCTGTTAAAATAATTTCTTATTTTTTCTAGCATGTGCATTTATTTATAAATCTTGTTTCCTTTTTATTGCTCATGAATTATTTTAAATTAATTTTTGGACTATTAATTATCTTGGCATTTTTAACTGTAAATGTTTTTGCATTTGCAGATGGGACTAAATGGTTTGTTAATACAACTTCATGTTCTAGCTATGGAGCTAATTCTACAAATTCTAACGGAACTCTTGTTGCAGGTATTGCCATGGCAGCAGCAAGAGGATTGCCTGGAGATACTATTATGGTATGTAATGAATCTGGATTTTATATTGGTGGAGCTAACATTAATTTTTCAATAAATTTAGTTGGTATTGGTCGACTTGAAACAGTAAATATATCTAGTCATCCTAACGAAGGAAACTCTGTATTTAACATAACTGCAATTAATGTAAATATAACCAACTTAACAATTAACTCTTCAGCAGTGCCTGGTATTATTGTTGATGGTGCATTTACAGCTGCAAACGGAGTTAACATAAATGACTCAAACATTACTACCTCAACCGGTGCTGCAATAAATTTAAATTTCACTGAAAATGTTACAATTGGGGGTTTATGGATAAATCGTTCAACTACAAATGCCGCAATCCATATCAATAACAGCAATTATTCTTACATAAGAAATACAAAAATAGGAAATGTTGTGCTTGGTATTTATCTACAAAACAGTAACATTAGCTTAATCGAAAACACCACAATAGCAAATGTATCTACTAATGCAATTGAAATAAATGGCAGCAGCAAAAACAATACTCTCTCAAATAATACGATTTATAATTTTACTAGTAATGGTATAACTAATACACAGGATTTAAATCATCAGATTAATTATACTATTCGCAATAATACTATTTACAACGGTACAGGCGGGGATGGTGCCATTATGCTAATGTACTGCTCAACCTGTAATATAAGTGATAATATTATCTTTAATATTAGCGGGAATGGAATAAACATCAATTATGATTCTAACTATTCTATTTTCCAAAATAATCTTCTCTATAATCTTTCCGGTACTGGTATATTTCTTTCTGGCAGCGGTAGTATTTATGCTGTTGTTAATAATAACAGCCTTTTCAATCTTACCACTGGACTAAGTGTTGGGGGCAAATTTGTAAATATTACTAACAACACGATTATTCGGGTTGCAGGTTCCGGGATTAGTCTTGGGGTTATGAACGACAGTTTAATTGCAAATAATTTTATGAATAATACGCCAATCGGAATTATTGCAGGTAGCAACAATCTATTTTCCAGGAACGTTATTGCAAATAATACAATTACAAATACTTCTATTGCTGGATACGTTAGTGCTAGCCCAGATAATATTGGTATTTACTTTTTAGGGTTTGCCCAATTAAATGGAATTGAAAACAATACAATTTCAAATTCTTTATATGGTGTTCTTATAGAAAACGGAGCTTCAGATGGGACTGCAGGAACTAATATCACAAATAATACTATTTTCAATACTACTTTTGGTATCCTCGTTTATGATACTAATTCTACCAATATAACGCGTAACACAATTCGAGACAATAAGCATGGTATTTTTGTAAATACAACTGTTAATACCAATCAAATACTTATTATAAATAATACGGTAACCAACAATACGTTTGAAGGTATAAACCTGACTTCTGCATGGAATGTTACTCTCTTTAACAATGTCGTTTCAAACAATCAATTTGGTATTTCAGTAGGAGCTAATTCCAACAGCAACAATATTACAAATAACACAGCAACAAACAACAGCCAAGGGTTTTTCTTCTTTAATAATAACAACAATACTGTGGCAAACAACAGTGCAGCAAACAATACTTTTGCAGGGTTTAACTTTACATTATTCTTAAACTCTACAATTCAGAATAACAGTGTAATAAACAACACCAACGGTATAGTCTTTGACACTGCAATAAATTTAACAATAAGGGATAACAGTATATACAATAACAGCTATGGTGTGTATGCAACAAACAGTTACAACAATACGTTCAAATACAACAACCTGATTAACCAGACAACATTTGGTTTCTACCTTCAATCTACATCAAACAACAATACTATCATAAACAACAATGCAACTAGCAACTGGAGTTTATCAATAAACAGTGTTGCTGGTTTCTACATTGGAGCTAGTTACAACAATACTCTTTACAATAACACAGCATCAATGGCACATGGATTCTTCCTTAATAATTCTGCATTAGTTAATAATTTAACAAATAATACTGCAGTAAATAATACAATAAGCGGTTTCAATGTAACTTTATCCAATAACAATGTTTTAATCAATAACTTTGCTTATGGGAATGGATTTGGTTTCTCAATTGGTTCACAAGTAAGCAATAACAACATTACAAATAACAGTGCAACAAACAATTCCCAAGGATTTTTCTTCTTTAATTCCTTAGGAAATAATACGATGTTCAATAACACTGCCGCAAACAATACTTTTGTCGGATTTAATCTTACTCTTGTATACAACGCAACATTCGAGAATAATACTGCAATTAATAATACTCAATATGGGTTATCCTTAGCTACTAGTAGTAATAATACTATTTCAAGAAACATTCTTTCCAATAATTCCCGAGGTGTTTTTGGCACTGCAGTTGAGAACAATACGTTTTCAAATAATACTATGTACAATAACACTGCCCTTGGTGTTTCACTATATAGCGGATCTTACAATAATACCTTAATTTATAACGATGTTCAAACTACTGCAAGTTACCTAGTGGGTGGATCAACTGATGCAGCCTTTTATCTGCAGACTTCATCAGCCAATAAATTCTTTAACAATAGTGGCTATTCTTTCCTAAGAGCGTTCCATCTTAATTCTTATTCGAGTAACAATACTTTTGTTAATAATACTGCACGTAACAATTCAGATGCCAGTTTTTACATATTGGATTCTTCCAACAATAATACTTTCTACAATAATTTCATGTCTGATGTATTTACTGCAAGTAGTGAAGGTTTCTATGTGGTTACCTCAAATTCAAATAACTTTACAAATAACAGCGCAACAAATGAAGAGCGAGGTATTTTATTATCCACTGCCTCAAGCTCAATTATCCAGAATAATACTTTCTCAAATAATAGCAATATGGGTATTTCCATTACTGGTTTAAGTAACAACAACGTTGTGGTATCTAACAATGTCTTAAATAATACGAACTACGGGATAAATATAGACACATCTCATAATACATCTGTTTCTAATAATACTATAATAAATAATTCTTATGGGGTTTATGTAGTTACAGGGTCTAATAATACCTTCTCTTACAACCGTATCTTAAATAGTAGTTCATTCGGTCTGTTCCTTCAAAGTAGCTCGAATAATAATACTGTTATTAACAACAATGTGTCTGCTAATTTTAGTATTGGTCAAAATACTGTTGCTGGAATCGCAGTTGGGGCAAGTCACAACAATACAATTTACAATAACTCTGTTTCAGTAGCAATAAATGGTATTTTCCTCAACAATTCTGCACTCCAAAACAACGTTACTAATAATACTGCGGTAAACAATACTAATGCTGGAATCAATCTTACAACCTCTGATAGCAATGTCGTAATAAATAATTTTGTCTACAACAACTACAATTTTGGTATTTCAATAGGGGCGGGTTCTGATAATAATAACATCACAAATAACAGTGCATACAATAACAGCCAAGGCCTGTTCTTCTTTAATAATAACAACAATAGCATAGCAAACAATACTGCAAGTAACAATACCTTCTTGGGTATGAATTTCACATCCGTCTTCAACTCAACAATTGCAAACAACACTGCTTTCAATAATACAAACTACGGTTTAGGGTTTAGTTCAAGTACTAACAATAGTATTTCAAGTTCTACATTGATTAGCAATGCTTATGGTATCTACATAACAGGAGGAGAAAACAATACTTTCTCAAACAATAATCTAATTAACAACA
>JBBSVN010000018.1:0-1294 GCA_038046765.1 Microcaldota archaeon | reverse complement strand
TATCGTAGTCGGGAGCTTGGGAGATAACTCTGTTATAAGTACCAACGGTAGGCTGGATGCCCTCCTGGCGCATCGTGTCCAACCACGTCTTCGCAGTATTGTAGTCGGGAGCTTGGGAGATGAGTGCGTTATAGGTGACAACATTAGGCTGGATGCCCACTGCTTGCATTGTTTCTACATTTGACTTTGTCATATCATAATTATGGAAGCTTGCAATAAGTCGATTCCATCTAAGTAAGATTTTTTGAAATTTTTCTTTTTCAGTTGACCGTAGATTCTTTGCTTCGTTGGTCAAAAGTTTCTCTCCCTTATAAGCAAATGTTTCGGCATCTTCCTTTTTACCAATGGTCTCAAGGGTATAGACATAATATCCGGCAACTTCCGTTATATCATCGGCGAGCGCTGGTTTTAGTCCCCTTAAAATGTGAAGTGTTATTTGTTCTTCTCTTTTTTTAGAACTAGATTTTTTGGAACGTCGTTCGATAAATTTACGTTTAAAATCAAAGTCCCTAATAACATATTCTTTAATAGTTTCGTTAACCAGAATTTGGTTTGGAGAACATTCCTGAGATGCACGTGTCGCCCTTCGAGCACTATCGCCTACCCAATCTTTTCTTCCGTCTGGTAGTTCAACACTAATATCTCTACCAGAACAAATAGCAATGCGAATTGAAGGTATTCTATCAATTACAATATTAGTCCTCCTACTCATTTCTGATTGAAATTTATTAGCCATAATAATTGAAAGGCAGCATAAGTTAGGAACTTTCTCATATTGATCAGTCATCAACAACCAACCATCACCGGTAAACTTCAGGAGAGCATCTGTGAGTTCAAGCTTTTCAAGATGAGGTTTGATTTGATCTACTAATGCCCTGTTAAACGTATCTAATTTTGCAGTGGTTAATTTTAACCCTGCCTTTGTCGAACGAATCAAATCTATAGAAAGACAAAACACAAAAGGGGCGGATTTATCCCATACTTTGAGGTTTTCCATATACACAGAATCCTCCTTTGTTTTTAAAACATCAAGGATTGAGTTGTGACTTTTCGAGCGATTGGCATTTACTATACTATACTTGATCTTCCGGATAGCAGGCAGACGACCTTAAAAGGTCATTAGTTTTTCAGTAACGAAAAGCCAAAAAGGTCTTTATTCTTGCTATTGAAGTTGATTCTTTTTTATCAAGAAACAGGACACGATTTGTATCAGCAATAAATATGGGTTCTCTTGCGTTGCCTCTTGATGTAACGTGGTAAATGCCCTATCAAATTCTATCCTTAAAGGTCTTGC
>JBBSVN010000017.1:0-7439 GCA_038046765.1 Microcaldota archaeon | reverse complement strand
ATCAGAATAAACAGTGGCTATTTTTAATGTGTTAAAAGAAGTTCGGAACTACTGGTACCTAAGATTTGGAAAAAAAGATAAACATTGCATACGAACAACTCGTGCCCTAAAACATATAGTTCAAAGCTCACTTCTCAATCCTACAGGCTACTTGCTACCTGCCACGAGCTAGATTAGTATATAACAATAACCGGTTCAACATATCTTCGAACGTTTCCATTATACGCCCGAACTTCGAGCATTTCTTTTAAATGAGTAAAAGCTTCTGTTTTATCTTCATGCAACCAACCAAGTTTCATGTTCAACCGAATAATCCGATCGGGAATTAAATGCCGTGTTGATTTAGGCGGAAGCGGATTATGATCTAGTGCAGATTGGATTATTTCTTCTTTAGTATACGCTCTTCGCTCTAAAACCGTGTAACCCTGGTCTAAAAATTCTTCAGCCTGATCATCAGCGATATAACGAATTTCAAGATCTTTAAGATTAGAAACGATATAATTTTGTTCTTCAACTAATTCTTTTAATTTATAATTTCCAGGATCAAGTAGCAAGGATTCGGTTTTGTTATTTTTCTTTTGAACTGCCATAAACGCGGTTTTTAAGGATTTTACGGCAGCCTGACCTGCGTTAAGGTCGACTTTTTCTGCTTTAAATTCACGATTAGCAATGATTTCTTCAAGAGGCTTATTTATTGCCATGTACCAAGTACCAACTTTAATATTTGGATTTAAATAATCGACAGTCTGGCAGGCTGCCAAGGGACATTCAATAACAGTTAAAACCTTGAGCCTGTGGTGACCATCTAAAACAGTGTTTGTTTTATTGTCAACGATTATTGGATCAACTAAGTGACCGATATTAAGCATCGCTTCTTTTAGTTTTTTGACGCTTGTAGAAATAGTTTGTTCATGGCCGCGAAGTGCACTTACTTCCCTAATATCCAGTTTAGCTAAAATTTCTTGCGAAAGATTTGTTACCATAGTATGACCTTTAGTAAGATTGTTTTTTCTAAAGTTCGTGGAGAGTATTTTTAAATGATTGTCTGGTTGGTTTTGATTAATGACGTAATTAAAACTAAGTAAAAATGTAAGCAAAAAATGCGACCGCCGGGATAATCAGAAGTAAAGAAAACAAATTCTTAAACTCCATTCGAACCCGGGTCACTAGATTGGCAACCTAGAATCCTACCGTTACCCGTATTTAGGAATAATTATTAAATTAATTATCACAAAATCACTAGACTACGGTCGCATATGGCAAGTACGTAAAGCTAACGCTTCCATAATAGGATAACTTTGTTTACAAGGTTTTTTATAGATTGATGTTTAGGTTTGTTTTTGGAAACTTTGCGGTAAATTAGCGATTGCAGGGACTAACGAGAACAGCTTTTTTTCTGGAACATTAAACCAATAGATAGCCCATTCGCCTTGTATACTGTGGCCAGTACATTCTTTTAGATACCAAGAATTAGGTCGCTCAGGAATATTTTTAGTACGCCATGCAAAACCATCTTGATAAGCACTTTTTAATTCATTCATTAATGCTTGACCCGCTCCTTTTGCGCTAGATGCAATCTTATCTAAATAAGGAACTCCCGCAATAGTTTTCATTATCGCAACTGCCTCGTAATCGCCAACAACAAAAACACGTTCCGCAGGGTCGGAAAAGTAGTTTTCTTTTAATTTACCTGGAGCGAATTTAGCTTCGAGTAATGCCTTAATTTTTGATTTATCTACGCAGTCAAAACCAGAGTAAACCTTAAGCGGAGTTTTTTTGGTTAAACTTAGTTCAACTAAGGGTTCTCGTTTTAGAAGTTTTAGAGGTGGTGTTTTTTGCAGCGACCGTGCTGATTGAAAAGGTAATTGTGCTAGGCTCATGACAATATTGGAGAATTTTTTGATATTTAAATATTACGAAACAGGTGTTACAAATAAAACAAAAAATGTTATAAATGGAACAATAAACGTAATAGGGTTTTATTTTCAAACGCGTAATGCAAGAGCAAATAAGGCAGTTCGAACTTTAAGTTCTAACAAAGTTAGTTCTTGCCTTACAACGCCAATAAGAAAATCCCGAACATAATGGGCTGGCAGATCAAAATTTGCGATAGCGTCGCGAAGTAGTGCTTCCCGGCCAAATGTTCCTTTAATACAGGCGGCTTTGATTAAAGAAAGTTCATAGGGTGCTAAATTGGCACCAAGTTCAAGCAACTGTGGTGTCCTAAAAGGAGCCTTAGAAATAAATTCTGCAAGATTAGCTGACCTGATAGAATCAGTTACAGAATTAGGCTGAAGAATTATTCCTTCTAGCATCGGATCCATAGGTCCGGAAAAATGCCTTAAACGAACTTGGTCTTGTTTATGTGCGTGCTCTTTTGCAAGGCCAACAAAATGACCTAGCGCACCATCGTTTCTAAACCCATATTCGCCATCAAATAATCTTCTAGTATATCTACCAATATACGCCTGAGAAGTAGAAACAGGGACTGAACCTAAACGTAAACCAAATCTTCGTATTTCACAAACAGGAATGACTTTCATAGTATCACAATAAACTTATTGAAGGATTTGATTTTAAAGTTAAGTTGCATGTGTTGGGACAACGGTATATAAACAAGACCCGCACAAACAAAAATATGTTCCGTTACAAGATATTAACGGTTTTCTTATTCTTGATATTATTAGATGCAACCTTGGCGATTGAAATTAACTCCTGCAGGGCGATAAGCGCACCAGGCAATTACGTATTAACAAATGATATTGTAGGTGCTCCGACACAGATACCTGGTTCAAATAAAAATTCGTGTATAACAATAAGCGCAGTTGATAATGTGAACCTGGATTGCCAAAACCAGTCAATTAGTGCAAATGGCAGCGGACTTGGGAAGTATGGAGCATATATAAAAAATTCCAGAGGACTAAGATTAACGAAATGCCAGATTGCAGGTTATGAGACAGGGGTCTTTGTAGATAGGTTAGACGAGGGGTATTTTTTAGATAATCATATAAGTAGCAGTATTCTTTTTGGTGTTCAGATATTAAATTCATCAAACAACACTTTTGAAAGTGAAAGCTATGTGCGCAATGGTTTTGTGACAAACACGGCTGGACTCAAATTCGTTGATAGTAGCGACAATTTAGTAAGGGAAAGTTATTTTTACCAAAACCCAGCGATAACCTTTTTTGCTAGTGGCGCAGGAATAGAGATAAGCGGAAACTCAAATAGGAATACGATTAAAGAAAATGTGTTTGAAGCAAATCGGATTGGTGTTGAACTTAATAGAAATTCCAGCAATACGACTATGTCCCAAAACGAGTTTTACAATAATTTAGCAGGAGCAACGTATATTTACGGTGCGGACGATACAAAAATCGAAAACGAAATTTACGATTCACCCCAAAAAGGACTTGTTGTAAGTAATGACTTAGGTTATGCCTCAAGACCGATAAAATTTACGGCAACAAAGATTATTTTGTCAAACAGAATAGCCAACCCAAATACGAAGGTGATTTTATCAATAGAAGATACTGTTGCGCCCAATGAAGCGTATAACATAGACTGGTCAGGACCAACATTTCAAAGACCACGATCCAAATCATTTGCAGATAAGTATTTCCTTATTCGCCCCATGATTTTGCAGGTTCCTGCATTTAGCATAGACAAACTGACGGTTAGCTGGCACGATTCTGAACTTGTTAGCGGACTGGATTACGAAGATGGCTTTAGATTATGGAGATATGGAAATGTAGGCTGGCAAAATACAAACGCACAGCTTGATACGCTCGTAAACACCCTAAAAATAAGCAATGTAAATGTTGCGGGAACATACACAATACTTCAAAACTAGGTTCACGTTTTTAAAACCATTTAACAAATATTAATTATGGACAAAGAAAGCATTGCAACTAATTTTAGTACATCCGAAAAGCGTGAAGAATGCGGGATAGTTGCAATCTACGCTAAAAAAGGAAAAGACGTCGCACCATATTTGTACCGCGCATTAACAGCACTACAACATAGGGGACAAGATGCATGCGGCATAACTGTTTTTAATGATAAGAAATTTATAACAAAAAAAGGATTAGGATTAGTGGGGGAATTTTTTAAAGAAGAAGACCTGAAAATGCCCGGAAGCATCGGAATAGGACACGTAAGATACCCAACTAGCGGAGATATAAGGGAAGTTGATGTTCAACCATTTGTACATAAGAAAATCGCAATAGCACATAACGGCCATATTGCAAACTACGAACCAATCAAGAAAGAACTTGAAGACAAAGGACACAAATTTAAAACGAGCGTAGACAGCGAGATATTTGCATTTTTAATAGAAGAAAAATTAAACGAAGGATTGGAAAACGCGTTAAAAAGCATGATGGAGAAGGTAGACGGCGCATACTCAAATGTTGCAATAATTGATGGAAAAATTTTAGCGTTTAGAGACCCGCATGCAATAAGACCGCTCGTTTACGGCGAAAATGAAGATTTTATTTGTGTGGCTAGTGAAAGCTGCGCACTTGACATAAACAGAATTGCATACGCCGGAGATATTGAAGGTGGAGAATTAGTAACTATCCAAGAAGGCAAAATAAACCGAACACCGATCAACAAACTGGCAGCATACCATTGCATGTTCGAGTATGTATATTTCTCAAGACCAGATTCAATATTAAACAGCAAAAGCGTTTTTGAAGCACGGGGAAAATTAGGCGAAACGCTCGCAAAAGAGCACCCCGTAAACGCAGAAGTTGTGATACCAATACCAGATACAGCAAGGACAGCCGCAGAAGCATATTCGAGAGTATCAAAAATACCGATGCGTGAAGGACTGATAAAAAACAGATACATTGGAAGAACTTTCATAATGCCAAGTCAGAACAAGCGGGAAGACGCAGTAAGAATGAAACTTAACCCAATAAAAGAAGTAATAAATGGCAAAAGAGTAGTACTTATTGACGATAGCATCGTCCGAGGCACAACGCTAAAGGAAATTGTTGCACTAGTAAAATCAGCAGGAGCAATTGAAGTTCATTTAAGAATTACCTGCCCACCAATCAAGGCACCTTGTTTTTACGGAGTAAACATGAAAACATACAAAGAACTAATTGCAAGCAACAAAACCGTGGAAGAGATAAGACAGTTTATAGGGGCAGATAGTTTAGGATATATTTCTATTGAAGGACTGAAGAAGGCAATCGGATTAAGTGTTTGCACCGGATGTTTAAACGAAGATTATAAAACTCCTTTTGCAAAAAAATTGGCAGAAGAGAAGAAAGATGAAGATGCTGCGTGCGGTTAGTAAAAACTATTTAAACACTTCCTAAGATATACAATAACATGAAACTAATATTTACTGCCCGTGCGTATGCTAAAAGTGCAATTAAAAGTGGATTTGCAAAAGCAAGAATCTTAGTTGAAGCTGAATTAAAAAAACGAGAAAAGGTAATAAAACTACTTGTGAATTTAGAGCAAATGATAACCCGACTCCAAGAGATAGATAGCGTACGACATTACCAAAGATGTGTTTGGACAAAACGTGCAGTCGAAATAGCAGTAAAAAAACACCCCGATGCAGCAATAGAAATGTTAGAGCGACTCATAGATTCAACAAAAAGATTTGTTTTATCAGAAGAAATAGAACGAACAATGGGTTACTTGGATAGTAAAATGCAGAATAACAAAAACAAAACCATACGTGCACAGGTTGAAGCGTTACTTTGTGCAGCACAACATATGCTAGAAGACAAGAAAGTTCCACTTACAATCATAAACCAAATGATTCGGGAGGCGCAAACAAAGATTTTGTTGCATACGGGTGTAAGTTCAAGTAAGGTAGTTAGTACACGCGCAGAAATAAACTAGAAAACCAAAGGCACACTTATTTTAATTTATACTAGTCTAAATATTTCTTATGGTAGTAGTTGAGTTTCCAACAAAAGAGCTTGTAGCAAATGCAAAACAATCGAAAGAAAAGATAATTGCTACGTTAACTGAAATAGGTGCACCTTGTTTTGAAGATGGAGAAAATATCATCTTAGAGCTAACGCCAAATAGACCGGACTGGTACTCGATGGAGGGCGTAATAAGAACGCTTAATGCATACTACAAAAACGAAATAAATGAGTATAATGCGAAAAAATCAGACTACCACGTAACCGTAGATCCTTCGGTAAAAACAATAAGACCATTTACTGTTTGTGCAGTTGTAAAAGGAATAATTTTTACTGACCAAAGAATACGGGAAATAGTTCGCTTGCAGGAAAAACTGGTTGGGACTTTAGGAAGAAATGCAAAAAAATTCGGAATCGGAGTTTACCCATTACAGGCAATAGAATTCCCAATAAAATATACTACAATGAAAAAAGAGGAGATACAATACGTACCTTTAGGCTACGATAAGGAAATGACTGCAGAGGAGATTTTAACAATCCACAAAAAAGGAAAGGAACATGGACACATATTAAAAGATGCCAAAAAATACCCTGTTTTCCTTGATGCCAAGAACCAGATCATGTGTCTTATTCCAATAGTAAATAGCGCAAAAACAGGGAAAGTAGATTTAGAAACTAAGGATATTTTTATTGAAGTATCTGGAATAACGATAGATTCTGTTCTTGCTGCACTAAATATATTTTGCTGTGCATGCGCGGATATGGGCGGAACAATATATGAGGTTGCAGTTAAGTATAATAAAAAAACAATTCACTGCCCCAAGTTAAAAACCAAAGACATGAAAATAAGTAAAAAGTATGTTGAAAAGGTACTTGGAATAAAATTAACGAATCAAAAAATAAAAGAATTGTTAACTAAGATGGGCTACCACATGGTCAATGAAACAATCCAGATACCTCCCTATAGGGCAGACATTATGGGCCCAATAGACCTTGTAGAAGACATTGCAATTGCATATGGATATAATAATTTTGAACCACAAATACCTGAAATTTATACTGAAGCAAAATCAATAGAAGACTACGCAAAAATTGATGAAACAATTAGAGGTATGGGTTTTTTAGAGGTAAAAACATTTTTGCTAACTGATAAGTCAAGCATTAACAAAATAAATTACAACGGATCATTGATTGAAGTTCTAAATCCCGCATGCACAGAATTTACAGTTTTAAGACCGAGTTTAATTGGGAAAATGCTCGATATATTTGGGGAGAACAAAATGAAGGGACTCCCACAAAAAATATATGAAATAGGATATGTTTACGAAGAGGGCAATATGAAGAAAAAATTAGCATTTGCAATAATGGACAAACAAACGAACTTTTCAGAGTGCAGAGGATACTTGCAGACATTACTTAAGGAATCCGAAATTGAATTTGAACTAATAAGCGGAACTACTGGTTGGTTGGATAAATTAGAAGGAGGAAAAATAGTTTTAAAGAAAGAGAATATTTTGAAGTTGCTAAAGCAGAAAAAGAACCTGT
>JBBSVN010000016.1:0-59955 GCA_038046765.1 Microcaldota archaeon | reverse complement strand
ATCAGAATAAACAGTGGCTATTTTTAATGTGTTAAAAGAAGTTCGGAACTACTGTAAATTAGCAATAGCAAAAACATTAAATACTAATTCATTCATCATTAATAACAAAACTAATTTGACTAGATGAATTTATGCGTATTCTTTTACAATTTCCGGAAGGACTCAAACAAAGAGGCTTTGAATTAATGCAAAAATATCAAAGTGAAGGTCACGAAGTATTCCTATCTGCTTCTGCTTGCTATGGCGCATGCGACATATCCTTAGATGAAGCAAGATGGATAAAGGCAGATAAAATAGTACATTTTGGACATAATAAATTTGTCCGAAGCGAACTCGAAATACCAATTGAATATGTGCCTTACACAATTGATTTAGATTTAAGAATTATAGAAGAATTTGCCCCAAAATTAAAAGAGTACAAAACAATCGCAATCCTGACAACAGTTCAAAACATTCATCAAATGCCGCAGATAAAGGAAATTTTTGCAAATAATGGGATAACTGTGCTCACAGAAACTGGCTTTTGGGCAAGAGAACCAGGCCAGGTATTAGGCTGCGATGCATTAAGCATAAAAAAACTTGAATCAAGAATAGAAGCAGTATTATACATTGGAGATGGGATGTTTCATCCACTCGCGATTGAAAGTAAAAAACCAGTTTACATATTTAACCCCACTACAAAAGAATTTAGAGCAGTAAATAAAGATATTGAACTGCTCCATAAAAGAAGAAAAGCATCAATAATAAAGGCAGTAGACTGTAAAAGATTTGCAATACTTGTAAGCACAAAAGTAGGTCAATTTAACCTAGGACATGCAGAGTATGCAAAACGGGAATTAGAAAAACGCGGAAAACAATGTGCAATTTTAGTAGCAAACGAACTAGAACCGATTACAGTAAATAATTTTCTTGTATTTGATTGTTACGTAAACACGGCCTGCCCAAGAATTGTTGATGATACGGTTGAATTTGGAAAACCAATTCTTAATATTGATGGAGTAAACCAGGTGTGTAAGATACTTGATGAATTAGATAAAAATTCTAACTAGCACTCAGACTAATTTTATAATTGTGTTAAATTACGTACAGATTAGATAGTTTTTTATAGCCTATTTACCATATAAACATATTACAAATAGGTGTTAAAATGAGCCAAGCAATAATTGAAAAACCAAATTCGAACGTTCTTGTTCATACATTTACAAGCGGTTTAGCTAATGCAGATAAAAAGAGTGCAGCAGTTTTACTAAAAAAATACTTTAAAAATGGTGTTCCTGATAAGGAAACAGAAGGAGTTTTACCAATCCAGGCATTAAAAGAGATTGCAGATTTAAAAAAGAGAAGAATAGAAGTTCGATTAATTGATCCGATAGATGCGCATGATTTACTTGTTTTAGGGTCTAACTTAGATGCTGATACAGGAAAAGAAGTCTCATCTTCAGGCGTTTTTTTCCCAAAGTACACAAATGGTAATGGGGCAGTAAAGGTGAATGGAAAGGTATATTTTAGGTGTTCACATTTTCCAGTTAATGCGTTTATAATTAGACCTGCAGAATTGACTGGATTCGGTAAAGAAATGATCATCGAAAATAAAATACCTATTCTCGAAAGATTTAGTAGCCAAAGAACGCTTAGAACAAAATATAATTTAAGCAACCCAAGAAAAATAATTGTGGATACCTCTGATTTTGATGGCGAAATTGGCGCAATTGTTATTTTTAATTTGGACTTTAACCAAAACTTCAAATTCGATGGAATTGATCTACACGTAAAGTGTTCGGCTAGTGCGGCTAGCTATCCTAATTTTCCTTACCAAAGTGGTTTGTATCAAATAGACGAAAGAGGTATCCCGATTGGAGATTGGCCTTTAGATAAAAAACCAGACCACGAAAGATATGTGAACTTTAAAGGCCCACAAGCGGATAAACCATTTGCAGGCTTTGCATTTAGGGGTGTTGAAATAATGCCTAAGCATGATTTTAATTTATTATCTTATCAAACGATCGGCGGAGTAGTAAGCTCTTTTGAAGGTGCAATTACAATGCAAACTACAGCCTTAGGAGCAACCTTGTTTATGATAAACCACGAAATTGGAGATACTGTATCGATTCCAGTAGTTAATATTCCCCCAATTAATACTTTAGATGTAACTGCAACTACGACCGAGTTAAGAAGAGTTAAACCTCAACCACCCGTGACAGCAAATGGAAAAAGTACTCCTCCAGTAAATGCTAGGTTAGCAGCGGCACTTGCAGACACATTTGCAATAGATCTAAGCGCAATCGCAAGCGAGGTTATTCAAAAGGCAGATACGGCCAGGGATTTACCCGTTTCAGGGGAAACTGAAAAAGCAGACGTAGGTGAAGCTAGAACAGCTGCTATGGAAGCAATTGATATATCGAACTAAGGGCAAAACAACAAAAAAATAATTTTGGTGCGAAAAATGCTTTTTGGAATTCTGGCTGGTAGAAGTTTTGATTCTATAAGAAGATTAGATCATGACCTAAGAAGAGAGAGCAGGATTGCAGCTCATGAGCAAAGGATTAGACAAAACCCTTTTGTGTTAAAAAAAGATATGATACTTCTGGAACCTTATTCTTTAGATGCACGATGTCCTAGTAAATATGCAGGAATATTTTCCTCAAGAGAAGAAGAACTATCTGCTTTTGATATGCAAATAAGTGTTGCACATCATAATAGACAAAACGGTTCCAGAATTTCTATAATTGATCCATTAACACTAGAATTTCTTTTGATGGGAGAGGTAAAAGTAAGCGGAAAAAATTATACTGCTAATGGGTTAGGATTTTCAAAATTATGCGGGGCAGTGCCAAAATCGTGTATAAAACTTATGAGCAATTTTGGAGAAAATGCTCTTTTGGGGGATTATTCTGTAATCGCATCTAACACTTTTGTAATTTATCCAGGTAGTGGCAGTGTATTTGGAAAACAAATAATTTATCCTTCACCAGATATTTTATTATCGGATAAACAAACTCTTGCAAAGAATGATAGATTAAATTATTTTCAAGCTAACTATTTACATGTAAATCAGCCAAGATTGATATTTAATACGCCTTCAGAATACGTTGGTATTTCTTGTGCAATTGCAATTTCCGCAGTTACAATTGAGGACCTTGTTCCTACTGAACAAGGTTATAATCTTGACCCGAATAGTATAAATCAAAAAATCAGCGTTATTGCACAGTTTCCAAATGAAAACGGATTTTACTTTATTGATCCTGATACAACAATACCTTGTGGCGAGCGACTTGATGGCAAAGTATTACTTAATTTAAGCGGATTGGTAAGAAAATTTATTAGAAAAAATAATTTTTCCAGGCTTAGCAAATTAACTATCCAAGAGATTGTAGAATTAATTTTAAAAGATAACCACATTGAATCAGTCTCTTCTTTGCATAATAGAATTATGCAGGAAATAACGAATAGTTTTATCCGTCTTGGATTAGCCCATATAGATGCTGAACTTACAGTAGTACTTGCTTCAACTAATATAAGATTTCTAGTTAGATCGGATAAAGAGTATATTGGCCCCTTGGTAAGAGGGAACTTGATGCATGAATTTCTTGGAGTTGGTTTATGTTATCCGTTTTTTACCTTTCCTGTTGCAGGCTTAGTTACTGATAATGACACAAAGGCAACGGTAATTGGTATGGACTTACGCGCATTAGCCCATAAATTTGACATGGGTAAAAACCCAAGCGCAGAAGAGGCAATGAACCCGGTTGCAGAAGTTCCAGAATTAGATTCGGTAATAATTGAAGGACTAACGGAGTCTTTTGAATTGCAAGAGCCGAAATCGAAAGGGGATACAGACAAGATTGCAGCACCTGGAGATACAGATAAAATCAGAGGAGACAATATTGTGGAAAGAGAATAACAGACAAATTTTATCCGTTAATAATCGAATATCATTTCGAGCTGATTAAAAACCTTTTTGGTAGAATTTTCTGTTATAACTTAATAAAGAGGTTAATTAATGCAACAAAATAATAATTCTACAAGAATTGAAGAAGATTTCTTAGGAAAAATTGAAGTACCAATTGACGCTTATTATGGCGGATTTGCTGTTAGGGCAAATAAAGTTTTTAGACTTAGTGGCAACAAAGTAAATATCAAATATATTTACGCGCTTGTTACATTAAAAAAAGCATGTGCACTAGCTAATGGTGAACTAGGCGTATTAGATAAAAAGCTTGTTGATGCAATCGCGCAAGCATGTGATGAAATTCTTTCTGGAAAGTTTGATAGCCAATTTATACTAGATGCATTTCAAGCAGGAGCAGGTACTCCAACTAATATGAATACAAATGAAGTAATCGCAAATAGAGCTAGTGAAATTTTAGGTGGAAAAAAAGGAGAGTATAAACTAGTTCACCCAAACAACCATGTTAATGCGGCCCAAAGTTCAAATGATGTAATGCCAACAGCGCTTCGATTAGCTGCATTATTAGAAGCTAAGAGACTGTACGAAAACATCTCTTTATTAGAAAAATCTTTTGATAAAAAAGCAACAGAATACAAAAATTTTGTAAAAGTCGGAAGAACACATTTACAGGATGCAGTTCCAATTACTTTTGGACAAGTATTCGAAGCATATAGCGAAGCGATAAAACGCGATCACGAGTATATAAGAAAATCGTTTGAATCTCTTCTTGTTCTTGGAATCGGAGGTACTGCGTTAGGAACTGGAATAAATACGCATCCAAAGTTCAAAGAAACAGTTGCTAAGCATTTGACCGTACTTACCGGACTTAAAGTTTCGATCGCAAAAAGCACAGTTGAAACCACACACAGTATGAATGCGTTTTTGTATGCGTCTTCTTCTCTAAGATGCCTCGCAGTTACATTAAACCGTATTTCAAATGATATTCGTTTATTTGTTTCGGGACCAAAAACAGGGATTAACGAATTAAGTATTCCTGAAGTAGAACCCGGTTCAAGCATAATGCCTGGAAAAGTAAACCCGAGCGTTCCGGAAGCAATGAACTTTGTTTGTTCACAAGTTATTTCTAATGATGTTGGGGTTTTACAAGGAGCGTTAAACGGACAGTTTGAACTTAATTTCTTTGCTCCGCTTCTAACACATAATTTACTAGAAAGTTTGGAACTGTTAACTAATGGCTGCTTTATGTTTGATGAGTACTGCATAAAAGGATTGAGAGTAAATGAGGAGCAATCTAAGAAACATTTTGATAATTCATTAATTTATGCGACAGCGCTTAATCCTTATTTGGGTTATTCGATGGTTTCAAAACTAGTTACAGAAGCGTATCAAACAAACAAACCGCTTAAAGATATGTTGCTCGAACGTAAGATTGTAGAAAAAGCTGATTTAGAAAAAATAATTGCTAATGCAGTTGGACCAAGCGAAGTTGATTTGGAACTTGTGAAGAAGTATAAGAAATAAACTAAGTTTATTTTCCAGATACCAATTTTAGTTTTGTTACTGCTTGAACTGGTAATGGATTTTGTCCAACTATTCTTAAATCATTTTTAGTGTTTGGTAAACATAGATGATTAAATCGTGCTAGAGCTTGTTCTATAGCAACTCGAACCTGCTCGCATGGGTCAGTTTTTCTAACTATTTTTAGAATTTCTACTGCTGATTTGATTCTGTGATTAAAAATGTTGTGCTCTTCAAATAAAAGTTCCAAATTATAAGCACAGACTTCTCGAATTAATTCACTTACCCCCATTTTTTGTGTAGTTCTAGAGTATATATCTTCCCTTATTACGCGGATTTTTTCTTCCAGCATCTGAGTAATTTCTTCCTGCTTTTTAGTGCTTAGATCATGTGACCTATCCCTGCAAAATAATACTTGAATTTTCCTTAGTATATTTAATTCATCTTTAGGCTCTAAGTCTGTTTTTAGAACATCAATTAATCTTTCAAGCTCTTTTACGAGTTCTTCCATATTCGTTTCACCTAGTTAGTAGTAATCGTTTTGATAATCTTATTACCACATAACTTATATTTAAGCCTTATGGTTATAGAAAATGTTGAATTTGGGCAAAGGTTTAAATACTCGAAGAGGTGCTAATTAGTATAGAAAATACTTTTGCTTAGTTGAAGCTAGGCAAACTCCCAAAATACGAAAATAAATAATAAAATATCATGAAAATCTAGAATTACTTAGTGGTTAAAATGATTACTCAACGTTTATCTAAAAAGGATATTGGAGGCATCCCTACATTGCCAACCTTAGCAGATAAAAATAGAGAAACTACTGGTTTGATTAGAATTGCAAGTTTACTCCAGATGCAATATCCCACAAAAAGAGTAAGTGGGGTTTATTACGCTCTTCCTTTCCCTATTTCTGACTGTGAGTTAGATATCCGTAAATTGGGGGTACTTTTTCCCATAAGACGCCCAGAATCCATAAACCCACAAGAGATAAACATGTCAATTCAAGCTTCTGAAATTTTAGTTCAATTAGCAAATCACACAAGTCATACAAAAACTCTTGCGACAATTCTAGGATATGCACTACTTAATTTTGACGATCAGATAAGAGATAACGCATATAAAGCATTAAATGTATTAATTCAAAGAAAAATTGATATTAACTCTACATTTCGATTTTTGGGTTCATTTTTAACTAACTCTGACCCCTGTTTTGCTTTTGAAAAAACAAGGGTTGCAGAGTGTTTGCTTAAATTCACTACTTTAGGTTATGATTTAAGATTCTTAGAGCCAAAACTAATTATGTATTTAGAAGACAAAAGGCAAAGCTCAAAATTATACGCAAGCGCAATTTTTAGAAATCTAGCTGAAAATTTTGATCTGTCTCCAAGTACAAGGTTAGATTTAGAAAGAATTTTAGAGCTAGAAAAAGACTTAACAATAACCGAAACAATTTCATGTTTACTTGCACGTATGGATTTAAGAAAGGCAAATTTAATGTTTAAACTACCTTCTTCACATATTCCAAAATCTTAGGTAAAATCCGTTTATCAAAAGTATCAGGGATTATTTTTCCAGTTTTTAACTCTTCTTCGCTAACTACATCTGCAATAGCTTGAGCTGCTGCTATTTTCATTTCTGGAGCTATTTTCTTTATTCTGAAATCTAAAAGTGCGCGTAAGAAACCTGGAAAACATACTGAATTATTTATTTGATTTGGAACATCTGCCCTTCCGCTACCGTAAATTTCTACGCTAAGAATTTTAGCTTCGTCAAGAGAAATTTCTGGAACTGGATTAGCTAGTGAAAATAAAATTTTTGGTCCACGCATATTATTTATAGTTATATGCGGAACTGATTTTGGAGATGACGCACAAATCATCACATCTGCGCCTTTGTAATCTTCTAATTTTCCCTTGTATCCTTCTTTATTTGTAAGTTCTGCAAGCTTTATTTTGTAAGGCTCTAAGTTTGGCCGAGATTTCTCTATTGCACCTTCTCGATCAAATACAACTAAATTTTCATATCCTGCGACCGGCAATAGATGAGAAATCGCATAACCGGCAGCACCAGCACCTACCATAAGTATTTTGGCGTCTTTGCCTTTTTTTGCAATTTTTAAAGCATTAATTAAAGCAGCTAAAACAACCATTGCAGTTCCATGCTGATCATCATGAAAAACAGGAATATTCATTTCTTCTATAAGCCTTTGCTCGATTTCAAAAACTTTTGGAGTTTCAATATCTTCTAAATTTATTGCACCGAAATTAGGCTCTAAATTCTTAACAATTTCAACAATCGTATCCGCATCAGTAGTTTTAAGGCAGATTGGAAACGCGTCAATTCCCCCAAATTCTTTCATTATTAATGCCTTGCCTTCCATAACTGGAAGTGCTGCTTCAGCACCTATTTTACCTAGTCCAAGCACGCGCGTTCCATCGCTCACGATTGCCACAGTGTTGTGTTTCATAGTCAGATCATAAACTAATTCAGGGTTTTTAAAAATCTGCATGCATGCTTCAGCAACTCCGGGAGTATAAAGCAAAGCAAGGTCGTGCTTATTTTCAATTTTCGCTTTAGCTTCAATCGTTATTTTACCTTTAATTTTTCTGTGTAAGTCCATAGATTCTTCTTTAATATCAGTCATAAAACCAGCTCTAGCGATTATTATATTTATAATTCTCTAATTCGGTAATGCCCAATTTCTAGTACGATAAGTTTGCCGATTAAATTATTGTGGTCGAAGGTTTTTAAGAACTCCGTTAATGCCCTAGCAATATCGTATGATTTAAAGTAATCAGGAAACCGCAATATAATCAAGCCATGATGACTAGTTTTTGGATAAATTAAAAAGCTACCAAACTCTAAGTCTTTTGTTATCAAAATTGCATTCTGTTTTCTTGCGTATTCTGCAATTTCGTAGTCTTTTGCGCCTCTAAGTCCGACATCACTTGCATGTGTTACGACAAAACCAAGCTCATTTAATGATAAAACTAGAGATCTTGGTAGGTTTTCATCAAGAAACAACTTCATTTGCCATGGGCACCTTGTGTACTTCTTCACCATGAATCAAAGAAGAGACATATGTTAATACTGCGACTATCTGATCTTTTGTTAAACTATAATCTTTTGTTATTTCTTCATAGGACATACCTGACTTTAACATATCAAGTACTTCGTCAACAGTTATGCGTGTTCCTTTTATAGTAGGTTTTCCGTGCCTTATTTTTTCATCGATAACAATTTCTGACATAATAATCGTTCTCAGATCCTTTTTATAATTATTCACATTTATCCCAAAAACTTCCTCATCCAAGCCGCGTTCTTTAGATTTTCTTTTACTGCCTGTTGGTCACCTTTTAAAAGGGCGTCGTATAGTTTGGTTGTTACATGAACATAATTATCATCTTCTTCGTAATCTATCCACCCTAAAACTTTAGTTACTCCTTTTTTAACTTCATTTGGAAGTTTATTTATATTGTTCATATTTATGAACTTTGCAACATCTTGTAAGTCTTCATCGACTTTTACATATAAATTATGAAGTTCATCAAACTCCTTTTCATTAAGCGCACTTAATCCAAGAAGTTCTGGTGGAAGACCAATTGAATAAAGTGATGCACAAAAACTTATCGCTCTAGGCAATTTTACGCCTTTAAGAGATCTCGAATAACCGAATAAGCCAACGTGAAGTTTTCTGCTTCTTTTTGATGGGACAAATGCAGAAACATTATTTATAATATCAAATATTGAGGAGATTTGTGTCTGATATTCATTCTTTATTTTTTCGACAAAGAATAATGCGCGTTTTTCATCGATATTTAAAGCTTTACCGCGTCGACTTAAGTTTAACATGTCGATTGCATTTGCAACATCCTTAAAGGAATTATCATATTTGAAAGAAGATTGAGCAGTAAAAGTCTGGACACTAGGATATTCATCCCCGCAATTATCAACATTATCTGGTCTAAAGTTCCCCCTAAAAGGTGCACTTCCAACTCCCAGTATGGGCAATAGATCAATAGAAATTTTATCTTCTACATCTTGTAATCGCATAAGCGCGATTTTAGCTAAAAGGACAGCACATGCACTACCGTAATTTAATGCAGGATCACTTCTAGCTAAGAATACCCTTTGATATTCGTAATCTTTTTTCTTTAGATACTCTTCAACAATTTTTGCAGAATTTAATAAAGCATTTTGATCTTCAAATAATGGAATGACATTTATACTTTCTGGCTGAAAATCTCCGACCCATTCTTTGACTGTTTTTTTATTGTGCAAAACGATATTTTTTTGACCGATGATAACTTTTTCATAGTATTCTTTTACCATTTCAATTTCTTCTAGGCTTGTAGTCATTGGCAAGATTAACTCAAATATCGGTGGAATATCCTGATTATTTGCAATTTTTGCCGCATCAGCTGCACGCGTTATGCTATGAAGAGTTTCAAACATTACTTTTCCTTTTTCTTTTTGAACACTAGGATTTGGGACTCTATAAGTTAGGAAAAAATCCTTTCCTAGAATACTCTTACTGAAGAATTCTGGGTAGCGTGTAAATAATTTTTCAACTACTTCTTCGTCGACTTCTTTGCCTTCGCCATCCCACATTTGTTCTTTGCAGTTTAGTTGTGAAAATACAAAATATGCTTCTTTTATTTCATCTTCTCCAGCCAAAACTTCTCTATCCGAGAAAAAAGGGGTTGAAACATTATCCGGATGCTGTGTACTCATACACCGTGAAACTTTTACCATATAAAGGAATTAACAGGATTGGAATATAAATATTAGTAGTTTACCAGGGATAACCTTATTTTTACTTTTATTAACATTTTATAAATTGTTTCTTGAATTTAAATGATATGGTAAAGACACCGCTATTGTTAGCTTTTGGATCCCACACAGGACATGATACTTCAAAGGCTCCTAGTTCAAGTTTTTTTAAAAAATCCATAGAACTATTTCTTGAACAAACCGTTCTAAAACAAGATAAAAAAGTCAATATAATTTATGAAAATTTAAGCTTAGACTTAAGCGAATTTCCAGATAGGTCTAAGTGGTCTAGTTTAATTAATCTCAAAGGTGAAAAAAGAAAAAAATTAGTTGAAAAACTCCAGAAGAGATTAGATAAAAGAGAAGCAAGCATAAACCAGTTATTTGCACATACAATGAACAGAGGTAGAGAGATACCTTCAGAATTCATAGATTATAAATTGCATTTTGATTCTTGGGGGTTTAATGATTCGATTATTTTATTGAATCAAGAAAAACCAGATTCAGTTAAATGCATAATAGAACCCCAAAAAGCTGAGTCAGTAATATTGGGTTGGAGGTATAATCTAGTTTTTGAAGAAATTTACAAACAAGATTTAAACTCTCAATTAATTCCAGCCATGCTAAAAGAATATATAGAATATTTATATGAATTTGATTTTATTAGGGACAAATTTATACTAGAGTTAGTAAAAAAACTATCAAGAGATCCCCGAAACTGTATCGCAATCCCAAGAGGCTATGCTCATTGCGGAATGGCAACATTTTTTGATGATGAAAAATTTGATGTTACTCTAAGAAAAGATGAAGTAAACCCAGATTTTATATCTGAAGCAGTTATATCGATGTATCAGCAAAATATTATAGAAGAACAGATCACGCATTTTGCTAGACTTCAACTACAGGATTGGAGATATGCTAAAGAGCACATAAACGACTTAGGATATATATTGCTTAGAGCAATAAGGATGGAACGCTTTGCGAATAAACAATTACACAAACGGGCAAGAGAATTTGCATTAAAAAGCTCAAGTTAGTAGAATTATATTATTTTAAATTTGATTATATACTGTCCAATCTTTTTTCTATCGGGCTAATATGTATTTAAATAGTTTCACTTCAAATCTTTTTTATGCTCGGATTTTTACAACAATCTTTTGGAAACTATAGAAAAAAGGCTAAATTATTTTTAAAATTGTCAGTATTTTATCTTGCTTCAGAGTTACTTGCATCTTTGGCAGTCTGGGGATTCTTCTTTACGGCATTTTTAATTGGGTCACTATTTGGACTTACGCTTGAATCTCCAATAATGATTGCAATTGCAGCGGGGGCAATTATTTTAACATTGTATATAGGATCGGGATTATTCGGGTCGTACCTTAAAAACATAAATAATATTTTACAGGGACAAAAAATAGATTTTACATCATTTTTCAGATATGGAATTACAAAGGCAGGAACATATTTCACAATATTAGTAATAAAACTATTAATTGAAATGATTTTAGCAGCCCCATTAGTTGCTCTTTATCTGTTTGCTCTAAAGAAACTAAATATTCCGTATATAGAAATAGTTTTAGCAGCTATTTTCATAGGAATTAAATTCTTTGTCGATTTTATATTTATTTACAGCTTTATCTCAAGGTCACTTTTTGAGACAAGTGCATTTGCATCAATAAGAAATGCATTTAGGATAATCAGATACAAGGGAATTGCAGCATTTGGACTGTACATAATTTTTTCACTAACGGCAATTACGCTTTTGATACCTTTGTTAAATATATTTACATTCTTTATTACACTGCCAGTAACATTAGGTTCTTTAATACTTGTTTCTAATAGTGGTATGAGAAAGTAGCAAAAAGGTAATTTATATGAAAAGAGTATACGAATTTGAGATGAACAAGAAAGCAGATATAACAAAAATGCTTGAAACTGACCCATATGCAGAAGATAGCTTTGCAAGAGTAGGTTATAAAGTTCGAGATGGTGCAGGTTTATCAGAAGATAAAACTAAGATGTATTTATACATTTCCGGTAGTGATGAATTTATCAAGAAAGCAGATGAAAAACTAAAACCTTTAGCTAAAGTTGCTTCAACTGAAGTTGAAAAAAGAGTTATTGAAAAAATTGTTCTAGAAGAAGAAACTGCTGAAAGCGGATTTGGAAGTATGTTTGGTTAATCAACAAGCTTTTATTTCTTATTTGTTTTATCTTATTGGTGCTTTTATGGAAAACGTTACTATCTCTAAACATGAATATAGGGAACTACTTTACTACAAGCAGATTATCTTAGATGTTGAAGAAGAAATTCACGAGAGACCTTTTAAGGAAGAATTTGTCAAAGAAACGCTCAAAATAAGAGAAGAAATGACAAAAGGTAAGAAAAGCCCAGTTTTTAAATCTACGCAAGAAATGGAAGCATACTTGAAAACTTTAAAAGAATGAGCTGATTTTATGCTTTATTCTTTTGATCAAAGTGAAAACTTTTCAAAAATACTTTTAAAAACACAAAAAAATGACCCACAACTTTACGAACGAATAATAAAAAAGATAAATCAAATTTTAGAAAATCCACACCATTACAAAGAATTAGGTAATGTTTTGAAAGGTTGTTGTAGGGCACATATTGGAAGTTTTGTTCTTATTTTTGAAATACATGAAAATGAAAAATTAGTATGCTTTATTAACTTCGGTCATCATGATGATGTTTATGATTGAACTTAAGGATGAGCTAACTCAAAGCACAGAAAAGAAAAAAACAATCGCATCACGCGGAGTACCTTCAAACGAATCACTTTATTTTCCAAGATATGATAGCGAGGAACTTAGGAATTTCCAGGATAAGGATGAAAATGCGACACGTAATTTATGGAATTTAGATGAAGTGATTAATTTTGTTTTTTCTAAAAAGTACCAGGCGAAATATTACGAAACCGCAACCTCCTTTATGAAACTATTAATGGAAAAAACATACCTAGAAGGAAGTGATTTAGCTTCGTTTGTTAATTCATCTGATATTTCAAAAGCAACCTTTTACAACCGAGTTTTACCAAGGTTAAAAAGAGTTGGAATGATAAAAATTGAACGAGATACAATCGTTGCCATAGAAAGTAAAAGAAAGTTTAGACCAATGCGAATTTCACTAAGCAAAACATTCGGAAACTATTTAATGAAAATTGGGGACTCATGGCTTGCAATTGTTGATGATGCTAGGAGTAAGAAATAATTGATTAGCAATGCATCATGTGCATTGAGTAATGACCCCATAGTAGATTTAATTAATATCCAGTACCGCTTTAAGCGTTTTATAATCAACAAACCCGCTTATAACAATCACATAATCTTTTTCGTTTTGATAAGGAGTAAGTGCAAAACCAGAAACGCTATTCGAGCGGATTTGATCGAATTTAGATTGGAAATCCAAACCTTTTATTTTGTCTTTTTGTATTAATATAAAAAATGTCGGAGTACCGCTAACCCCTAAAGACATACTGGCATTTATTTCTGCATCAAGTTCACTAGCGTATTTTTTACTTTCTAAACAACTAACAAATTGAGATTGATTTAGGTTTAGTTCTTTTGAATAAGAAAGAAGCATATTGTTAAATAATTCCTTGTGAGTTCTATTCCAAGCATCTTGTTTTTCAAATAATAAATTGTGCATCTGGTAAAAATTATTCTGTTCTTTTGCACAAAAACCAGCTAGAGACGCGTCAACTGATTTATCATGTAAACTAGGAAAAGGAGAATTCAGATAAATAAAACTTGCAAGATTAGTATCTAAATAATTTATTTTTATTAGTGGAAGTTGTTCAATATAAAACGTTTTACAATAAGGACACTGGAAATCCCCAAATTCAATAATTGTTAGTTTTGAACTAGTGTTCCCAATAACTGGATCGCTAGAAGTTATGTAAGCTCTAGGGTTTAGATAAGGTAAACTAGAAGAAGTTGGCTGCGAGAGATTCGATGTATCTGATTTAATTGTAGTATTGATAGGAGTTTTATTAGATGGCGCTTGCAGAAATAAAAAAATCCCAAAAGCAAGCAAAACCGCAATCGAAAGCACAATTAAAAAATTCTTAGACAAAATAGAATTATCAGAGGACTTAGTTCCAAATTTTTTTTGTTTTTTGTAGTTTTTGGTTTTTGACATAAGTAGCTTTGGGAATAGTAAGTTTAAATATTTTTAGAATTAAATTAATAATTGATTTTTATGACAACCTTAGATAAGGCAATTATTGCAAGCTATGAAAAAGCAGGAGAGAGGTTCGAATTGTACGTAGATCAGGATGCAGCTTACGCTTACATTGAAAAGAAAAAAACAGACTTGAAGAATATTCTTGTTGCCGAAGAAGTATATATTGACGCAAGAAAAGGAGAAAAAGCTAAAGCAGACCAATTGCAAAAAGTATTTGGAACTACAGACATAATGAAGATACTTGAATTAGTTATGGAAAAGGGAGAGGTACAATTAACTACTGATCAAAGAAGGAAAAAGATAGAAGATAAACGAAAGCAGATTATTGCAATTTTGCTTCGTGAAGCAATTGACCCAAGAACAAATGCACCACATACACCAATTCGGATTGAAAACGCACTTGAACAAGTAAAAGTTGGGATAGATCCATTTAAAGACCCACGAGAGCAACTAAACGATATTGTAAAAGAATTAAAACTCATATTACCAATAAAATTCGAAAAGGTCAGAATCGCAATTAAAGTTCCGCCAGAGCACGCACATAGATGTTATGGTACACTTAAAAGTTACGGGATTTTACAGGAACAGTGGGCACAAGATGGTTCATTTATTTGTATGGTTGAAATATTTGCAGGAATGCAGGGAGAATTTTATGATAAAATAAATAAACTTACTATTGGCACTGTCGAAACGAAAATCATTCCAAATAAATAACCTTTTAAACGCTTTTCTTCCATATTACTATTGTCGAGAATAGGATACACTATTTATTTTACAATGGATAAAAATACTTATTCGAGGTTTTTTGATGCAAAAGGCAATTATTCTCCCCGGACATAAATTAGCAGATAGAAGGCTTAGTATTCCAAATACGTATAGCGATGGTCAGGCAACTTATGCCGCAGTTATGGGCAGCTTAGATGAAGCGGGCCATTTTATTCCCTTAGAAGCAAGATATAGACCATCAATTGGGGACTCCGTAGTTGGTTTAGTAACCGATGCACGCGGTCCAGGATACGCTCTTGATTTAAACACCCCTTCTTCAGCATTCGTTCACTCAAAATTCTTAAGAGTACGGCTAGATATTGGAAATGTAATTGTTGGAAAGGTAATGGCAGTAAGCGAAATTGGCGAAGTCGACCTTGAAGACATTATGCAACTACCTAAGGGGGAAATAATACAAGTTCCTCCAGCCAAAGTCCCAAGAATAATTGGGAGAAAAAATAGCATGGTCGATTTGATAAAAAATTATACTGGTGGCGAAATATTCGTAGGTAACAACGGTTATGTTTGGATAAGCGAAAAGAATAATATACCGCTTGCTATTGAATCAATTGAAATGATTATTAAAAAAGCACACACAACAGGATTAACGGATGCAATGCAAGCTTTTTTAGAAAGTAAAAAATCGCAGAAGTAAAAAAAATAAAACTTATTGGTGAAATTTATGTCTAATAACAGCGATGGAAAACCAGAACTAATAATTAATGGTAAACGTTTGGATGGAAGAGGCGTAGAAGACTTAAGAAACTTAAGAATAGAAGCGGGCGTACTTAAACAGGCTGCAGGAAGCGCGTACGTAGAATGGGGAAAAAATAAGATAATATGCGGAGTTTATGGTCCAAGAGAGTGTATCCCAAAATTCGAAGCATCACCTTATAGAGCATTAATTAAGTGCAGATATATGATGGCACCATTTTGTTCTCTTGAAGAGCATGGAAGAAGCGGGCCTTCAAGAAGAAGCACTGAACTTTCAAAAGTAATTCGCGAAGTATTTGAAAATCTGATAATAAGCGAATCTTTCCCAAGAACAGAAATAGATATTTACATGGAGATATTACAGTCAGATGGTGGAACAAGAACTGCGGCAATTACAGCCGCATGCGTTGCTTTAGCTAATGCAGGAATACCCCTAAAAGATATGGTTAGCGCACTAGCTTTAGGTAAAGCAGATGGAAAAATGGTTGTTGACTTAGCAAAGGAAGAGGATAACTTTGGAGAAAGTGACTTCCCAGTTGCAGTTTCACATAGGAACAAAGAATTATTACTAATCCAAATGGACGGTATGCTTACAAAGGAGGAAATAAGCGATCTTATTGATTTGGCAATAAAAAAATCAGAAGAAATACACAAAAAACAATCCGAAGCACTTATTGCAGTTTACGATCAAAAAGAAGGAAATTTTGTATTATAAGATTAGCTAGTGGCTTGTGGCAAGTAGCAAGTGGCTACCTGCTAGAGGCTAATGGCTAATAGCTAGAAAATGGTGTTTATACTATGGCTGAAGAATTAAAAGATTTAATAATGACCCAAATAAAAAGGGACGCAATACAAAGTATGCTCAAAAAAGGTCAAAGACTCGACCAAAGAGGCTTTGATGAATACAGGAAAATCGAAGTACAGAAAAATGCGATTCCTAATGCAGAAGGAAGTGCATTGACAAAACTAGGCAACACACAAGTTTTAGTTGGTGCAAAATTCGATGTAGTAACGCCTTTTCCAGATAGACCAAAGGAAGGTGTTATGGTAAGTAACGCGGATTTATTACCATTAGCACATGGAAGCTTTGAACCAGGTCCCCCAAACGAAGACGCAATTGAATTAGCGAGAGTAGTTGATAGGGGAATAAGAAGCTCAAATAATATTGACCTCAAATCATTTTTTATTACTGAAGGAAAAGTGCTTTCTCTTTACTTAGATATGTATGTTCTTGATTATTCAGGAAATTATACTGATGCAGCATCAATATCTGCAATGTCTGCCCTTACTTGCGCAAGAATGCCAAAAATAGAAAATAATGTAATAGTTCGAGGGGAATATACTGGACTTTTAAAATTAACCAGCCACCCAGTTACGACATCATTTGTAAAGATTGGAGAAACATGGTTAGTTGATCCAACAGCAGATGAAGAAAGAGTTGCAGATACAAAAATAACAATCGCAACAACAAAAGATCACGTTTGCGCAATTCAAAAAGGACCTGGAAAATTAACAAAACAGGAACTTATGGATAATATAGAAGTCGCATTTAAAAGAGGAAATGATTTAAGAAAGATTATTTTACAGTAAAAAACTAAAAGTAAACGTTTTTAAAAGCCTCTCTAGCATAAATATAATGCTAAAAGCTTAGATTAATCCATGATAAGAACATAATTATAGAGCAGATATGAATAAGTTGATACCTATGGGATACTTAAGAACACAAAAATACGGTGCAAAAATAAGAAAATTAGTAGAAGCAGCACTCCTTAGTAAAAGCGCTTTATATCACTGCCCAAAATGCAGTAAAATCAAAGTTAAGCGAATGATGAATGCTGTTTGGAGATGCAATGCCTGTGAAAGTGTATATGCTGGCGGAGCGTACTCATTAACAAGTGAAGCTGGAGAAATTTGTGCACGATTAGTAAAGGAATACGCAAAATTGTAGATTTAATTTATTTTCAAGGTGTTTAACAGATGGGATATTATATCGATTTCAAAAACAAACAGATTTTAGAAATTGAAGGATCAAACTTTCAGTTTCCACCAACTGGTGCAAAGATGTTACTTAAAGCAAGACCACCTATTGCAATAGAAGCTTCAACTGATTAGTCTTTGTATGTTTACTACATCAAGATATTGCTCTAAAAGCACAAAAGAACTTGCAAAGCAATTATCTTCTATTTTTAATACAGTTTATATCTCAAGGACAAAGAAAAGTATTGACGAATTAGCTAGTTATTCAAGAAAAGTAGGAGAACACAGAATTTGTATCGTAAAGGAAAACAAAGAGAATATTCCTGCTTTTATTGAATTTATTACGATTGATGAACTTGGTAAGTGGAGTTGGATTGATGGGCAAATAAAGCTAGCTAAAGAAGTTGATAATTCATGAAAAACACAACACAGATAAAGATTCAGTTTAAAACTAAAGAAGAAGTTTCTGCCGCAGTTATAGCATTAAAGCAGGAAGAAGAATTCTCAAAGCGAGCTACATCAAAGATTTCAGCAGATGCGAACACGTTAATAGTTGACTTTGAATCAGAGGACATCGTTTCTCTGCGTGCTACAATAAACGCATATTTACGTGTTTTACAGATTGCAGAAGGCATAGAAGCAGAACAACTATAAAAGCTTTGTTATATTTATAATCTTGAATATTTAAGAGGTAGATTTGAATGCAAAAAATAAACCCAGATTTGGAAAAATCAATAGTTGAATACGAAAATTTAGAAAGACAATTACAGATGCTAGTAATACAAAAAAACCAGTTACAATTACAACTAAATGAAATCGGTCTTGCAACTGAAGAGTTAAAGAAAACAAGCGGAGAAGTTTACAAATCAATTGGCAGCGTAATGGTAAAAAGTACCAAAGATGATGCTGAAAAGGATTTAAAAGAAAGAAAAGAATTGATCCAGATAAGATTAAGCACTATGGATAAACAAGAGGAGAAATTAAGAAACTCGCTTCTTTCAATGCAAAAGTCATTGCAAGAGAAGATGAAGGGAGCTGGTTTTGGTGGAATGGAAGGCGCAATGGCTTAATTTTATTTAACTTTAATTTTTTTAATATTTATTTTTGACCTTTTGACTTTGATTTATTTAAAATTTAGGAGATAAACATGGATTTAGAAGAAACTAGAAAAAAGTTTGCAGAATTTGCCAAGAAGAATAAGAAAAAGAAATTTGTTATTTCAACTCACGCGAAGGCAGATGTTGATGCAATATCTTCTGCATTTGCAGTCTCTTCTGTTTTTCCTAATTCAATTGTAGTTGTTCCTGATGAAATGAACAACCAGGCTAAAGCATTAGCTGCAAAACTAGAAATAAAGTATCAGATTTTAACTAATCTTGATAAATCCAAATTTGATGGCCTGATTGTAACTGATACTTCGAGTTATGCGTTAATTAAACCCGCTAAAGAATGGGATGTTATTTGTATTATAGACCATCACAGAGCAGATGGGCGAGATATGAAAGCAGAGAACGAATTTTTTGATGAGACAGCTCCATCATGCGCTGAATTTATCGCAAGCTTTTTACCAAAAATAAAAAATGAAAATGTAGCCAAAGCGCTTTGCTGCGGAATAATCGCAGATACTGCGAGATTCAAGAATGGAAAAATAAGTACATTTGAAATGCTAACAAAGCTCATGAAAATTGCAAAAATGGACTACAAGGAAATTTTAGCACTTGGAGAGTACGAATATACTACCGATTCGAAAATCGCAATTTTAAAGGCAATACAAAGGTCGACTTATTACATAATTCAAGATTACGTAGTTGTTATTAGCGAAGTTGGATCTAACGAAAGCGATGCTTCAGGAATTTTAAGCGATTTTGTCGATGTTGCGTTTATTTCTAGTTATAAAGAGAAGGAAAACGAATGCCGCGTATCTTCTAGAGGAAGGCGACGCGTCCATGTTAATTTAAATGAAGTTATGAAAGAAGTTGCTGTTTCTTTTGGAGGAAATGGAGGCGGACACGCTAAAGCAGCTGGTTGCTCTATTCCAGGAGCTAATCCGCAGAATGTTCTTATGAAATGCATTGAAGTGTTTAGCCGAAAAGCTGGGAATTAAGGGCGAGAAACTAGTTTTAAAAGCTCCATAATAACCAAATCGAAAGTTTGATCATTTAAAACAGCAATCTTTTCTTTTAACCTGGTTTTTTCTATCTGCATTATTTTATCTACTTTTATTTTGCTTTGAATGGGCATCTTTCCAATGCTAAAATTTTCGTTCGAAATAAATATGCTGTATGGTTTTTTCTCCAAGTTAGATGTTATAGCACAGATAATTACATCCAAATTTCTTTCGTTATATTCATTATTGGATACAATCAAGGCAGGCCTAGGTTTGTCATCTTCAAAGTTAGAATAGGGTACGTTTACCCAAACGATCTCTTTCTGTTTCATACGCTCACTTTAATTTTTTAGCTAATTTGTCCCAAACTTCGTCTTCTTTTTCCCATGCTCTTTTTAATGATTCTTCGGAAAGTTTTTTCCATATTTTATCCTCATGATTTGTTAGTGCTCTTGCTACATCCTCTTCTTTTTTAAGGATTATTTCATTATTTGTTTCTATTAAAACCAAGGACGCACCATTTTCTAATTGAAGGTCTTCTCTTATTTCCTGTGGTATAACTATTACTCCTCGTGCGTTCATCATTACGGTTTTTATTTTCATCTTATTCATACTAATCACATTAATCATACTAGATGGACACTGTTTATAAATGTTTGCTCTTTTAAAACCATGTAGAACAATAAAACATAACATTTAAATACTTTAAATGTATAATTAGTACATGACAAGACTCGTATTTGTAAAAGAAAAAATATATACCATTTACACACCTAAAGAAGTTGCTCACTCAAGCACTTTAACAAAATCAGAACTGCCGCTTTTAGAGACTTTGCCTGGTGCAGTAGTCCGAGCTAGCGAATTAGGTATCCGTACGCTCCTTTTAGGAGGTCTTGCATGTAGAATTTATTCGGATTCTGAACAAAAAGGCAGAGCAAGTACACTTATTGCAACAGATATTGACTTAGTTGCGCACTCAATTCCAGACGAATCCAGGACAGCGTTAGTCAGAGCATCACTTATTGATTCTATTGATACTAGTTTTGGAACAATGAGCGGGACAAGAACAAAAATTACCCCTAGCAAATATGGATTATTCAGAATGACTGATGTTCCAAATGTTGACCTGTTTTATCAAAACGTCGGACCAATAATAGTAGATCCTTCTGATTTTGAACATACTCTAAAAATTGCAATCGTTACCCCCACTCGTGGTTCTGTTCTTATTGAACTTGCAGATCCAGCATTACTACTAGCAACGATAATTAATCCAACGGTTGCAAGCGATCAAAGAAGTAGCCGGGCAAACTTAGTAATTTTTGCATTTAGAAATCAAATCGAAGCAACGGCCCAAAGATTTGCACAAATAATTAGTCGTACATCCGAACCATTTGAAAAAAGCTTTGAGACAGTATTTACTCAAATGCAAAGAGTTGCTTTAAACGAAGTAAAAGATTCGATTCGCGCATTTATAAGTGAAGTTAGGAAACATTTGGAAACTTCTTAACATTCGTCTTTTCAATTCCCTTTTTCAGTACTATTTTTAAATCGTTTTTGCGATAGATAATTACATGGACGAAACCATGCAATTTCTTAATGAAGTTTATTCTCGAATTGACGATTTTAGCGGGAAACTAGTTGTAGGACTTAAAGCAGTTATAGATCGAATTATCGTAATGCCAATTACAAGGCAACAATTATTTGAATCTATTGGTCCAGATGTAATACATCAAGTTTACGGCGTTCCTATTGGGAGTTTACCAATAAAAACATCAAAATTAACGGGTATGTCTGGTGCAAGAATAGGCGGAGGGGCTATACCCTGTCACTTGGAAGCTAAGACAATAGGTGCAAAAAACATTTCTTCTTTAGTATTTGCAAGTGAAGAAACAATAGAATTTGCCAAAAAAATTGCAAAAGAAAACGGAATGGAATTAGATCTATATTCTATAGTAATCCCCCATTATGACAACATAATTTTAGAACTTTTGGATGATAATATCCTGTTTAGAGGTACGACCTTAAGTGGTGTAACCGATGCACAAATAGAGGAGTATGTGCATAGAATAAAATTACTTGATTTACAGACCAAGGATTGGATTACGATTTGCAATTTAGATCTGCCTGTGTTAAACGGGATATTAGAACTTAGAAAAAATATTTTTTTAGATTTGGGGTATGACGAGGATAAAAGAAGAAAGGGACTGTTCGGACAACTCTGTCAAAGAATATGTGATCTCAATTACGATGCCGAGATTATTTTTTCAGCTAATTCTAATGAACTTAAAAATCTTGCAAAAGAATTTGGTTTTAACCCAGAAGAAAATGAGATCGCCCTGGCACAAAAGGTTATTAGTGAAACTTTTAGTAGGACTAAGTTAAATACATGGCTAGTAATTCATGGAAGCACAGTTTCTTTTGCAGTTCATCCAAACGAAGAAATATACCGCCAAGAACCGTGGTTAGTTCCAACAATGGATATAAACCCAAAAAGATATACGGGTGCTGGAGATGCATTCTGGTCTGGTTTTAGCGTTGCTTATTCTTCTTGCAGGTGCATTAGGTCATCAGTTCTTTTTGGAAATCTTGTTGCAGCAGGCCGTCTTATGACCGATTTTGAAAAGGATGAATACCCAGATAGGGAAAAACTTTTCCAATTACTTAGAGGGCAAAGATTAAGGGCAGTAAATTATGGAAATGGGGTAAAAGTGTATAAACCATCTGACTTAACCCATTTGCTTAGATCACCAAAACCACAAGCAGTTAGATTACATTAACCTTTTAAGTGGCACTTTCTGTTAAAACGTTAGTTATATAACAACTTCCATTCTAATTTATTACTAGGTTTTTATGGTTAGATATAGAAATGAAAGAGAACGCTTACCTGCTCCTGGAACAGAATACAATATTGGAAATGGAATTCATCGATTTAGGAAAAAGAATGACCCAGACTTAGCTAATGTTCTTGGTCTGATGCCACATGTTTCTAGCCGAGCCCCTGCTTTAGTTCCTTCTTCTAAAAAACTTTCTAATGGAAGCCAAAAACAAGACCCCTTGCAAGCTTTAACAATTGACCCTATCGCATATGCAGTTCAAATAACTCCAAAAGTTTTAAGAGAACTAAATGATCTACCAAATCTTTATCAGTTGGATGTATCGATTGATTTAGACTCCAAAATCTTTGAAAAATTAAAAAAAGATAACTGGTCTTCTGTCCGTTACCAGATCTATTTTATAGAACGTTATTGCACAAGTGAAGAACAGAAAAAACATGCATACGAGCAGATATTCTATTCTGGATTAGAATTTCTAAAACAAGGGAATTATACTTTAGCACACGGTATTTTTCAAGGTCTAGTTAATGCTTATCTTAATAACAAAGAAGGCATCTTTTCTGATAAAATTGGTTTAATCTGCATAGACATTGCAAGAAAGATTGCGCGTGCATGGGTTTTAGCTAGTGCGTCCGATTATGTCAATTTAAGTTTGAATCTATTTGAACAATTTAAAGCTCCTAATACTCTAATCACACCACCGCATAGTGCAATTGAAACTCTTGAAAGAACAGGTGAAATTCGAGACTTGCCTCTGCTTCAAATTATTGGTAAAAAATGTGCTGAAGGCGGTCTTGAAATCGTTTGTTCAAACGCAGCAAGAAGGATAAAAATTCGCGACATTCTAAGACTGAGCGTAAAAGCAATGCATGAGGATAAAAAATCAGATGGGAAAGATGGATTACAAAAATTATCACAAGCCCATATTCCAAGTTCGGATTTATCTGATGAGCAACTTGTCTATCATCTTTCTTTTCTGTTTGATGAATTAGGTTTAGGAGTACTTATATCAAAGCTCCCAATATTCGAACAGTTTGGAAATGTTATTTACAATCCAGTTATTGATAGGATTACTCAGAATCATGCTATCTTAAACCTTTCAAAGCTAGGACTAGATCAAGATATGCCTTTTTCAATTAATAATTCTGATTGTGATGGAACTAAAAGTTCTAAAAATTTCTGCTTGGAGCATCGATTAATCCAAGAAGCGGAACAGAACAAATTTATTCTAAGCGAAAAAGGAAAAAATTTAGTTAGAATGATAATGCAAATAGCAGTACAAACAAAGATCGAGATCGAAATTTAAGTTTAAAGTATAATCGTCTTTTCCCTTTCAGGCCCAAAGGACAACATAGTTATCTTTACGCCCAATTCCTTCTCAATAAATTCTAAATATTCTCTTGCTTTTGCAGGTATGACCTTAGTTTGTACAGCTTCAATCCAATCACTTTCGTTAATTTTATCCCAGCCTTTAAACGTCCGATAAATGGGTTTAGCTTTTGCTAATTTTTCGCTACTTGCTGGTAAGTTCTCAATCCTTTTCCCATCAATTTCATAGGCAACACATGCTTTTATTTCATCAAAGGAATTAAGTACGTCTAATTTAGTAATTAACAATTCATCTGTTCCATTAAGCATTACCGCATACCTAAGCATAACTAAATCTAACCATCCGCATCTTCTAGGTCTTCCAGTAGTTGTTCCAAATTCTCTGCCAATTTCCCTTAGTTTTTCCCCAGTCTTATCTAGTAATTCAGTTGGAAATGGACCAGAACCAACGCGTGTAGTATAAGCTTTGGATACGCCGATTATATTAGTTATTTTCTTAGGAGCGATACCAGTACCAACACATGCGCCAGCGCTTGTTGGATGAGAAGAAGTAACAAATGGGTAAGTCCCATGATCAATATCAAGTAACGATGCTTGAGCAGATTCGAGCATAACGTTCCGATTTTTTTCAATCGCTTCATTTAAAAATAAGGTTGTATCTTTTACGTATGGTCTAATCTTCTGACCAAAGCTTTTTAAAGTCAAAAATAATTCATTTACATCAAAATTGGCTTTTTCACTTGCTTCCTTTCGTTCATAGCTCTTGATTATTTTTTCTTTTATTTTGGCAATTCTAGATAATTTTTCTTTTAGGGATTTCTCATCGTATAAATCACAAATCCGTATTGCAGTAGTTCGCATTGCTTTATCTGCAAATACTGGACCCATTCCTTTTTTAGTTGTGCCTATGAAGTTTTTCTCATCTTCGATTCCATCAAGTAATTTATGCCAAGGCATTACAATGTGAGCGCATTCACTTACGATTAAATTTTTCATGCTGAAACCAGCTTTTTCAACATCGTTAATTTCTTTTAGAAGAGTTTCTGGATTTACTACGACCCCATTTGCGATTACTTTGAATTTGTCAGGATAGAATATACCACTAGGAAGCAGATGTAACGCAAATTTGGTATCCTTGTGCTTTATTGTGTGACCAGCATTATCCCCGCCGTTATACCTTACGATATAATCATAATTTTGGGCTAGTAAGTCAATAACTTTACCTTTTCCTTCATCTCCAAATTGCATTCCTACGATTACTGTAACGGTCATAGTAATTTCCTCACTTCTTTTTCAAGTTCTTCTTTTGTTGGTAAATATAATTTGTATTTCGAAACAAAAAGTTTGTTGGATATTCCAATCGTTGTAAATTCCACTTGGACCTTTTCCTTTCCCGTGCACAAAATAATCCCTATTGGTTCAGAATCGTTTTCCCTATTCATCTCTTTTTTAATGTAATTTAGATAAAAATTTAATTGCCCTGCATCTGCTGGTTGGAATTTTCCAGTTTTCAATTCGATAACTACGTAGCACCTAAGATAGATATTATAAAAAAGAAGGTCAATATAAAAATGGTCGTTGTCCAAAGTGATTCTCTTTTGCCTGGCTACAAAGCTAAATCCCTGACCAAGCTCTAACAAAAACTTTTGAAGATCGTTAAGTATTCTAGTTTCTAGTTCTTTTTCACTGTATTCATGGTTCTCCGATAAATTAAGAAATTCAAGAACATAAGGATCTTTGATAAGATCTTCGGGTTTATCAGGAACACTACCTTTCGCATCCAGTGCCATAAGTCCTTTTTTATCTTTACTTAATAAAAGTCGCTCATAATGCAAAGAATAAATCTGTCTTTTTAGTTCCCTTACGCTTAGATTCTCTGCAATAGTATACTTTTCGAAATACCTTCTTTTTAGCTCTTCATCAATTTTTATTAGTTCACAGTAGTGAGACCAAGTCAATTTATAGGATTGGCCAGACACTGTCTGGCTAATTGAGTCATTATAAGTTTTATAAAATAATCTCATGTTTTTCAGAGTACTCAAGCTATATCCTTTTCCAAACTCTTTTGTTAGTTCTTTGGATAGCTTCTCAAGTAAGTTCCCTCCGTAAGTTGCCCTTTCCCCCCCTTTTTGTTCTTCTTCAACAATCTTTCTTCCTATTTCAAAATAAGCTTTGAGCATTTCTGTATTGACTGCAGTAAATGATGTGTAGCGAGCTTTAGATAAGATCGATTTTATTTCTCTTATTAAGGTAGTATATTCCGTTTCTAGTGCTCCTGTCATAGTATTACCTATGTTTTTATCATTATAAATAAAGAAGTCATTCTTGAAATCTGTTTTAAAGCCTTTATGTACTAATATATTTTAGATAACATTAATAGGGTTATCCATATCTAAGTCTAGACTTTAATTTATGCTGAGGTCGCATAGAGCCTTGAACGAAACATTCGTTCAAGAATTTCGCACAAGGCGCGAAACTCGGTAGTGCGCCGGTCTTGAAAACCGGTCCCTCGTGGATCGTAGGTTCAAAAGCTTTGATCTGGCGATCAAAAATTGCCAGCAAGCTGTCAATCCTGCCCTCAGCGATTTTTTATTTTTAACGATAAGGTGACGTTTATGCTTATACAAAAAAAAGTAGACATTGATTCAAGTAAAAGAGCTGATGTAGACAAACTTGCATCGAAATTCCCAAACATTCCAAAGGCAACTATAGAGAGAGTTTATGCTCAAGAAATGGCTAAGTTACTAGAAGGTGCTAAAGTCTTAAATTTTATATCAATTTTAGCATATTCTAATTCTAGAAACAGATTAGCTCAAATAGAAAAAACTGGAATGCATGATGTTAGGGATGAAGCAATTTCTAGATAAAAAAGTAAAAAATAGAATAAAGAATTAAAATTATCTTTTTATTAATTTTTTAATGTGGTGTTTTGCAAAGTCAATCAATTTCTTAACTTTTGAATGCTTTTCTTTCCCACTTGCATCTCTTCCATGCATTTCCTGTTTCTTTACAGGCTTCTTAACAGTCTTCTTAGATGATTTAGATTTACTTACCATGTAAAAATACTCGAGCACTAAATATAAAAAGGTAACTACTTGTACTCGTGCAAGCTTAAAGGATACTTTTCCATGTATATTTGAACCTGTAATACGATCAAATATGGTAAAATAACAAGAGAATTAACTAAGAGTACGAAAAACTCGGAAAACCCTCCAAATAATAAATCCCCTAAAAATTTTGTTATAGATAAACCGACCAAACCGATAAAAGTCCATAATAAAACAAGGTACCATTTTTTTGTTGCTAATGAAATGGATCGATATATTGCAGACGCAGTATCGCTATCATCAATAATAACAGCTTGTGCAAAGAAGAATGTAAAGAAATAGACAAGAAATGTCAGTAATGGATAAACAAATTTTTGAATAGATAGATCGTAAGTTAGGAGTTGTAGTGCAGCTGTTAGAAGAACTAACAAAGTTAGGACTAAAAATATTCTTAGGACGTACTCGCTAGCTCCTTTTTTAAGAATATCATAAGGCGTCTTTAACATAGTCCTTTTTGATTTTACAATTAAATTGATATTGACGATAGTGTCAGCGATTAAGAATACAGAAACGGCATAGGCAACAACAGTAAACAAAACGTCCAGGACACTAAAATCTGGAAAACTACCTGTACGAATATATGTACCCCCAAGAGTAATATATGTGGGGGCAGAAACTAAAAGTGGGATAAGGGATGCCAAAATAAATGGAATTGAAAAAAGCACCAACATATTCTTATTAGCGTTATAAAACTGGTTAGTATATTCAAAAATTCGGTCTAGTTCTGCCTTTTCTTGTTTTGCCATGAAATAGTATTGTGCGAAAATGTTTTAATACCTAATTAAATTTTATTTGTTGGTAATGGCGGGTTAGGGGGTGATTGAGGTTTATTTTTATATGTATTAAGCAGAGTAGAAACAAAACCAGATAATTGGAGTATAACTACGATTGCAATTAAACCAAAAAATAGCGTTTGAATTTCTTTAGATTGTGGCAGAAAGTTTCTGTAAAGAAATATGTGCAAAACAGAAAGTACAAATACAGTATAACTAAGGCGCTGTATTGTTTTCCAGTGTTTTTTAAGAAGAATTAATGCAGTTTTATTTGATGTAATAGCTAGCACAGTAAAAAGAATAAATGCTAAAGATCCTAGCATTATTGAGATGCCATGACGATCTTGCCTTAACGTGTAAACTCCATCAGTATTCCAAAAATATAAATTAAGAAATTCCCAGGAATAAGTTACTTTTAAAACTAAAAAAGTATGAATTAAAACCAAGATAAAAGAAAGAACTCCTAGATTCCTTCGATGCATGATTAAGGATACAAAAAATCTTGTTTTGAAAACTCTAGCTAAGGGACCAATTAATAAAGTAATTACTAAGAAAAAAAATCCAGCATAGCCTGAACCGATTAAAACACTGCGCTCAAGATTAATTTCGTAATTAGCAGTTACATAGTAACTTACCAATAGAGTAATTATTGCACCAATAATAAGAACGACTATGGAATTGAATTTGTTTTCAAAAACATATAGTAAAACGATTATCAGCAGAATAATGACAACGCAAATACCAGAATAAAATAAACCGATAGTACGAGAAATATCATCAGACCCAGTTTCAACAGAAAAACTTGTAGTTATGAGGAATAATATTAATAGTATTGAAAATAGATTAAATTTTAACATAACCATCTTGTAACTAATACTAAAATACACTTTTTAAACAATAGCTACCTAAGATAATTATGAGAAAGGATGAAAATTTCAATGCATTTGTTAGAGTTTTTGCAATTGTTCTGATTATGATTTTAGTTGGAGGTTGTATTTCCACACAAAAACAGGAGAATAATTTAGAGGTAAAAACCAGTATAGATGTAGGAACCAAAATAGCCTCCGCTAGAAATGCATATTATGTTTCATCAGCAGGGTTAGATGAGAATAATGGATCGAAAGACAAACCATGGAAAACTATAAATTATGGTTTATCAAAAATAAGTGCAGGTAGTCAGTTAGTAATCGAACAGGGAACATACAATGAAGCACTGGAATTAACTAATTCTGGAACTAAAGAAAACCCAATTGTAATAATTGGAAATGGGAAAGTAGTTATTGATGGCACGAATACAGGGGGGGACGGGCTAATTTTACGTCCTGGAATAAGTAATGTAGAAATAAACAATATTAAAATGACAAACCTAAAAAACAACTGGGCGCTTTCTCTTTATGGTGGAAACGATAATATTAGAATAGAAAATGTTGAAATTGAAAAAGCAGATACGGGAATTCATTTAACAGTTGGCGAAAGCGGTAAGAAACCACAATTTGGAAGTGTAACAAATTTAGTAATGAACAATTTATACATTCACGATAACGCAGTTGGGGGGATTGATTGTACACCTGGTCCATGCATTGGATTAACTTTGACAAACAGTTTACTTGAAAAAAATGGAATTAGCAGCGAGGGTAATTTTGGAGCAGATGGATTTGCGGTTGAAGTTGGAGATAACATTTTATTGGATAATGTAACCTCTCGAAATAATGGCGGGGATGGAGTCGATATTGGTTCTCGTACTCCAATATTTAGCCAAAAAAGCGCAGATGTTAGCGTAGCAAACAGCGAGATTTATAGAAATGGGTTAAATGGCCTTAAACTTTGGAATGGGGGAAAAGTAGTTAATACATTAGTAAAATCAAATGGAATTGCAGGTTTAGCACTTATATATAATGCGCGATACGAAGTTGTAAATTCACTAATTGCTGGAAACGGAATCGAAGGACGAGATTATGGATCGATAATTGGTTATGATGAACCAGTTGCATTAGGTAAGAATGATAACTTGCAAGTTTATTTTTTCAATAATATTGTTTACAAAAATAGCCCTGGAACAGATCAAACTGGAATTTATTTAGGAAAGGGTGTTAGCTTTTATTCCGATTATAATATTTGGTTTAGTAGAGATGATGAAGAAATATTTGAAGAGAAAACACAACGAAGTTATGCTAACGGTGAGCGATTAGGAAATAATGATAAAAATAGCATTTACACTGACCCAAATCTTGACTCCAGTTTTATTCCTAAACAAAACAGCAATGTATTGGATGCGGGAACAAATAGTTTTAACGGAATTAACGCGCCAGGTAAAGATATTAAAGGAAACATGAGAAATAAAGTTGATATAGGACCTTATGAAATAAACTAATAATTTATTTTTGTGTATTCGATAAGATCGTAGCGCATACTTAACCCGGTTTTTCTCTTTTTGGCAAGATTAGGTATAAAACCAAGTTTTATATAAAATTCAACTGCCTGATCGTAAGCATCAACAGTTACAAATCTACAACCAATTTCTTTCATAATTGAAGCAGTGATTTTACCAATAGCAACTTTAATTAGATAAGTACCAACACCACGACCTGAAAAATCCTTGTGAACAGCTAACCTACTAATTTTAACAGCAGGATATTCACCAAGCCTTTGTTTTGATTCTGACATTGGCTCTTTTTCTCCAAGATCCAAGCGTATGGAATCAGAAGAAAGACTAAAGTACCCAATAACTTGATTTTTATAAAGACAAAGGTAGGTAACTGCTAATGAACCGTTTTGATAAATTAATGAATCATCCTTAAGAAAAGAATTTAAGTCATTATCTGCGCAATCAAAATTGGAAAGATCAAAACCAGAAGATAAACGAATTATATCTAATTCGCTAAAATCTAGTTTAGAATCCATTAAGACCACTAAAATGGCTTTTTTAAATATAGATTAACGCATTCTTTGATAAATTGGGCTTTCTTAGGACTAGGGCTAGATTCTGCACGTTCTAATTCTTCATAGAACTTTTTTGCATCTTCTCCTTTTAGGATAGGGGTTGGTTCAATTGGTTTTGCCATTTTATTCACTGAGTATATATTGCGAAACCAGTATTTAAGCGTATGGATTTTTGTTAATTTTAATGCAAAATAATGACTTATAAATACTTTGGTGCTAGGATTAGTTACGAATAAGGTCAAAATTAGAGGCGTTAATTTTATGAGCACAACAATTCAACAACCAACTCAAAGAATAAGGGGTCAAAAATTAGAAGTATTTATACCAAGATCACAAGGACTTCCTTTTGATGAAGGAATAGCTAAAGCCGATAAAGAAAACAGAGTTATTGTTTCAAGTAAGAGATTAACTACTTCATTAATTGGAAGCAACGAATGGATAGAAATTAAAGAAGCATTTGCTTGCTGGAGTGGAACAATGACCGCTTATGTTGAACCAAATATAGAACTTGGTGCATCAGCTACTTTACTTAAAGATCTTGGAGAATTTCCTAAATTAGATAAACAATATCAATATGCTGTTGTCAGTATTGATTCGAATACGGGGTATAATTGGATACATCCAATTCCAGAAAGATATCTTGGGATAAAAAATGGAATTTTAGTTATAGAACATCCAGATTATAATTTAGATATAGAAGGACAGAATAGATTAGTTGTACCAGTTTCAATGGAAGCAGTGGATTTAGTTGCAAATTTCCCAGCTACAAATGGTTATTATTTGCCAGATCCTAAATATGATATCCCACAAGGAAATAAAATTGAAGATTCACTACAAGCAAAACGATTACTGAGAATTGATAAAAGAGTGGGTTCTGTTAGGCGCGACTACGAACACCCCGACTTCCTCAACGACATTAGGCAGGAGATCTTCCTTAACTTAAGTCCACTCTATTATTGCGGAATGGTAACCGAAGCCTGCTCAAACGAACCAGTTACAATTTCATTTTCTTATATTTAGGTATTGTTTTTCTGATTATTTAAAAACAACTATTTTTAAATTATAAACAATAATTTCTATTATGAACCCCACAAAACAAAATGAGAAAAATCCAAAGGCAAACAAGCAAACCGAATCCCGTAAAAAAGATCACGTGGACATCGTTCTTAAAAAAGATGTTCAATACACTCAAACAAACGGACTTGAAAAAGTGCAGTTTATACACAATGCTCTTCCTGAATGCGATTTTAACAAAATCGATCTTTCTACGAATTTTTTAAATAAAAAATTGCAGGCTCCAATCCTAATTACAGGGATGACTGGCGGTTACAAAGATGCACAGTGGATAAATCAGGAATTAGCAAAGGCAGCACAGAAATATGGACTAGCTTTTGGCTTAGGTTCGCAAAGAGCAATGATTGAAAACCCCGAACTTAAAAAAACTTATGATGTACGAAGCATCGCTCCAAGTGTCCCAATAATCGCAAATATCGGCGCAGTACAATTGAAAAAATATAGCACAGGACAAATAGAAGAAATGATCGATGCAGTTGATGCTGATGCATTAGCAATTCACTTAAACGCACTTCAAGAAGTAATCCAACCAGAAGGAGATAAAGACTTTTCAGGAGTATTAAGTGCGATCGAAAAAGCCTGCGAAGTTTTAGAAACCCCCATAATCGTAAAAGAAACGGGAGCTGGAATAAGCGATGATGTTGCGATTAAACTTAAAGAAATCGGAGTAGCATATATAGATGTAAGCGGTTCAGGCGGAACAAGCTGGAGTAAAGTAGAATACCAAAGAGGAAAAACAGTTCCCGGTTTCGAAAACTGGGGTAACAGTACTTTTGATAGTTTACTTATGTGTAAGGGAATTTTACCATTAATAGCTAGCGGCGGAATTAGAAGCGGAATTGATATTGCAAAATCTATAACCCTTGGAGCTGATCTTGGCGGCAGTGCATACCCGCTAATAAAAGCACTTCACGAGAAAAAACTTGAAGAAAAAATAGAAGAATGGACAAATCAAATTCGAACGTGCATGTTCTTAACGGGAAGTAAGGATATTGAAAGCTTGAAGAAAGCGAAGATGATGATAAGAAGTTAGAATTTAGAAATGCACTAATGAAAAGATAAAAAATAAGAAAAAAAGGATGAAAAATTATTTACCTTCTTGCACCCATTACTGATGTTAAAGCTGCAATACTTGTGGCAAGTAAAGTTACTGCGATAATAAGTAAGATAAACAATACAACTAGAGGAATAGCTACCAGAATTATGGCTTTAGCCTTACTTAATTTATGAACTGATTTATAAATCAGATATGTTGGGTATTGGTAGTATAGTCCAACTGCCATCCCCCACAACCCACCTAATAAAGGGATTATGGATAACGGAGATGTAGCTACGTGATAGCCACTATTAATAATAGAAAAATGATAAAATTGTTCAGTAAAAGTACCTTGCCCCCCTAGAACTTTGGCAATAATATAGATTATTCCAGTGAATACGAAGTTAATGACAATAAATAAAAACGGTGCAAGGACTGAAAATAATCCTATATTCAGAATACTGGAAGTTAGGTTAGCTGCATACAAAGGAGAAATAATGGATAAGAACACCTGACTTATAATCCCATATATAAAATAAAATACGGAAAATAAAACTCCACCTAGCGCGTAGTTTTTTAATGCATCAGTCATGCTTCCAGGTTTTTCTGAAAGCTGTTTCTCTAAATTAGAGGGAACTAAACTAAACAACATTTTTTTATAAGTTTCTATGATTTGCATAATTACATTATTAAAAAAAAGAATTATAAATGGATCGTTACCACACCTTCCACGAAATAAGTGATCCTAAAATAGTTAAGCACTATTTATTCGTTACGCATTCGAATGTAAGATAAAAAAGAAAATAATAAAAAAACAGATAAGATGCTAGTAAACTAGACTCCCTTTGGTTTTTTACTTTTGAAATAGCATTCTTTACAAAGAATTGGTTTTCCTGCTTTTGGTTCAAATGGAACCTTTGTTGCTACTCCGCACGTGCTACAGGTTGCATCCCACATTTGTCTATCTTCACTTCCACGTCCTTCACTCATAGTACTCCCTTTTTTTACAGTTTTTCTTTTATATTCAGAACCAAATAAGTAAACCAAATCTTTCTGTCTCTTTGGTTCTAAATAGGTCGATCCAATTTTTTAGTTGGATCGGGATAACGCCATATTAAGCGTTATAAAAGCTAAAAGAATAATGGAATTTGTTATTTAAATTAGTTTCGTTTTGAGAAATAGCAATAACTTTGAACATACTTTCACACTAATACCAAAAGATGCTCCGCTAGTTCAAACGAATAATAAATTCACCTTCGGAATCACTAAATAGGCAAGAAACGTGCAAGAGAAGCGAATTTAAATACTACTTCCCCATTTTTAGATTATGGAAATTAAGGATTCAACAGTACATGTATACTATTCTTTTGACATAAGCAATGAAATAAAACTTGAAAAGCTTGAGAAAATATTTGGGAAAAAACCGATAGAGCTAGAATTTGTTTATAGCAGGCTAACCCCAAAATATATAAAATATTCGCAAGCTCCTTATTTGATAAATTTAGGTAAGAAAACTAGACAAATAGCTCCTGGAGAAAAACGGGAATTTTCAATAGACGCTAAACTTTATGACTTTGGAGTTGTAACAATAAGACTTTCAATGAATTTTAAAGGGTCCTTGAAAGAATTAGGATTGCTTAGTAATGTTCTAGTAGAAAATGAAGAGATTGAAAAGGAAGCTTGGAAGCAAGTTGAACTAATAAAGGAGGAAATAAAAGACGTACTAGTTTCTCCGATCGAGCTTATAACCTACGAAGAGTATACGATATTTCATATAAAAGAAGCTGACCAAAAACTTCAAATGCCAAAATTAGTAGAAAGATATGGGAAAGAAATTGCAGCAGTACTGCGTTCAGAAACTGAAGAATTAAGTGAAGCACAAATTGAAGATACACTAAAAAGTTCAATATCATATTTTGTAGATGAAAGCGTATTTGTGCAGTGGAATAATGCATTAGTAATTAGTGAAAATGAAATTTTAGACATGATGGATGTATTAGAGTATGCAAATATTCAGCTACTAGAACTAAGAGCATATGACAATATCTTAGATAAAGAGATAGATGCAGCATATGATGCACTATTAGAACTTAAAACAAGACCTTGGTACGTAATTGCAATTGAGCCGTTTTCACCAAAACTGGACAAACTTGAAGAGGTAAGGTTGGATATCACCCAAATTATCGAAAAGGTTGAAAACACGTTAAAGATAGTTGGGGACCCATACCTCGCCAAAGTTTATAGGATAGCAACTGAAAGATTTAGATTAAGAGAATGGAAAAATAACGTACAGGAAAAACTAGGAATAATGGAAACTTTTTATGATACAATTAGCAGCAGAGTACAAAATTCCAGATTACTTGTACTAGAAATTTTGATTGTATTATTATTTGTTGTAGATATAGTATTATATTTAATCGGAAAAAAATAACGTAGCATATAGATTCTTGCGCAAGTAGCAATTAAAGGAATTGCAAGGTACAATCTGCTTGGGTAAATTTATTGTTCCCCCAAACCAGACTTAATCTTTTTTATTATTCCAAATAAAGGATACCAGACAAATAGAAAGAATACCGGAATAGAGACTAATCCTTGTAATAACCCATAATCAACTATAAGCATAGGATAAGTAGCCGTTTGTGGATTAAGGGAAATCTTTTTTGATATATCTGGGTCATCGCTATTTATTGAAACGTTTACTGTCCATATATAATCAAATTTTTCATTGGCTTTTGAAGTTGTACAGCTAACGGAATTTTTAGGAACGATAACTTTGGTTTTATTGTTTACATCAACAATCCAAATTAAATCTGGAAATGATTTTGAACCGTTTAGAAAAGTAATATATGTGCCTTTATCTTCAAAACAAATTACGGGATCTTTGTAGACTACAAAGGGGGGGAAACTTAGGTAATCAGCTAGAGGGAATATTGAACTTAATTTTTGTGGAATTGCAGCATTATCAATCGTATGCACAAAGGTAAACCCAGATTTACTAGAAATATTTTGAAGACCACTAACCGGAGAAGTAAGATTATCACCAGTAATTGATTTTTCGTGAGGTAAAAAATAAGCACCAATAATAAATGGAAGCAAAATTAGAACAAAGACTCTAAAACCATAAGTTAGAGATTCTTCTAGGAAATTTGACATAAGTAGATTATTAAGACTAAGGGAATTAAAGGTTATACCTATTGGCAGGTAGCTTGTAGATGGTGGCTTGTAGCCTTGAGCATTGGGCAATTAGCATGTAGTCAAGCGCATTAACCGCAAGAAGAGCAACCACATAACTTTCGTCTTCCACTGGACCAGCATTCGTTATTAATTTTAGTGTAAGACAAAACTAGAAACAAAAAATTAAAAATTAGTTCTTATCCGCTTCCAATCTCTTCTTAATCACTTTAAGACTGACAAAACTGTCTCTTTCCATTTCATCAAGTCTAAAGACAATCATTCTCCTTTGATCTTGCAATCTTGGAATTAAGACAAATTCTAGTGCATTGACTCTTCGTTTTGTTTTTTCAATTTCGACAATTAGACGTTTTATCGCAGTTTCAGTTTCAGCAAGTTTGATTATAAGTTCTAATACGCTTTCAAAATCAGTAGTTGCCTGATCTATTTTAGCGCTTGTAAAAGCTATACTAGAAAGATTTACTGCTTGTGTCGGAGTTTCGATTGTAGCTTCAATATGAGGAATCTTAACCCCCATAATATTTTTTACATCCATATCTAAGTCAATGTTCTTTTTTGTAGTAAGGGCAACATTCTGGATTTCATAATTATTGTGGTAGATTTGAGCCAGTGAAAGCGAATGATATGCCTTACCTAAACGTATTGAAAGTTCTCCGCGTAGGTCTTGTGCTTTTTTAAGTATTTTGAAAAACTCCAAAATAAGTGCATCACGTTTTTGCTTTAGAAGTTTGTGACCCTTGTTAGCTAAAGCTATTCTTTCCTTGGTCTTTAAAAGCTCCATTCTTGTTGGAATTACATCAGTTGCCATAGATATCAGCTTTGAGCTTGAGGCGGTGAGCCTTGAGCATTAACATCTTTATTTATTTGCATAATAAAAGTATTTAACATTTTACTTAAAATTTCAATTTCTATTGAAAGCTTAGAATATATTACTTCATCAAGATATTTCAAATCTTTAGCTAGTAAAATAAAATTTTCGCATTCTTTTACCGAGCTATACGAATTAAAGAGAAATCTTAAAAAATCTCTTTGACTGCATCTTCCGCAACCTTCAGCGATATTTGCACCGATTGAAGTCGACGCTCTTCTAATTTGATTGGTTAAACCAAATTGTTCGGATTTTGGAAACGAATTACTAACACTATAAATGGTCAGTGCAAATGCATGACCTCTTTGCCAGATTTCAAGTTTTTTAAAATCGCGCATTTGGATCAACTACTAGCTTTGAGCTACTTAAGCAGTGAGCTTTGAGCAACGTATCCATATCGCGTTCGGGCTCATAGCTTATGGCTCAATGCTCACAAGCTCTTCTTCATATACTTCTTAATATGCTCAACCTTAACTCGTTTTAATTCAGTTTCAGGAAGTGCAGACATTAAATCCCATGCAATATCCAAAGTTTTTTCAATCGAACGATCTTCGTAATTTCCTTGTCTTACAAATGTATTTTCAAAGTTTTCTGCAAACTTTAGGTATTGTCGATCGGTTTGAGTAAGTGCTTCTTCACCAACTACAGCGCTTAAGCTTCTTAAATCTCTACCGTTAGCGTAAGCAGCATATAACTGGTCGGCGACACCCTTGTGATCTTCTCTAGTTTTCTCTCCGCCAATACCCGAATTCATTAGTCTTGATAATGAAGGTAAAACATCAACCGGAGGGAAAATATCTTTTCGATGTAAATCTCTACTTAGAATAATTTGTCCTTCAGTAATATAACCAGTTAAGTCAGGAATTGGATGTGTTTTATCATCTCCAGGCATTGTTAGAATTGGGAACTGTGTAACTGTACCTGTTGCACCTTTTATTCTTCCAGCTCTTTCATAAATTGTAGAAAGGTCAGTGTACATGTAACCAGGATATCCTCTTCGTCCAGGTACTTCTTGTCTAGCAGCAGAAATTTCACGTAAAGATTCGCAATAGTTTGTTAAATCGCTCATTACTACTAATACGTGCATTCCCTGTTCATATGCTAAATATTCAGCAGTAGTAAGTGCTAATCTTGGCGTAATTAATCGCTCGACACTCGGGTCATCAGCTAAATTAAGGAATAAAACTGCATTTTCAAGTGCTCCTGTTTTTTCAAAATCACGCATGAAATAGTTCGCTTCTTCGTGAGTAATTCCAATGGCTGCAAAAACAACAGCAAATTTTTCATCTTTTCCCCGAACTTTAGCTTGTCTTGCAATTTGTACAGCTAATTGATTATGGGGTAAACCAGAACCAGAGAAAATAGGTAATTTCTGACCACGAACAAGCGTGTTCATTGCATCAATTGTCGAAATACCAGTTTGAATAAATTCGTTTGGAGATTCTCGTGAGTATGGATTAATTGGTAACCCGTTAATATCTACTTTTTCTTCTGGAATTATTTTTGGCCCTTTATCTTTTGGTTCTCCTAGACCGTTGAAAACTCTTCCAAGCATTTGTGTACTTAGTCCTAAACGCATCGTGTCTCCTAAGAATTTAACAGATGTTTGTGATGTACCTAATCCTTGTGTGCTTCCAAAAACCTGGACAACTGCGATTTTGCTTGAAACATCAAGAACCTGACCTAATCGTCTTTCGCCTTCTTGCGTATTTATTTCTACGATTTCGTTAAACGCAACTCCAGTTACGTTATCTACAAAAACTAATGGACCAGAAACTTCGGTTATTGTTTTATATTCTTTCATAAATTGAGCCATATTTTATCACCATATTATCTTGTATACCCCATAGGTATAAATTGTAAAATAAATATTAGAATAATTGTAACGATCAACACAGGAATTATAATCAAAGCCAAAATCGCTTTTAACAACGAAATATTATGTACTCTTTTTGCTCCCAAAACGATATTAGAAAGCGAAACTAATGAAAAAATCAAACCGATTAAAGGTAAGGAACCCAGAACTAACCCCGAAGTACCCCCATATATAAAGACCTGAGTACTTTTAAGAAAATTGGCTTTTCCTCCTAAAAGTTTTAATAAAGTATGTTGTATACCAAGAAAAATGTAGAAAATAGGTATAGAAAATAAATTTGAAAAAATACTAAAAAATAAAGAACCAAAAAATGGATTTGATAAACCTAAGAAGTACGCCGATTTATAGGACATTAAATTTTCAAAGAAAATTATTGGAAGTGACAATGCTAGACATGCAACTAGATAAATGAATGATTCTTTGTAGCTAACATCTTTTGTCAATTCGTCAAATCTTGCTTCTGGAATTAGAAAGATGTTGGATTTTATTTTTTCAATAGTTTGTTTAATGTCCATCATTTCACCAAATAATTTTGATTTATCTTTTCGCAATTAAATCAAATTCAGCATCGATTTCCGCCATCAGTTTATTTAAGTTGTCAAGCGAGTCTTCAGGAGTTTCTTTCATTCTTCCAATTTTATTTTTAGAAGTTACATCAGATATTTTCTTTAATTGAACTCCCAGATCAATCGAACCAATAGCCCTTTGATAAAAGTGCATTATAGTTTTAAGCATTAAGTATTGTTTCTTAAGACTACTTCTAGCATCAATATCGCTGTAAGCATTTTGCTGCAAATAGTCTTCCCGAATCATTTTTGTTACCATCAAAATCGCCTGCTCTTTTTCTGGCAGGGCATCAGAACCAACTAATTGTACAATTTCTTGCAATTCCGCTTCTTTTTGAAGTAATTGCATTGCATGTTTTCTTAAAGTGGGAAAATCACTTGAAACATTAGCTTCATACCACCCTTCCAATCCTTCAGTGTATAAAGAATAACTTTTTAACCAGTGAATTGAAGGGAAATGTCTTCTATAAGCTAGTGACGCATCAAGAGCTAGGAAAACTTTTGTAACTCTTAGTGTGTTTTGTGAAACAGGTTCGCTTAAATCCCCACCAGGTGGTGAAACTGCACCAACTATTGTAACACTACCATATCTTTCATCACTACCTAAACATCGAACTCGGCCAGCTCGTTCATAAAATTCAGCTAATTTTCTAGCAAGGTAAGCCGGATATCCTTCTTCACCAGGCATTTCTTCGAGCCTTCCACCAATTTCTCGCATGGCTTCAGCCCATCTTGAAGTTGAATCTGCCATTAAGGCAACATCGTAACCCATATCTCGATAATATTCTGCAATAGTAACTCCCGTATAAATGCTAGCTTCTCTAGCTGCGACTGGCATGTTACTTGTATTCGCAATAAGTACCGTTCGTTCCATCAATGGTTTTCCGGTTTTTGGGTCTTTTAAGTGCGGAAACTCACTTAATACTTCAGTCATTTCGTTTCCACGTTCACCGCAACCAACGTAAACGATAATTCTTGCGTCCGAGTGTTTTGCTAAACTTTGCTGTGTAACGGTTTTACCAGAACCAAATGGACCAGGAATACAAGAAGTTCCTCCCTTCGCAATTGGGAAAAATGTATCAATAACTCGTTGTCCTGTAATAAGCGGAATTTCGGGCGCAAACTTTTCAGTTACTGGCCTGGATCTTCGAACTGGCCATCTTTGATACAAATAAACAGAATGCTTTTTACCTTCACTAGAAATTTCTCCTAATTCGTCATCAGCAGTATAAGTACCACTTTCAATTCCTTCAACTTTTCCTTCGTATGGAGAAAGAATTTTATGTTCGATTAAATCTGTTTCCTGAACAGTACCTAAAATATCTCCGATTTTTACTTTTGTTCCTTTTTTGACAGTTGATTTAAATTCCCATTTCTTTTGCCGATCTAGTGGATAAGCTAAGATACCTCTTTTAATAAAAGCCCCACCAGATTTTTCTTCAATAAATTTTAATGGTCTTTGAATACCATCATAAATATTTTTCAAAATACCAGGACCCAGTTCAACACTAAGTGGTTTTCCAGTACTTACTACTGGTTCACCTGGCTTAACCCCAGATGTATCTTCATATACTTGGACAGTTGAAAAATTTCCTTTAATTTTAATTATTTCGCCGATTAATTTATCGTTACCAACTTGAACAATATCGTAAAGCTTTGCGCCATCGATACTTGCTTGTACGACCGGACCAGAAATTCTTTCTATATAACCTTTAGCTTCTTTTGCCATTTTATCACCGTGAGAAAAAATTATTTTTTTATTCATTTTTTATTAGTTATTTTTTATTAATATCAAATCCTAATGCGCGTTTAATAAGCGCCCGCATCTCCTCGTTTTCATCCTTACCTGGATTTTTTGCATCTGCAACTTGCACAATAACCGGATAAGCTAAATTATCAAGTTTTTTCTTAAGACGCCAATCAATTGTACCAAACATTTCTGAATTTACAATAATTACACCGTAAGTAGTATCTTCTAAAATCGTTTCAAGATTTTTTTGAAAAGAATCTGGATTTGTCATTAAGGATTTTGAAATTCCAGCTAATGTAAACCCAGTCACAAGCGGAGAGTCCCCAAGAACGATGATATTTGATTTCATATTAATCACAATTATTTACTAAAATGTATTATTCAATTATATTACTACCAATAATTCCTTTGTTTCTTTTTCACTTAAACCAAACTCTTTTGCTTTGGCGATTTTTCTTAAGTTGTTAAGTTCTTCTTCTTTGATTAATAGAAATCCTAAGATTACACCTGGCGAAAGAATACTTCGCTTAAATGCCCTTGATTTAGATAATGCAATATTTTTTTCTAAGACAATTTCCAGATCGGATATTGTTAAAATAGAATCATTTTTGATAGAAAAGTCAGGAAGTATTTTTGACAATATCGAAAGTGTAGTAGACATGTCCTTAGCATCGATTAAAGCTTTTATAGTAGGCATATGTAAAGAACCGCCTTTTATTAGCAAATTTTTTATATTTTGTTCACTGATTTGAGAATCTTTTTGTTTAAGCCTGGAAATTAAGATTATATTTTTAATATCAACTTCATATTTTGCAATTTTGTAAAGACGCTTTATATCATAACCGCCTTTTGAAAATGAGTCATGAGTATAAGCAAGTACTGCCGAGTCAATTACAGACTGTATTGCAAAAATTTGCGAATAATCGCTAGGTTGTGTCTTAATTTTTTGTTGTTTTAGCACATTTGTAAATGCAGGTAAATTAATTGATTTTCCAAAGTCAGTTTTGCAAAGCACAGGTAAGAAATCAGATATTTCCTGTTCAAATAAAAGTTTACAACCTGCCTCGTTAAGAGAACCGAAATAGAAAAGCATAGATTTTATTTCTTCGTATTTTTTGCCATTTGCTTTTGCATTAAGCAAGAATTTTACAGTCAATGCATCGTATTTTGCCAGCATTGCTCGCATAAATTTTTGATCTGATTTTGGGGCAATTTTTTTTAGTTTATTAACAACGTTAATAAAATGATTTGAAGTTGCAATTTCAATAAGCTCCGAACCTTTGTATTGAACAGAAAAAGAGATAAAATCTTCTTTATAGGCAGTTCTTTGCAAAAGATCCAGCATAGATTCAACACTCCCGGATTTTATCATTTCATCAAAAATAGAAGGAGGTAAAATAAGGCCTCGCATAGCCTTTACCCTTGCATTTGAGTAACCATATTTCAAAGCACGGCTTTGAACATTTGGCAAATTTAGTTCGAAATTAAAAATATTCATGAATAAATTCCCCTCCCTTCATTTAGTTTTCTTTTTTTCAAAGAAAAACTTGGCATAAAGTTCCTTACGAATATCCTCTCGTTTATTTTCAAAAAGAGCTTCTAGTGTAAGATCTATTTTTACAGATTTATTTGAAAGTTCAACAATGCAGCCTCCAAGTGAGTCAAGATCTTCGATAACCTTGATCTTTGTATTTGATACTAACAGAGATTTCTCACCCTTAAGGCAATGCACTAGGATATTTTCACTACCAAGCTCTTTTACAGATGAAGCAATCGCATTTTTTAGGAAGTTTTTATACTCAGTAGATTTCCTTAAATCTGCAAAGTCAGAGAACATACTTTCAAAAGCACTTTTAACAATATCCTCTTTTGTTTCTGCAACTACCCTTTTTGCTTCCAACCTTGCCCATGCAAGCCGCTCTTTTTCATGGTCTAGCCCATACTCCTCAACGCTTTTTTTTGCTTTTTTTAGGAGTTCTTCACGAGCAGCTTTTGCATCAGCAATATTCTTAGAAGCGATCTTTTGTGCAGATTGAATTTGTTCTTCTGCCTGCTCATTTGCCTGCGCAATTATCGAAGATGTGATACGTTCTATCCCCATAGTAATTACCTTGTAAATAAAGCAATTACTTTACTGCACCAGTAAGGAAGAATGCTACGATAAACCCTAAAATTGCTAGAATTTCTGGTAATGCCAAGTAAATCAAAACGTTCTTTTCTATTTCTGGTCTTTCAGCTACTGCGCCCATTGCTGCGGCACCAATACTACTTTGTGACCATGCTGCTGCTAATGCACTTAAACCCATAGCAATACCAGCACCAAGTGCTGCTGCAGAACCAACTGCTAAACCGCTTACTTCTACCATATTAAATCACCTTTAATTTTGTTTTAAGTATTATTTTAATATTACTTAGTACGAGATAACGTAAATGGCTTAAAGGGTTTACCCCCTCCTCTTAGGAATTTTGACCTAAACTCTAAAATATTAAGCCTTCCACCTTGAATAATCGCTTCAAACATTGCAATAAACGCATTCATAGTATGTAATATTAAAAATATTGGAATTAAAAGCAATGCAAAAATACCGTAGGACGCTTTTGGAAATAAAAATTCATTTATTATCTCCCCCAAAATAGCACCAACAACTCCGATTGCCGCAATTCGCGAATATGATAAGACATTTCCTGCAAAACCCGGAATTTCCATGATTCCGATTGGGCCTTCAGTTGCAAGAAGACCAATTATGGAAATACCAAATATTGCTAAACCAATTTGGCCATAAGAACCTGGAATTGCATTAAGTACAAGAGCAAGTACCGCTAGTGTGCCCCCGATTTCTAAAGTTAACCAGAATATTTTTGCGATTGCATGCTTTTTGCTGTGATGCCATTCATTGATTGCACCAAGTATAAAACCCAAACCCAGGTGAATTAAACCAATCAAAGCTGCAATACCAACTACTAATGGCAGTTGCTCAACCCGGCTAAGACCAAGATAAAGCGGGGTGCTAATGCCAAGATTAAGTCCCCACATAGATAATTGTTCTAACCAGAATAAATGACCTATCCCAAACCACTCATCAAAAATTACGCCAAAAACTATAGAGGGGATGGCACCAAGTATCCAAAGCTTAGAAACGGTTTGAAGAATTTGTGTATTTGGAAACTTTTTCATTAAAAATTTAGCCAAAAGTATTGAGATTATTGCATAACCGACATCTCCAACAATCATACCGTAAATTATCGGAACAGTAAGAAAATAAATCATAGTTGGATCGATTTCAGTATAATTTGGTAAAGAGTATGTTCGAGTTATAAATTCAATTGGATCGGCATAGCTTGGATTCTTTAGGGCAACGGGGGGAAATTCATGATGCGAATCAAATGAAACCCGATCAACAGAGACGTTATCTCCATACTTGTCAAGTGCTTTTTCAAGATTTACAAATTCTTCACTTTTAACCCAGCCTTCAATAATAAAGACAGAAGAGGTAGAACTGAAATTAGAAACAATTTCGCTGCGGTCAGACAGAACACTAAGCGCAGATTCAAGCCCAACTAATTTTGGATAGTATTGATTTGACATATTTTGAAGATTAATATTAACGTGTTCTAGCGCACTAGAACGTGAGGTTATATCATGATTTATTTGTTCAACCTTTTTAATTACAAATGTTAAATCTTTTGGAACCATGATAGAGGTAAATCCACAGCTTGAGAGCAACTGATCAAGACTAAAATCTTCTTTGCTATACATTATTAATACAATTTTTTGATTACCGTAAGTAATAGAATTGATGTTGTAGTGCCTAACTTTTTTATCCAGTATTGATTTACATTTTTGAAGGTTTTCTGGATTTATCCTCCCAACTAAATAAGATAGGGATTTTGTTGTGAGCTTAGAAAAATCGATTTTGTCAAAAGCAGTTAAAGGATCTAGAAGTTTCTTTTGTTCAGTTAAGGATTTTAGTTCTTCCTGGAATTTTGATGACTGATCAATGTAAGATTTAATGATTTTTTCGATATCAAGTTCTTTGGAAATTTTAAGAGCTTGAATATAATCGGGATATTGCACATAAGAAGAAACTGAACCTTTAGAGTAGTATTTTTCAAGTATTGCCTTAAGGCCGCGTATTTTAACTAATTCACCAGATATTTGAACATGAGTATCAAATGGTCTGCCACTATCTAACGAAGAGTAGGTAGTTTTATTTATGTCAACAACACCTAAATTATGCAGTTCTTCGACTACTTTTTCTACTGTCCTTTTTAATACAAGTAAACGAATTTTAGACATACCAACTGGCTTAATCATAAGTATCAGCAATTACTCAAATAACATTTGCTTTGCAAGTTGCATAAGCATTTTTTTGTCAAACTCCTGCTTTTTTATATTTGCAGCGTCTTTTTTAGCATCCTTTAACAAATCATCTATTTCAGACTCGATTCGAATTTCCATTTCCTTAATAAGATTATTTTTAAGTTCAGTGGATTCCTTTTCACCATTAGCTATAATTTGCATCGATTCTTCTTTTGACTTTTTAACTAGAAGTTCGGCAGAAGTTTTACCTTGTTCAATAATTCTTAGAGCTTCATCTTCAGCTTTGTGAATCTGTTGCACAGTTTCCATCAACTGATCTTTTTGTTCAGACTCGTGTTTTTCCTTATGTTGCATAACCTACACCTAAATAAGCATAAAAAAGATAAAAATTGAATTTAATTTGATTTGTATAAAAGTTCTTATAAAATGAAATATTTAAAAAAGTAACCAAAATTTCAGACGAAATGAGCCACAAAGCTTTATAATTCTTAATGCATTATATAATGGGAAATACCTTGAATTAAAAGAACAAATTAAGAATAAACTAATTCGCTAGATTTAAAAAGACGACCAAACAACAATTTATAACTTCACGAATAGTCTAATCGATGTATTTAAGACGCAAACAAGATAAATTTTATTAAAATAGAGGTAGATGTAAAATGGCAAATGCTTATGATTATATAAAAAAGACGATACAACAACAGTATAAGGACAGACCAGCAGAGTACAAACGAAAAATAGTAGACTGGTCGAAAGATGAAGCAATCACAAGAGTAGAAAAACCATCGAACATTGCAAGAGCAAGGACTCTTGGTTACAAAGCAAAAAATGGATATGTAATAATAAGAGTAAGAATTGGAAAAGGTAGAAGAAAGAGACTACACCCGATGGGTGGAAGAAAATCGAGGCACAATTACCAATTAGTCCAAACTCAATTGTCCCATCAGACAATAGCTGAACAAAGAGTAAACAGAGAATACAAAAACTTGGAAGTACTTAATTCTTATTGGGTAGGTTCAAACGGAAACTACAAATTTTTTGAAGTAATAATGGGGGACCCGACACTTTTAAAATTACCAGCTTTAACTAGAACCGGAAGAGCGTTTAGAGGATTAACTTCTTCTGGAAGAAAAGCACGTGGACTAGGTAGAGGAAGAATCGGTCTAGGCCAACAAAGAGTCAAGGATTAAACTTTTTATTTTATATTTTTTCTAGTTTTTTATTAAACGAACCTTTTTATTTAGTTTTTTACTTATTTTAGAAAATATGAAACGAGTTAACAGATGTTTTGCTAGTGACAACAGTGTAGGAGTTCATCCTAAAATATTTGAAGCTATGAAAAGCGCAAATGAAGGAGGGATGTTTTCTTACGGAGACGACCCATACACGCAAAGAACACTTTTGAAATTTAAAGAAGTATTTGGTAAAGCGAGTGAAGCTTATTTGGTATACAATGGAACTGCGGCAAATATTTTGTCTATTGCAGCAATGACTAAACCATTTAATTCTATAATATGTGGCGAAACATCCCACTTAAACGTTGATGAATGCGGAGGAACAGAAAAATTTGCAGGATGTAAATTAGTAACGATACCTGCGTCCAAGGAAGGAAAATTAACACCAGAGGAAATTATAAAACATTTGCACGGATTTGGAGATGTGCACCACAGTCAACCTAAGGTTATATCAATAACTCAAGCAACCGAAGTGGGAACAGTTTACACGCAGCAAGAAATAAAACAGATTGCAGATTTAGCGCATAAAAATAATATGTTTTTACATGTGGATGGTGCAAGATTTGCAAATGCGACTGCAACATTAGGTTTAAACCTAAAGCAAATGAGCGCTGATTTAGGTGTTGATGTATTATCTTTTGGTGGAACTAAAAATGGAATGATGTTTGGTGAATCAATAGTATTTTTTAGAAAAGAACTTGAAGAAGACTTTGGATTTATAAGAAAACAGGCAATGCAATTACATTCTAAGATGAGATTTATATCTGTGCAATTTGAAACGCTACTTACGAATAATTTATGGCTTCTAAATGCCAAGAATGCAAATACAATGGCAAAATATTTAGAGAAGAGGATTAGAGGTGAAATTCCGCAGATAATTATAACTCAAAAAGTAGAAGCAAACGCAGTATTCGCAATAGTTCCTAGAGAATTAATATTGAAACTACAAAAGGAATATTTATTTTATGTTTGGAATCAACAAATCAATGAAGTAAGATGGATGTGTACATTCCAGACGACTAAGGCGGATATTGATGAGTTTGTTGAAACAATAAAGAAGTTAATTTAGAAACAAATTTAAATCACGAGCAAGCTTGATATTTATGACAAATGGCAAACTAAAGGCAACTGTAAGAAGAGAATTGCAGGAGAGTTGGTATTATATAGATCGAATTGAAAAACCAGGAATACTTGATCGTTATTTTGGGGAAGAACCAACTAAAGTTTTTATAAAAGAGTTAACACCAAAACAATTTGAACTGATGCAGAAAATGAGCCACAAAAGAGACAAAGAAGCGTTCTTAAGGAGTATTATGCCAGTAATACTTAAATTCCAAAACCTACCTGAAAATTTAAAAGAAGGAGAATTCTTACCAAAAAAAGCATACAAAAACTTGCAACAAAATTATACGCAAGTAGAAGATAAAAATAAACAAAAACTAGCTATAGTTTAAAGAGAGAATTGATTATGTTCGACATCGTTTTATTTAATCCAGAAAAAATTGATTTGAAGAAATTAGGCTATGAAAAACTTTATGATTATTCTAGCCCTCACGTCAAACAGAAAATTATAAAAGTAAAGAACTTGGCTCAAGCAGTTAATTACAAGAATAAAGAAATGCTCATTATAATTGAAGACCATGATTTTGACGATGGGGCAATAAAACTAATTGCAGAAAAGAAAAAGGCTTGTTTTCTGATTGATCTGTCTAGGATAATTAACTCTAAAGGAGTAGGTCGGGCAGTAGCAATGTCGAAATTAAGAAATTTCCTGAAACTGTGCAACAAACACGGCGCTTATTATACGTTCGCGGATTTTGCAAAAGACGAATTTGAATTAAGAAGTTCTAAAGAGTTAATGCATATTTCTCTTCTTTTAGGATTAAATTTAGGGCAAGCTAAATTTGCGATGAAGATGCTTAAGAGTTATTTAGATTGACTACTTATTCCTCGCTTTAAAAGCTCTTCGGCAATAACAGTTGCAACATGCATTTTAGAGTTAAAATCAAGATCAGATCCGGAATTAGCGATAGCAAGGGCATCTTGTCCTTCTACATCTCGTTGTTCTAGATCTAACTCCTTAAACGTAAGAAGAAATTGGACTAATTTTTTATGTCCGTTAAATGCAGCAAACATAAAACCAGTTTTACCAAAAGCAGTTTTCCATTCATTAAGGATTTTTCTTAATACAGGGGATGTTTCACCATTTTTGTCTTTTATTTCATCGTCAATAATTTCCTTAACCGCTTCTAAATCTCCATTCTCGCATGCACTCAGAAATTTAGATTCAACAGATAACTCAGGTGGTTTTTCAGTTAAAGGAGCAGATTTTTTACTTGAACGACTAGGAAAATGAGTAAATTGGAGTTCATCTTTTTGAACTTTAGCTTCGTTAGCGCGTCCAGCATAGAAATTTCTTGCCGCCTTTGGATCGATGAGTACTTTTTTAGCCATGATACAAACACCCTAAATTAAACTAATTCGCTTCCAGTCAACATCTTATAAGCTTGTAAATATCTTTTTGAAGTATTTTCAATTACATCTTGTGGCAATGCTGGAGCTGGCGGAGATTTATTCCATTCCGTCTTTTCTAAATAATCCCGAACAAACTGCTTATCTAAACTTTCCAAAATACCCTGATCGTATTTCTCTTTTAGCCAATACCTAGAAGAATCTGGAGTTAATGCTTCATCAATAAGAATAACTTCCTCGTTATACCTAAAAGATTCAAAGTGCTGGTGAACACCAAATTCAAACTTGGTATCTGCTAAGACTAATCCGCAACTTTTGGCATATTCTTTTGCAAAATTATAAAGAGCTAAACTTTTTTGTTTGACAACTTCGTAATTTTGATTTCCAACTAATTTTCTAGCTTTTTCTTCAGTTATATTTTCATCATGCCCAACTTCGGCTTTTGTTGATGGAGTAAATATTGGAAATGGCAATGCGTCACCATTCTTCAATCCCTTTGGAAGTTCAATACCGCAAACCTTTCCTGTTTTTTCGTATTCTTTAAATGCGCTTCCAGTTATGTAACCGCGTACTACGCATTCTAGTGCAATTGGTTTAGTCCTTGCGACAATCATACTTCTTTTTTGTAAATATTTTGGTAAATTAAGAGGAATTTTATCAGTTAGAAAATGATTTTTTATTATGTGTTTAGTTTTATTGAACCAAAAAATTGAAAGATTATTTAGAACCTGCCCTTTACCAGGTATACCCTGATCAAACACAACATCAAAAGCACTTAGCCTGTCAGTTGCAACCATCAGAAGATCATCATTGAAAATGTATGTATCTCTTACTTTTCCACGTTTAAATAGTGCAATGTCCAGATTTGTATTTGTAACTACTTCCATAAGATCTACCTAAAAACTAAGTTAAACATAATTAGCATTTAAGATTTTTAATCTGATTGGAAAATAATAAAACCTAGAAGAAGGATATTAGTAAAACAAATAAATAATAAAATAAAAAGAAAAAATAAAAATTATTGTTTAATAGTCGTGTCCATAAGTTCAAGCGCTTTTTTTACACTCATGCCTTCCCTTATGCCCAGGTCTTCTGCCCAGGTTGTTGTTTCGCGTATTTTTGCTTTCATTAGGTCGTCAATGGATTTTACACCAGAAACAAATGCTGCAATGTCCCCTACTTTTTCAGCAGTGGCCTTGTCAACATAACTGCAAGCGACATAACCGTGTTTGGCTTTAACAACAATCATTGGAAGGTTACCTAAATCATGACGAAAAACTGCGTATGTTTTTCCCTCACAACTTACTTCTTCCATGTTAAACCGCCCCGGATTCACGCCTTTTTTGGGCCATACGTTTCTTCTTTTCGAAGATGCCCCTGTGTTTTGCACAGCTTATACAATAATAAACATCAGTTACGCTGGACAACGATATATTATCCGCATTTTTTAAATCAGTGCTAAAGAAATTCCTCTTACTAAAAGATATTGCTTTATCGCGCGGGATTCGTCTTCCGCAAGATGCACAATTTTCCAGTCTTTCTCTTCCTCTACTAGTTCCCATTACAAGCACCTACGTTCAAAAAACATTTTGAAAATGTCAAAACAAACATCGATTTTGACAAATTAGAAAATCCAATGAAGGACAGTCTAAATTCAAACGTATAGAGATATACGCGATTTTATTTAAATAGCTTTTCATTTTTACGACGTAAATGATGGAATTGGGTGGTGTCTGGAGAAATAAAATCATGTACTACCCCAAGCAGATTTCCATCAAGATTATAGATTTCTGCGTTGTCAACATCAAAAATATTATTCTTAAGTAACGGTCCCAAGTGCTCTTTTGCACGAATATTTTTAGCAGATCCTACGAGAGAATTAAACGCGGGCATTACAATTAATTTTATTTTTTTATTGTACTTTTTATATTGGTTTTTTGCAGTATCTTGGTTTATTTTGCAAACAATCCAAGTTTCTTTAAAGTGTATTTTCTCTAATCGATCAACTAATTTAATTATAGGATGTTCATGGGCGACTACAATATAATTGCATTCCATCAGATTTTTATCTGGCCAAGCATTACCGTGTAGAAGGCCAAGACCTTTATAGATATAACCTTCGCTCGGCATGACATTTTTGCAGATCATTTCAATTCCGCCGTCGTGATTACCGCGAACAATCGTTAGCTCGCAAATTTTTTCTAACTCAAGTAGAATGTTTTTTGTAACTGAATCAACAAATGAAATTTCGTCTTTTACATCACCTAAAATTATTAATTTTTTTGCGTTTGTTTTTTTTAAAAGCAGTTTTATTTTTTCGAAAATAGTCTCGCTCAGATTATTATAGTATATACCTTTTTTTTGTAACTTGCGTTCAATTCCAAAATGAGTATCTCCAATTATTAGAGCGCCTTGATGAAGAATTGCCGGGTATCCATGAAGAAAGCGCATGGTTAATATTCGATTGATGTTATTTATATTATATATGGAACTAGAAGAAATGTATTTTAGGCACGATAGAATACGTAACCACCAGCTTGACTTAGTAAAAGATACTTATAACGCAATAGAAAATGGAAAAATACTTTTAGCACAAGCTCCAACTGGTATAGGTAAAAGCGATGCAGTGCTTGGCGCAGCCTTAACTTACGCAGTTAAAAATGACCTTGCAGTTTTTTTCTTAACCCCGAAGATATCACAACACAAGATAGCGGTTGAAGTAGTAAAGGGGATTGCAAAAAAATATGAGACTAAAATATGCGGAGTCGACATGCTTGGCCGAAGATACTCCTGTATTGAACAGAGTTTAAAGGATTTAGATCATGAGGGTTTTTATCAGGCATGCCAAAGAAAAAGAAGGGATGAGACCTGTTCTTTTTATGGAAATGCAAGAGGATACAGCAAAATACAAGAAGTAAAGGCAGAAAATAAATTCAGAAAATTTTTGGATAATTATGAAGGAATAAAAAATCACGAACAGGTAATAGAATACGGAGAAACGGAGATGCTTTGTCCTTATGAATATATGTTAAAGCTTGCACAAAATTCAAGAGTTATTATTGCAGATTATTTTCATGTTATGGTTCCAGGAATACGGGAATTATTTTTAAGAAAAATAAACAAAAAGCTTGACCGCTCAATTATAATCGTAGATGAAGCACACAATTTAGCTAAAAGAATACGCGATCAACTTTCTAGTACAGCTAATTCATTTTTATTAAAACGGGCGGAGAAGGAACTTAAACTTCTTGGGGCAGACAACATAAGAATCGAAAGAGCATTTGCAAAATGGTCGAATGGGATTTTAAAAGAAAAAAGAGAGAAACTAGTGTCAAAAGCAGAATTTGGATCTTTTTTTGATGAATTTAAAATGCAGCCAAATGACTTAGCTGATTATATTGAAAGCGCGGGAGTTGAAATAATAGAGAAAACGAATAAAAAAAGCGCATGTTTACGAATTGCGAAATTTATAAAAAACTGGCAGCTTGATGAGCCTTCTTCAATAAGAGTACTTAGAGAGCGGGGAGGATATTTTTCTTTATCAAAGAAATTTCTAGACCCTAGTCAGGCAACTCAAATGTTAAATGAAGCGCATTCTGCAATACTGATGAGCGGAACTTTTTTACCATTAGAGATGCATAGGGACATACTTGGACTAAATAATGACAAAGTTATTATGAAAAATTATTTATCTCCTTTTGAGAAGAAAAATAAATTAAATATTATTTATGATGGTGTTACTACCCAGTATGCAAAAAGGACAATTGAAAATTATAAGAAAATGTCTGAAAAAATAGATAAAATAATTGCTGCCAGCCCACCTGGGGTTGCAATATTTTTCCCATCTTACTCGGTAATGAAAACAGTTACGTTACTTATGAAAAACGAGAATTTGATAATACAAAAAGAAAGCTCCACCCCCAAGGAAATTGGAGAAATGTTACGCGATTTTTCAAATTATCGCGGCGTACTTTGCGCAGTCCAAGGCGGAAGTTTATCTGAAGGAGTAGATTACGCAAACAACGATATAAAAACAGTAATTGTTCTTGGAATTGCACTAGAAGAGCCTGACCTTGAGACACAGGCACGAATAGATTTTTACGATGAAAAATTTGGCAAAGGATGGGAATATGGATATACTTATCCAGCTGTAACAAAAGCAATTCAGGCAGCAGGACGCGCGATAAGAAAGGAGACTGATCGGGCTGCGATAGTTTATATGGACGAGCGATTTAAATGGAAAAATTATAATCAAATTCTTGGAGATAATGGAACTTTTATTGTAACTTACCAGCCTGAAAAGTATGTGGAAGAGTTTTGGAGGGAGAAATAATTAGATTAAAATAAATATGCAGGGAGCAGGATTTGTTCAGTCTTCAGTTACGCGTTTAGCGTTTTGAAGATTGGCCTAAAGGCTTTTGACCAAACCCTTTACTTTTGCCACAAGATGGACAAAAGTCAAAAGTAATGGGATTGAACTTGCGCAGGCACTAAGCCATAGCCTCCTAAGGGCTACACATTTGACCGGGCTCTGTCATCCCTGCATTAGTATAAACTAGTTATAAATAAATTTAACTAGAAAAATAAATATACGTAAATGGTTTTTTAATAGTTTATTAATTGGCAGATTTAGGAATTGCTTCCGATTTATCCCGCATTTCTTTTAAATAAGTTAAAACATCTTCCTGTTCGCAAAGTAATTTGTCGAAAATATCACGGGAATTAAACAAACTAACCTTATCTTTTGTTTTTTCTTCAATTTGACTTACAGCTAACTCTCGAACAGATAATTTGTCATCTTTTATCTGCCTTATTTGTTTCATTTTTTCTGCTAGACCAGAAGAATTAAGTTCATTATCAATATATGTAGATTCGTTTGAGATTTCATTTAGGGAGACTGATTGATTAGTTTCCTTAGTTGTTCCCTGAACTTTAAACCTGATAATGCAATTTTCATCAGTAGATCGAATTTCAGAGATTCTTTTTTCTACTGCATTTAATATATCTATTGCGCTAGCTTGGTCAAATACCAGTTCTTCCATTACAAATTTCCTACATTCTACTTCAACAAAATCATGCGTTTTTGTTTTTGTATCGTATAGAATATAACCTCGTGGCGCAGTTTCTTCCTTTTTTAGCTGAGTTATTACCGTGCTTCCAGGTATTATGAACCGGCCATTTAGTTTTATTATTTTTTGATGAATGTGACCATTTACGATTAGGTCAAACGGCAAAGATTCAAGGTAATCCAAAGATAGTTCGTGCTCGCTATTTACTAAGAGTTCTTTTATTGACTGGTGAATTATCAAAATTTTAAATGCGTCTGGCATCGGAATAAAGTTCTCTAATGCCTTTCTTAGAGCTAAATCCGCGTATTCATCAGGCACATTCCCAAGTCCAAATAATTGCAGTTTCTCTCCGTTTAGTTCGATAATTTCGCAGCTGTTATGGATATAATGCAAAACAGATGCAGAATGTAGTATTTGGGCAGGATTCACCATGTCTTTTGCGCGTCGTTCATGATTCCCATGGATTGTGATTATTTTTTTATCAGCTTTCTTAAAAATGTGAATTGCACGATCAATAGTTTCAAGTTTTGGATTCTTGATGTCAAAAACGTCTCCAGCATGAATAATCAGATCAGCAGTTTTATTTGCGCTTTCAACTACTCGCTCAGCTTGATCTAGGCTATCTTTTTCGAATCGGGCATAACCAAGATGCGTATCACTAAAAATCGCAATTTTCATGACTTGACCTCTTTGAAACATATGCAAGTTATCCGCCCTATCCAAATATAATTCGAATATACGGGCTTGCGGTTGCATATTGACAAATTAATTTCTTATTTCAATATGCAACAGTAATTCGTGGTTTCTCTTATTAACTAAGACTTAATTATATTTCTAGGAGAGTATTAATAAATATCTAAGAATATGAATAGTATATATATATTATTTATGGTGATACAAGGATGAAAATTTCGTTAAACAGATCACTTATCCTATTTTCCTTTTTAGCAGTAATTTTACTCTTTGGTTGCAGCGGCCAATTAAATTCATTTAATAGAGCGTATACAAATAGCTACCTTGGTCCAAACGGAGCATATACTAAAGGCCAGGCAATTGATACATTCAAGGATTACGTTCCATCAAACGTTCCGGCTTGTACAGTAATAGTATGCAAAGACAAGGTAAACCCACTTTGTAACTTTTGGCCAACAGGTGGAGATCCAGATCCAAAGAATTGGTTAAGATGCCCATTTGATTCTGGTTTAAAAACAAGCAATTGTGTTGAAAGGCAATACGATCCGCAGAAGACAACTTACGATGCTTTTTTCAGTCAACTTATAGCGAACAAAGAAACCCCAAGACAGTTTATGATAGGAATCGGACCTAGCTTAGGTGAACTTAATTTAGCAAATCCATATTGTGAAAATAGAATGACTATGGCTGTAAAATGGCTAACTGGTGACCCAGCAGATAATTACGCGGATTCTTATCCGATGCCAGATGCAAGCGTGGCATCTTCTTGTCTAGATAGAAAAATTACCCCAGTATATATTTTATATAGTGCGAGTAAAAAGATTGACAATACTCGGGCAATTGCAATCGCGGATTCACTAAAAGATTCTGGACCAGCGATAATTGTTACTGAAATCGAATTAGATAAAACAGTTGCACCAAACGCAGTAAGCGACATACAAAGTCAGATTAAACAAATGAAAGCGATTTGTCCAAATTGTTTAATCGCTCTTGGAACCCAAATGAAATATGATAGCACAAAACCAGGTCCAAATGGCGAAACAGATTTAACAATCGTCGATGAAATATTCTCAGATCAGGCAACCAAAGACGCGACCGATTTAGTAGCTTTTGGAATAAACAGTAAGACATATATGGGAAGGTGCAAACCATCAGCAATATTTGGTGACGCATCTAGTTTTGCACAACAAATTTGGTTTAAATACAAAAAACAAAGTATAATTCCTTACATGCTATTTGAGCCTGAAGACGCTACAAGCAGTAACCCGACTGCTGGAGGATGTTTCTGGAATCAACAAATTATAGATGATTCGACAACGAAATCATTACAGGAAATAACAAACCCATACGTTGCGTTCTTTTCTAGTCTTGAAGATTTAGCAAGTAGCGGGGTAATTGGAGCAGCACCATATTCATTTTCAAATACTTCTTATAATCCGCTTAATTGTAAAAACTGCCAAATCGGATTAAACAATCTTAGAACGCACGCATTTTTTGACTGGTGCACAAGTTATGTTAATGATTTAGAAAGTAACCCCGCAATGACAAGAATGAATATAATACAATCTGAAGACAGGGCAGTCTGTTGGGAAACTGAAATTGGAAGCTGGTTTACAAAGAAGTATAACGAGAATTACGCTGGCTCACCAGAACTTAAAGACTCGTTTAAGCCAAAAGATTTTGCACTAGCGTGTGCATCTTGTACTGTAGACTCCAGAAATGGATTACCTGGGCAAACTGCTACTAATTATATATGGGCATTGCAAAGTGGCATCAAAAACCCATCTGAATTTAATGCACCAAACATTGCAAGCGCATGTACAGCTTATCCAGAAGTTGAAGGAAGTAGTAATGATCCGATGCTGGTTCGAGCAATAATATCACATGAAAGTGCTTTTGACCCTTGCGCTACAAGCAGAATTGAACGCATAAAAAAAACATGCAACACTAACTCAATAAACCCAATAAACACAGGTTTAGCAACAGATGTTACACAAATCAAAGAGTACCAAACAAATTATTGTATCGCAGCAGCTGATGGGAGTATGAGCATAGAGGAAGTATTACAAATCAAAGGGCGACAAGGGAATTCACAAACTGATAAAATGTGCGCATATGGTTTAATGCAACTTATATACAATCCATACGGATACCAAACACCGCTTGCGAATGAACTAGCGAGTTGGGCAAATGAATGCACACCAGTTGGACAAACGTTTAATCCATTTAATTCTTCACAAAATATTTGCTTTGGTTCTAAGTTATTGGAAGCGAATATAAAACTAGGAAAGACATTAGATTTAGACCGAAATCCTAGTCTTGCAAGCAACCCAGAAGAGCAAAGAATTTATGCAGTTTACTTTGGATTACACAGGTATTATGGAGATATTAGTGATGTTCTTAGTTACGTTCAAGAATTTAAAGATCAAAAAGATAATTGCGCAAGTACCCAAAACACAAACTACTGTCAACAAGATGGTAACGGTAACTGGGTACTAAAAAGCGATAAATGGAATATTGGTATTTGTGGTGTAGGTGGAATTCAAGATTTTATTAAATATTATAGTGATTGTATTGCACCTAACACCCCAGAAAAAGAGGACTACGGCTTTGATGTACTAAAAAGATACAGAAGTTTAATTGATAAATGTTCAAACTCCGCGTGTTTGGATTCAACACTTATTCAAAAAGCTAGCAAATTACCGCCCGCACCAAGGCCAACGGGAACGGGTGGTTCTGGCGGAAGTGGTTCCGGTAACGCAGCTGGAAATAATCCTTAATTTTGTATCTTAATTTAAACTTTTTTCTTCTAAACTAAATATGAATCATTTAATCTATTTCTATTCAAGTCCAAAACCTAAGATACAATATTGGCTAGATCATGAATTTATAGAAGAAGATTTGATTGGAGAAATAAACTTTAATTTTAGTCCTGAACGTAAGTGCATCGGATATAAAACCGAAGAAAAATATTTTAAGTGTCCATATCATAGCGAATCAAAAAAACAGTGTTATCCCTGCGCGTTTAAGGATATTTCAAAAGTTTATACCCGGTTAGATTTTACAGGTTATGAACACATTAAAGAAGAGGTTTCTAAAGAAAATTTTAGCATTTATTTAGCTTCTTTTGGTGATTCAATAATTAAATGCGGAGTAACTAGAACAGAGCGTGTCCAAACAAGAACGATGGAACAGGGAGCCGATTATTTTATTGAATTAATGCGATTTGATAATGCAGAAACTGCTTATGACACAGAAAATAATTTGCAGAATAGTTTTAATTTTAAGAACGCGGTTAGGGTTGATACTAAATTAAAGATTGCACTAGCAGGAAACTTTAGTAGCGAGAAACTAGAAGACGCAGTTGCAAAAGTCTGTGAAACCGAGGATTTCTCTAGCATTGTTCACTCAAAAAACATCCAAAAGATTGATTACAACACTCCGAAGGATTTCGCAGTAGCAAACAGTATTGATGGAGAAATTCTTTGTTCAAAGTCAAGTCTCCTTTTCTTTAAGAAAGATGGGCAAAACTTCTGCATAAACATGAGAAAGAAGGAGGGTTGTGAATTTTAATTATTTTTTAGCAATCTTCCAAAGAGTATCAAAATATGCCTTAAAACTTTTTACTGCTTCTTCGTTTTCAATAAGAAAGCCTTTTGGTTCTTTTGTCCAAAGTACAATAAACGCCTTGTTCTTGTAAAAAACTATTTCCATGTTTGTAATTAAGTATTGAGGTAAAAATTTTATTTCTGAATTGTTTGCTGTTGTTTTTACTAATGTTTTTTTAATATCAAAATTTACCAGCATTTTTACGTTTATTTTTTTATCCGTTCTTCTTTGATGATGTTTATAGAAAAAATCCCGTAGCCCCTTAACATCTTCTCCGTAACCAGCTCCAATTACATAATAAGTTTCTCCAGCTTTTAGTTCTTCAATGATGTTTCTAAAGAAATTTGTACAACCTTTAAATCCCTCATAAATAATTGCTTCACTCTTTGATTCGGATAATTCCTGCTGTTTTTCAAGTTCTGGTAGAAGTGCTTCTATTTTTGTCTTTTGCGATGCCAGTTCGGTCTGCTTCTCTTCTATATAATCCAATATTCTTCTTGGTTTATTTGCACTAAAATATTTTATTTCTCCTTTTAGAACATGCCCTACAAGTCCTTTTTTCTCCAGCCGATCTAAGATTTTATATACCTTAGAACTTGAAACCTTGGCTGCCGAAGAGATCGAACCAGTAGTAACTGAACCAAGTTTAAGTAAGGCTAAGTAAACGCGTACTTCTCCAGAAGTTAGACCAATGTTTTCAAGAACTTTTAAGCTATCCATAGACAAAATAGGTCAATTCTCTTTATTAACTTTATGCTACTACGACCCCCTTGGGGGAAGATAAAGGATAAATACTAAGACCCACACGAGATAACATGGAAAGAAACAGTTTAGGTGATCGCTTATGCAAAAAATAGATCTCCCGTATCACCTCCACATCGATGGCACGATTATACCTGAAAGGGTAGACAAATGGTTAAAAGATCTGGGATTTGTAGATGCAGAATTTGTAGGCCACCCACCTACATACGCCCATTTTGAGCCTCTAAGACATTTAACTTTAAAATTTGTTTTTAGATCAGAATTCCAAAGAATTTTTGATTTGTTACTGGAGCAACTAAGATATTCAAATTTCTCGGGATACATTGAAGGAGAAAAACTCATTTCAGATATTAAAGTACCAGATAAGCCCTATGAAGATTCAGTTTCTATACCCTTTTCGATAAAAAGAAGAATACTTGCACAGTACTTCCGAAAGTACTTAAATCCTAATGCTTTTCTTAGGCTGGCTATGAGC
>JBBSVN010000015.1:0-44871 GCA_038046765.1 Microcaldota archaeon | reverse complement strand
GATTAACTACCGCACTTTTAATGATCGCGGGGCTCTTAGGATTTATGGTACCTGCAATAATCATTCTTGCTATAATTTATGTACTTGCAAGGTGGTTATTTTTTAAGCCAAAGAAGCAGGAAAAATCAGCTATGCAAAAGTAGCTCTTTTTATTTATTTATTTTTATAATTTTATAATCCGTTGAAATTTACGATACGTTGAAATGTTGGATCTTAAAATGAATATTAACAAAAAATCCCTGGTTATACTTGCCATTGGCTTAGTTTTAGGGATATTTATTTTTGGGTTTTTTAATTTTTACTTTATAACTCCAGTTTCAATTCTATCCATATTCTCGCCAAATTCAGAAGATCAGATTATTTCACTAATCGATAGTTCTCAAAAAACCATAGATATCGAAATGTATACATTTAGCTCACAAAAAATAATATTGGCCTTAAAACGAGCCGAAAGCCGGGGCGTAAAAATAAGGGTCATATTAGAAAAACGTATAGAATCCAAAAATAATCAGAAAACTTTTGATGAGCTATCTAGCTATGGTATAGCTGCAAAGTGGGCATCAAAAATCTATGAACTTACTCATTCAAAGTTTATGCTTATCGATGGAAAAACTCTATTAGTTGGGTCAATTAACTTTAGCAATAATGCGCTTAATACTAACCGCGAGGCAGGGGTAATAATCCAGAACCAAAATGTCATTGAAGATTTTAAGAACGTATTTGAGCAGGATTGGGTGCTAGCATCAAACTAAACATAAATCTTTAAGTAATCTGCATAAAGTTTTGTAAATAATCTATATTTTCCCCGTTGTGTTTTTACAATATCTCCTTTTTTATTTAATCTTAAGACTAATGTTGTTATTGTACTAAGTTTTTTATTTAAATTATCTGCAATCTGACTTACTGTTGCCTCTGCATTATTTTTAGCTATGCACTGCAAAATTTGTTTTTCATGTTCTGAACAGTTATAATAAAATTCATCAAATATCATCTGGGCCAAAAGTGCAATCAGTTCATTAAAGTTTTCCTCATAATGAGCCTTTGTTATTATTCTTTCGTGCATGTCTCTCTTATTATACAAAAATGAAACAATTATTTTAATTATTTTAGGGTTACCCTCACTGTCCCTTATCATCTGCTTTAGAAATTCTTCACCAGCTTTAATTTCATTCTTTTCTAGTATATCATTTACTAAAGTTCTGCATTCATTGTCGCTAAGCCCTGGTAATTCATGGATTTCAAACATATCTTTAAAATTTAGATTTTGGTTATTTGAAGTTAGTAAAAAAATTAATCTGCCGTTTCCTCTATTAAATTCCTTTAATTTGTGCTTAAACCACTGCTGAAGTTTTTTATCCAACTGTTTTATATCCTCTAAAATAACTAAATTATTTTGTTCCGAGCTATTTTTAACTAAAATTTCTCGCTCTAGTCTGTCAATTATTTGCTTCGAATTATTTAGCCATTTTACATTAATCTTGATTATATTAATTTTTCTTTTTTTGCATTCACGCTCTATTTCAGAAATTAATACGCTTTTTCCTTCTCCAGGTAAGGAATGTAGTATGATCCATCTGTTCTTCGTACTCTCCAAATTTTTATCTATTTGTTCAAGTATTCTATTTTCTATCTCTTTTCTGCTTTTTAGCAATTCCCGTTTGCCTGGTTCGCTCTCCATAAATCTTATTTGCTACGAAATCATTAAAAAACTACATTTTTTGTCGCTTTGTGCATTTGTTCTTACAGTTAAACCATGGGTATTTAAATATACTAAAAGTCGCCATTAAACCATGCAAGTAGACACAAGGTTAAATCTGGCAAGATTTACTATCTTTTCGATAGTATTTATGCTAGCTCTAGCAATATTATCTGGGCCTGTACTTGCATTAAGTTGTCCTGCTCAAGCCCCAAATCAGGCTACTACTTATCAGAATTCTCTAATTTTAACTACTGGTACTGTCAATTCCTTAGATGGGGTTTCAGTTTATATCATGCAGTCCCAGTTTGACAAATGCTCTGCATCAACTACACAAACAGTTTCATCACTTCAGACTGCATTCCAGAATTTTGTTACAAGTCAGGGAGTAGTAGATCCTGCAAATTTAAATCAATTACAATCAACTCTATCAAATGCTCCAACTGCTATTACTTCATTATCCAATGTAAAAGTTTCAATGTTCTATAAAAAAGGTAGCTCGCAAATTACACTTCAATGTCAAAACACAGGTCTTTCTCAATTAACTATTAATACACCTCAAGTTGATTCAAATGGAAATCCCGTGACGTTCACAGATTCAAACGGGAAAGTAGTTCCGTTATATTATGGTTTTTGTGAAGTTCCAAAAACAGACTCAAACGGAGTTAATATTTACCATGGGACTTGCGTTGATCTAATTGCAGAATACTTCAGTACATCAGGTACGGCGACAGGAAGTACAAGGTTATGCGATCCAAAAGCAAATAGTTTATCTGTTTTTCAGGACGAACTTAATACTGCACTATTGCCACCAAGCAATGTTTTTGATCCAAAGTACGATGCCTTTCTTCTTGGTTTTATCGTTGTTGGTTTTCTTTTTGCTACGCTTTACTTTACAGGAAGGTCGCCTATTTCGATACTAGATCTTACTACTCCAAAACTACCATCGCCAAAAAGTTTAGCTGCTAGCGGTCAAATTATAACTCCTTATGGTTGGAGCGAACTTAAAAAAACTTTAACTAAAAAATTAGATATTAATGCAAAGATTTTTGATCAGGAGCATGCCGTTTTAGCTCCCCGTCTTGGTTTCCTGTTAGCTAGCGTGAATGAAATTGTAAAAGGAATAAAAGGAGATGCACGCGGTCAAAAGTTTGCAAAGACCTTTGCTGGACTAACTATGGAAGTTGCCGAACCAGCGCAAAGAAAAGCAAAATTAGAAATTTTAAAACCCTTAATTTCAAAGGGTATCGGAGCGTGGAGTGATGCAGAACACGAAACGTTTAGTAAGATTCTTCGGCAGGTTGATGAAAACGCCACTGGGAGACAAAAATATCTTGCCCGTACAATTCGTGAATATTATTTAGGGACTGTACAATACCAAAGGTTAGGGGTAACTACTGGCGCAACTGATTTAACTAAAAAAGCTAAATATGCTTCCTATGTTGAAAAATTCCTCGGTAGTACGGTTGGGGGTGTAATGTATCCTAATATTGGTGGTGCATTTACATCTACATGGGGTTCAGGGGTCAGAAGTGCTAAATTAGGGCAACGATTTGTCCTAAGTACGATTGGTCTTGTAACAGGGATGACTAAAGCAGCTAAGAATAAGAATGCCACGCGGGAAGGTTGGCGGGGTCAATTACTCGCTGCTGCAGGAAATCGTCTTGAAGTTGGAGCAACTTCACCAATTGCAGAAAAAATGGCTTATATGTATAAGATGATTTATGAAGAAGCTTACCGTGATATTTCAAAATACGTAATTCGTGAAATAATAAAAAAATACGGCATACGTTTTGATGTTTCAATGAAAGAAATTGTCGAAATGGGGTATAAAGATGTTGATATTTTACAGCGTGCCGGAATAACGGCGCGGGTCTTAGGCGAACTTCAATTAGTTGAATCACAAATCGTAAGCGTTCTAAAAAGAACCGATATAACCCAAGAAGAAAAGGCAACTAAAATACTTCATATTGCAGAGGCGCAGCATGTTCAATTAGATTCAAAAGTTTCCGGAGAAATAATAAAACTTAAACAAATTGATGAGTCCTTTAAGCGTCCGGGTTTTGAACATGTAAAACTTATTTCACTTTATACTCATTTACAAAGTCATCATAATGAACATAATAATGAAAATAAAAATGAGGGATATAATTCAAAATCAAACGAGTTTAGGTATACTATTGGAAAAGCAGTTCGTGATGATCATCTTTGGGAAACTTTTAGTTTAAGGCGGTTCATGTATGATGTTGAAAATGGATTTTCAACTGGTAAATTAAAAGATTCAATTCTTGCTACATGGCTTGAAGTTGTGAATCGGTTAGTTACGCTTAATCCATTAGCTGGGCGTAATAGTATGAATGTTCCGGAATTCATGCTCGAAGGACAGCAATTTGGAGCCATAAACCAGAGAGTTACTAAGACCTTAAAAGAATTAATGACTGAAGAAGGAAAAAGAGAATTTAAAGCAATATATGGTAAAGATGTTGAAGTTGCTAACTTCCAGGAACTAAGCGAAATGCTTTATGGTGGCAAATCCTTTTACAAGGGTTTAGATGCAAGACGCGCAAGTTGGGGCGGCTCATCAGGTTTAAAAGAAACTCCTGAAGGAAAGATTATCTTTACGGGTGAAGATCGGGAAATCGCTCCAAGACGCGAGTGGTGGAAAGTAGATATGAAGCGCCACTGGGTCTTTGATATGCAGGATCGTGAAGGTTTTGCACTTGCTAACTGGTTACAAAACAGATTCACCAGAAATAAACAACCTGTTTATGATCCAGAAATCGAAATCGCATTAGATAAAAAAATGCTCGAAGGTGCTGCTAAATTAGGTATAACTGATCGTAGATCCGCTGCGTTTTTTGAATACGATGCAAAGCACCGAGTAGCCGAAGCTAAAAAACTCTGGATGGAAAAAATGGTTTCAACAGATTTGCAAAACCTTTTCAAATCAGTATTTTCTTCAGAAGCATACCAAGCACACTTACAAGTTCCAGTTTATGCTAAATTTGCTTCTGCAATGCTCGCATATGCACTTAGGGAAGATGGCGGAAGAAATACTGTACTAGCTGATGAAATAGAAAAATTAGATGTTTCAAACGTAAACCATGCACAAAGGCTAAAAGAATTACTTACACAAAACCATGATCTGTTTATGAAGCAGATGAATCGAAAACTAACCTACGATGAATTAACCCGAGGTAAAACTCCATGGGTAATGCTTTATGAAGGGGGATATGTTCCATACATTCCTGGAATGACGATTAGTGACTTTGACCGGATTGTTGGGGGTAGCGTTGCGTTTAAAGATAAGAATGGAAACTGGAGACGATTTGACCCAGGTACTGTGCAAGTTGATCTTAAAGATCCAGAACTAAAGGCCGCGTACAGTATATTACATGATGAAGCCAATCCTGCCAGAGAAGTTGGAACTCCGGGGGGCAGAAGTTACAACTGGAAAACTTTACTTAAAGAGGCACGGGAAACTGAAGATGAACGCGTTGTTGCTGCAATTACTTATAGGTATGCAAATAACAGCGGTGACTGGACAGAAGCAATTAATAATATACGTGTAGTCGCAAAGAAAGACGCGGCACCATTACAACCACAGTTAGTCCGTTACTTTACTGATAAAGAATTCGATTTTCCATTAAAGCTTCAGCCACTAAGAAACTGGTTCCTTGATTTAGGTCATGGGATCTCAAGATTAGCATTTGCAACTGGGGGTCCATTATATAATGCACTATACGAAGTCAATCCATATTCCGAATACTATCGATTACACTCATGGAGGTTATCTCAAGACATTCTTACTACAAAATGGAACGATATTCTTAAGGACGTTGGGAATCCGCAAAGAGGTAAAGATATTGCAGCAGCTTATAAAGAACAAGCACTAGCTCATGGTGCATACCATCAGGTCTGGGATGTCGCAATAGACAGAGCGCCTGGAAGACACTCGACATCTTATGGTCAGCATCAATCTTATGGCGGATTTTTCCATTTTGGTCCAGCAAATCCATACCCATTAGAAATGGTTTATGGTAATGATTTAACTCCATGGCAAAGAAGGGCGTTTAACTTCCACCAGGGAAGAATCATGAAAGCTGCTCTAGCTGTTTTCAATATCCCTGCTCTTATGTTTAATAATATACAACGAGCGATGCAAGGAACTGCCGGCAGGTATGATCAAACTTTTAATCCATTAAAGCCATGGAATGCGGGTAGTTCAAGAACTCTTGAAGCACTAAGTTCACTTAATCCGTTTAATGTTTATGACCGGGTTAGTATTCCTGAGTTTTGGCTATTAAGAAAACTTGATGACTTACTAGGGACAAAAATGGCGGGTCATGAAATAGATATCCATGAAAAGATTAAGCCATTAGGTTATCAACAAACTAGTCAAATCAAAGGTATGCTCGCAGGTCGTGACTTTGGTAAAGGTCTTCGTGTAGCGCCACAAGATATTTGGTTTATTCGTGAAGGTGTTTATTCATCAGCTCGAACTGGTGAAGCAAATCCAGGAGCTAGCATGTACGATTATCGCTTTACGCTACAAATTGATCCCGCAATGGCCGAGTACTTAGCATTTAGGGCGGCTAAACAATCTTCTTACTTCAAGGAAGACAAGGCAATAATTGATAATGCATTTAGGTCAACAATTAGAAGAGAAGTTCGGGCCGAATACAAAGCATTAAGGAGCGAAGAAGAACTTCGTAACTTTGGTCCGCTTAACAATCCAATTTATGCATGGATGGGTCCATTTTGGTATCTTTGGCATAGCGGTGGTTTAGGTTTACTTACTCCATTTGTGCCATCCTGGTCAATTAGGGAAACTGCGGTTAGCTTTGTACAAAAAATTAAATCCAAAGGAAGTTCTCCAATTGGTGAGATTGGAAAAGAAATCAAGGAACAAGGAATAAAAGCCCGGGAAACTGCCGAAAGATTCTTTAAGGTCGGTAAACGTGGAGATCTTATGGATTGTCCAACTTGTTACACTCGCGTATTTAGAGGTAATAGGTGCAGGAAGTGCAGTGCTTTAATATACTAAATATGTTGCACGTAGCCTGTAGCATGTAGCTTGTAGCCCGTAGCAGGTAGCTATACCAAACCAATTAATTGCATACGAACGAACGATTTTAGGAGCTACAACGTCGCAAACAGCGCGATTGGCGTGTTGGGGATAGTTAGCGCGATTTAACAGGACAGGTATAATGGCCAATGCTAATCTTTTAAAAGTCCTCTGCTAATATTATTATATGCCAGACGAACTGGTTTTTACCATATTTATTATCGCGATTGTATTAGTAGTTACTTATCTAGCTACTCGTTAGAAATACTGGTGACACATTTTAATAAATTTTACTTGAGATTATTTTTCTCTAAGTTTATTTATACGCTACTTTACTCGCGAGAATAAGATAAGAAATGTAGTTTATAATAAGTCTATGGAACACCGGCTGGCGTTGCCATTCGAAAAACATTTATGCAACGCCGATTCGCGGTATTTACTGATAATGCTCGCGAGAAATATGTTAGAAATGTAGTTTATAATAAGTTTATACTAAAGGGCCCGTAGCTCAGTCAGAAGTGAACTTCGTTCACAGCTTTTCATGAAGCTTCACTTCCTGAAACGGTTGGAGCGTTCGACTGATACTTCATTTATTCAAGGTATTTGAAGTGGAAATCGAAAGGTCTTGAGTTCAAATCTCGACGGGCCCAAAATATAATTATTCTCTGATTGTTTACAGTCTTGCGTTTTGTGTTGAGTGTCTTGAGTTATTATTCTATTTTCTTATTTTGTTTCTTTTTATGTTAAAATGTTAATTATATAAATACTTCTTTGCACAATATAATTATGCGTTTACGTAAATTTGCAATAGGTTTAGCAGTTGCTGCACAGGTTGGATGTGCGAATGCACGTTGGATTTGGACAGGAAACCCTGTGTTTCCATCACTCCAACCTAAAGTTCTTTCAAATCCAGCAAGTACAGCAGTTAGTACTACTTCATCCCGTTCGCCTTTATGCGAAGACAAACTTCAGGATATTCGAGATAGGGTAATCAGCGAACTAGCTTTCTATTCCAAAAACTTTGCAGATAATTTACCTCCAATAAATATGCCCATAAAAGCGCCACCTGAAGTTAAATTTTTGAATCACAGCAGTGTTATTGCTGGTGAATATCGTGAAAAAGAAATTCTTTTATATTGGAATCAGTGCTGGGGAAAGGAAGTACCGCGTGTTCTTCATCACGAAATCGGTCATGATATATGGGCTAATTTAGATGAATCAGAAAAAGAAGCTTTCAAGGATATTCTATTAAAGTACTCTCTTTTAGTGGATAAGCAGGATCTATCAGATTATGACCAAGTTTTTAGCCAAGTTCAAAGTTTCAGGATAAATATCCCATCTGAAGATATTGGTGATTCTTATTATTTTAATTATACAAAAAGTATAAAAAGAGATTTTGCTAAAAGACAAACCTTCCGAAGACATCTAAGGGAACTTCAAACGAAATTGGATGCGCTAAAACAAGTCACTCCTTCTTTAGTCAAAAGTGCAGATTCATCTAATGCTGTTTTAAATTCTCTAAGGTATTTTGTTGCTGTTTCTAAATTATTTGATCAAATCCGCAGAGAAATTTATGATAATTCATCTTATTTTTATGGCCTTGAAGGCCATGGACGTCTACGTTTAGATGGAAGCGATGCATTTTCAATTTATCTGTTATCTGATAAACTTGTAGATTACACATTTAATCAAGCTTTTGCAGATTTATTTTCTAAGTACATGACTGATCGTAAAAAAGTTCCTAAAGAGGTACAAGATCGTTTAGCTAATCTTAAAGTTCATGCGATCGTTGATTCAAAACCCGTAAAACTAAGCATATTCTGATTATAATTTTTTTTACCTTTAACCCTTCATAATTCCCTTCAATTCCGCATAAGTCGCATTCGTCTTAATTCCAATCTCGTTAAAATGTGTTTTCTCTGCTCTAAAGCCTGCGCTCCTTATCCTTTCGATTAATTCTTGTGTTTTTGGAATTTTTTCTGTTTCTAATCTTTTACATAACAAATGAACATTGTAATAACTTTGAGGTAATCCGATTTCCCCCATCATTAGTTTAAGTGTTTTTTCAATATCTTTTTTATCTTCATAATTTCTTTTCTCATTTAGTTTAAGCATTTTCTCCAAGAATTTTTTATCGTGTAGTTCGCCTAACCAAAGTTGCCCTGCATAATCTGTTTCCTCGCCACAATTTTCGCAGGAATTAATCATTCTTTTTCCCGATTTTCGCCAGCCGCAGATATTGCAAAAGCTTGTATATCCAAGGTTCTTCATATTTTCATCGCTTATTTTTGCATCTTTTTCCAATTTTAAAAGTATTTTCATGTAATGTCGATCGGACATAGAAAATAACGGCGTAATTCCAATGTTATACTCGGCTGCTGCTTCGGCAATACGCTTCAATAGTATTCGTAATCCATTTTCATGTGTAAACTCATTGTTCAAAGATTTGGAGTGATAATTTTTCAGGCATGCTCTAGCTTCTGGTCCGCATAAAACAGCAGTATCTGTTGCTGTAATTGACAGGTAAGGCACATCTTTGAAACTAAGAAATCTCATAGTATCATTTAAGTAAGGAACAGGAGTTCCAAACGGGTCAATTTCTACGAAGTTAACTTCAGTCATTTCTTCTAGCATGTATTTAGAAACAGAATTACAAACTGCCTTGGCTGATTTTATTTTAGCAGTTTTGATATTTTTCTTTAATATTTTTATTGCATCAGTGCTGGCATCAAGAAAAATTATTTTCTTGATATTTTTATTCTCCTTAGCGTATCTTATCCCCCGTATTCCTGAAGCGCAAAATGCATCCAGTACATTCAATTTCTCTTCAAGTGCCCCAACAGCTAATGAACAAAAGCTTCTGCAAAACTGCATGTTCGGGTTGTAAAAGACATCTTTAGAAACTTCAAAATTTGTGTTTTCTTCTTGGATTTTCATTTTATCACTTTAAATCTAAAAACTCCTTAACAGTTATTATTCTTATTCTATTAAATTCTTTAATCTCTAGAAGATGCCTATCTCCGGTTATTATGAAATCTGCCTTTGCTTCTATTGCACATTCCAATACAATGTTATCATCAGGATCTTTTTTTACTATATCTACCTTTTCTGAACTTACTACAAATTCTGCAGTTTCTGCAATAGCATCAATAAAATCAGATATTTCTTCTTCTGAAAATCCAAATTTCTTTTCTCTTGCGGTTTCTCTGAATTCTTCAATTAATTCTAAGCTAATCGCAAGTTCTATCTGTTTATCTAAAATTTTTTTAACAAGTATGTGGGGGTTTCCCAGCCAGCCTAATGCTGAAATTAAAATGTTTGTATCTAAAACAACCTTCATAAAGTTCACGCTGAATTTCTTCGTGCCCTTACCTTGGCTATTGCAGATTCTACATCCTTAGGTTTTATGCCCTCTTTTTCAAATCTTTCCCTTGTTCTCTTTGCTAATTCCTCAAAAACCTGCTTAGGTTCTTTCCTTCTTTTTATGAGTACAATATCGTCGCTATAAAAGAACTCAATTATCGTACCAACCTCAAAATCGCCTTCTTCTCTTGCATTCTTGGGTAGCGTTATCTGACCTTGTCTAGTTACTACTCCGGTACCACCAAACTTCATTTCATCACCAAATAGTATATATACTAGAAATAGTATTTAATCATTTCTCTTTGGTTTTTGATTGATAAATTCCCGTAGTGCAGTCGTTGCGTAACTTCCGCTTTGTAAAGAAAATGCAAATACATTATTCTTGGAGTCAAATGCAAAGTCCTTTAATGGTGCAAATAATGTTCTAAATCCGCCCTTTGAATTAATTTCAGGTATACTTCTTATTTTGAAATCTTCTTGCGAAATGTTAAACTCCTTTAGCATTGCCTTTTCTTCTGCGTTTAGTACATTGTCATATCCAATTAATTTTCCAGCAATCCAATCTGTTTTACTTTCGCTTTTTTGGTTGATATCTGGGAATCCGTATTTATTTTCTTTACAGTAATATTCTTCGGTTTCAATTTTAACAACTCCATTTTCTATTCGATGCGAAAGCATTCTGTTAAATAAATGACTTTGAAATGCGTGGACAAACATAAGCAAAGTTGGTCTTGGTAGTTGCTTTAATGCGTTTATGTAACCATTAGAATTTTTCTCTAGTTCTGCAATAACTGTTCGCTCGAGTCTTAAATAATGTGGAAAGTTTTTAAGTGCCTGAGTATAATCAAAAGTATCTGCTAGTTCTTTTCTAGCTAGACTAGCTTCCTTGTTTTCCTCTCCTTCGCTATTACATAAAAAATCTAAAACTGCTTCTTTAAATTGTCGTTTTAGGATTTTTTCTCCGATAATGTGCGTATTCTTTCTTGTACTTCCAAACCTTTGCTCTCCAAAATAATTTGGAAATTTTCCATCTAATTCTTTGTAAATTTTAGAAACAATTTTGTCACTGTTTTTATCTGCTCCTTCAACTCTTATCTTAAATCGGTTACCTAGTAAGTCGCCTAAATCTATTTTTTCACGCGCGTACCAAGAACCCAGAATCGTTATGTCTTTAATTTTTATGTTGTCAAGTTTTTCTCTTTCTAACCCAAAACAAGAAACTAATTGGGTTGTAAGAGCCTTTTTGTCTTTAGTTCCTGCAAAATTAAATCTTTTTGGCGTGGTGTGTAGTGCCTTTGCAATTTCTTTTATTGCGTCAGCAGTTGCCCAGTTATCTTTCTGTAATACAAAATGCAAAAATTCTCCTTTACTTTCACTTTCTTTATTATCTGTTTTTACATCTTTATCAATTTCAAAAATAGTTCCATTCTTTGTAATCTCTTCGACAGCAAAATCTTCTGATGTAGTTTTTAATTGTCCACCAATGCCGGGAGTTGAAGAAAAATAAGATAAGTTCATGTGTTTCACTTAAACCAGTTTCAATTTCTTTATTCCCTCGTATTTCTTTCGGTCTTTAGTAAACAAAAAAACGTCATTTGCTAAACAAATCGAAGCAGTAAAAATTCCTTCTAAATGTATATTCATATTGTTTTCTCGTACTTCTTTTATTAACTGTGGGGCGATTTGCGCCGCTTTTTGGTCAAATGGGAGTACAACTATATTCTCAACGAATTGTTCTATAACATCTTGTTTTTTTACTCCTGTTAATAATTGCAATAAAGAAAAAGAAGTAATACAAATATCCTCGTTATCTGCGTAATATCGAAGTTTTTCAATAGTCGCTCTATCCCCTTTTAAAAAATCAAGTGCAACTTCGTTATCTATACAAACTTGTGACATAATTATCAACTTATTACATACTACTTTTCTAATAAATTTCTAGCGAGTATTCTTCGATTAAACCGCGCAAGACGACGCACTTAGACCGTTTCGATGGCGTCGTCAGCAGTTTTTTATATAAATATTCGGGCTCAAAGCTCATTGCACACAGCTCAATGCTAAATTATATTCTTCTAGCCCAGCTTTGCATACTTTTCTCCATGCTGTCTATTGATCGCATATCAATATCGCTTTCATTAACGCTTCCTGCAAAAGCTAAGACATTGGTCTTTACTTTTTTATTCTGAGCAATTAAATGTTTTATCGCTTTACTGAAGCTGCAATCATTTTGTCTTTTTACTTTAAATAATTCAGAATATGATTCATCGTCTATTGTTATTACGTGGACCATTAGCTCACCTGCATTAAGCCATGCGCTATTGTGCCTTGAGCTAATTGTTTTGTGGCTCAGTGCTCAAAGCCCATTGCACATTGCTATCTATACAATGCATTTACTAAATACATTTATATAGTTTACGTCAATCTTTTTTGTCTTTGTGGTGTTTAATAAGAAAGTCTCATCTCACTTCTTCCTCGATAAACAATATGTATTTAAATCGAAAATTTCTTTCATATAACAACTCCCAGTATATTGTCATATTAGTAAAAGTTTTATAAAAATCCGAAAAAAATCATATTCGGAATAATACTGGAGAAGGCGACTAGGTGAAAAATATGGAAGATTTGGTAAAAAGCGTAATGGGCGAAAGCGTGGTTAAAGAAGAAAGCCAAACTGAAATCCTCGGTTCAGAAAGTATTAAAATCGTAACCGTAGGTATTGGTGGAGCTGGTAACAATACAATTAACAGATTAATAAAATCTGGTGTTAAGGGTACTGAATTAGTTGCAATTAACACTGATAAACAACACTTAAACGTAATACACGAAAAAGCAAAGAAAGTCTTGATCGGTAAAAGCGTTACAAAAGGATTAGGTGCAGGAGGTTATCCAGACATTGGAGCTAAAAGTGCCGAAGTCGACAGACCATTAATTGAAAAAGAACTCGAAGGCGCACACTTAGTATTCGTATGTGCTGGTATGGGTGGTGGTACTGGTGGTGGTGCTGCTCCGGTAGTAGCTCAAATTGCAAAAGAACAAGGTGCAATTGTAGTTAGTATGGTAACTTATCCATTCCAATTAGAAAGAGCAAGAAAGAAAAAGGCAGAAGAAAGCATTTCTAAATTAAAGAAATTCTGCGACTCAGTAATTATTTTGGATAACAACCGATTGGTTCAATTAGTTCCAAATTTACCAATGACTGAAGCGTTTGCAGTTGCTGATGAAATTTTAGCAAGGGCAATTTCGGGATTAGTATGGACGATTACCCAACCAAGTTTAATTAACATCGACTTTGCAGATGTTAGAGCAATCATGGAAGGTGGAGGCGTAGGATTCATTGCAGTTGGTGAAGGAAAAGGAACCGACAAGGTAAGAAGTGCATCAGAAGGAGTAATTAAGAACAGACTCTTAGATGTCGACTTTGAAGGAGCAAAAGGTGCATTAATTCACATTACTGGTGGAAGCGATCTGACTTTAGGTGATGCAATTAAAGCAGGAGAAATCATCACTGAAAAAATGGATGCTGAAGCAAACGTAAAGTGGGGCGCAAGAATCATGCAGAACTACGAAGGTAAACTAGAAATAGTTGCAATCGTAACTGGTGTTAAAGGTGCTAGTATCGTTGGTGGTATGCTTCAAGAAGAAGAATCATCAAACATGCCAATGTACACAAGCGACCTTGAAGTTTTAGGTTAATAATAACCTTAAATTTTTTCTTTTTATTTTATTCTTTTTTAATTTTTTATTTTCTTTTTATTATTATTTTTTAATTCTATTTTAATTAACTCTTTTTCTAGAACAAATATTACAAAATACGAATAAAATTAAACTAATAAAATTAGAAATTTAATAAAACCAATAAAAATATAAAAAAGTAAAAATAAAAGTAAAAACTAATCCTGTTCAAATCCCGCATCGTCTTTATCTTCTTCTTTCTCAGTAAGTTTAGATAACCTGGCAAGCATAATCCTAATCTCAGCACTTGCGACAATTCTTCTAGTTCGCTCAACTGCATCAGGGTTAACACTCATACTGGTTACACCAAATTCAACAAGCTTTTCTGCAAATTCTGGATAAACGCTTGGGGCCTGTCCACAAAGCGAAGTTGTTACTTTGAATTTCTTACATGTTTTAATTACATGGCGTAAAGCACGAATAATTGCCTCGTTTCGTTCATCAAATCCTTTAGCTAGTGTTGCGTTATCTCGATCGATACCTAGCGTTAATTGGGTTAAATCGTTTGTTCCGATGCTTATTCCATCAATACCTTCAGCGCAGAATTGATCGATTAAAAGAACGGTACTTGGAACTTCGACCATTATCCAGAGTTTAAAGTCCCGCGTTCTAAATAATCCAGAGTCGCGCATAATCTCTTTTATCGCTTTTAATTCTCCAACTCTTCTGATAAATGGTATCATTAACCAAAGGTTAGGTAAACTGTATTTTTCACGTACTTTTTTAATTGCATCAAGTTCCATTTTAAATAATTCTGGCTCTTGAATGTACCTGGCCGCGCCCCTATAACCCATCATTGGATTTGCTTCCATTGGTTCGTACTTTTCTCCGCCTTCTAAGTTACGATATTCATTAGTTTTAAAATCAGTTGCCCGATAAACAACCGGACGCGGATAAAATGCTGCTGCAAATCTTCTTAAGTTGTCAGCTAACTTATCCACAAATTCTTCACGTTTTCCGTTCTCTAACATCCATTTTGGGTGGTGTCCAATATCAGCTACCATAAATTCGGCGCGAAGTAATCCAACACCATCGACTGGGAGTTTAGAAACTTTTTCAGCTAATTCCACCTCAGCTAAATTTACATAAATTTTTGTTCCAGTAATTGGTGCTGATTCAACAGATAACATTGAGTGTTTTTCATCTTTCTTTTCCGCTGCTGCTGCAAAAATACCTTCGTAAACTACACCGTGCGATCCATCTGCTGTAACGTCCATACCTTCAGCTAATATCTTTGTTGCGTTTGTAGTACCAACGATACAAGGAATTCCAAGTTCTCTTGAAACAATTGCCGCGTGGCTTGTTGTACCGCCCGTATCTGTAATTATTGCTGCCGCCTTTTTCATAGCTGGTACAAAATCCGGTGTAGTCATTTCAGTAACTAAAATGTCTCCTTTTTCCATTCGTTTAATTTCTTTTGGGCTTAAAATTAGTTTTACTTTTCCAACGCCAACGCCAGGAGAAGCACCTAATCCTTTTACTAAAATTTTAGCGCTTCCGATATCTTTAGCTTGTTGTGCTGTCGTCTGTTTTTGTTCAGCAGCTACCTTTTCTTTATTCGCTATTAAAGCAGTTGCAACATTAGCCAGCGTTCTCTCGCTAGTCATCTCGCCCGTTTTTAATGTTGTTATTGGTCTTGATTGTACGATGTAAATATTTCCTTTTTCGATTGCGTATTCGATATCCTGCGGGAAATTGTAATGCTCTTCAATTCTTCTTGCTACTTTTGCCAAATCGATAATTTCAGTATCAGTTAATTTTTGTAGTGCCTGCGCGTCTTCGCGTATTTCAACTCTCTGGTTTTTATCATTCATCTTAACTAGCATCCAGCTTTGTTTTGAAATAATTTTGTCCACTATTTTCATATTCAATTTATCAATTCGGTAAGTATCTGGCGTAATTTGTCCGCTTACTACTGTTTCGCCTAATCCGTATCCTGTTTCGATTGACATTAAATTTGGATCTTGGTAAATCTGGTCAACAGTAAAAATAACTCCCGAGCGTTCGCTTTGTACCATTGTCTGGACTACTGCGGCTAAACCTACTTTCATATGTTCAAATTTGTTTTGTACTCTATAGAAAATTGCTCGTGACTCAAAAAGTGATGCCCAGCAGTCTTTTACTGATTTTAATAATTCTTCTGGACCTTTCACATTTAGGTAAGTAGATTGTTGGCCTGCGAAAGATGCTGTTGGTAAATCTTCTGCTGTTGCACTGCTTCGTACTGCAACATAAACTTCTTTTTGCGATCGGTCGCATAATCGTTTGTATGATAAAAGTAAATCTTCTCGTACATCATTTGGCATTGGTGCATCTGTAATTATTTTTTTTATTTTGTCGCTAGCTTCCATTAATTTATCATTATCATTTACATCAAGAGGAGCAAGTATATCTGTAATCGCTTGTTTAATTCCGTTTAATTCTAGATGTTTGTAATATGCTCCGCTAGTTGCTACAAATCCCGGTGGAATTGGGAATCCTGCTTGTGCCATCTCGCCTAAATTCGCGCCCTTACCTCCAGCTTCAGCTAGGCTGTTTTTACTAAGCTCTTCAAACCACATGACATTTTTCATAATGTGCCACCCCTATAGATAAGAATTTGATAAGATTAATTAGAGTTACTTTGTTTGTCTATCGTAAATGAAATTTAAAATGGTTTGCTTATTCTCCTCTTAAAATCGCATTATCTAAAGCTATAACAAGATTTCTATAAAATATTGCGTTAATTGGGGCTAAGTTATGTCTGTACCAGGTATTAAGACATTCTATTAATTTTTTATCTCCAAATTTCTCTTCTTTTTCTATCATTCCAAATTCTTTCATTAACTCTGGATCAAACATTACTTCTACTGAAACAAAAAAACTTTTGGATGAAAGTCTTGGGTCGATTGCAATTCCCCCATCAATACTCTGTCCCAGCGGGTTAATTTCATTAGAGCTTACCCAAAAATGTTTTACAATTGGTACGCCTTCTATTTTTACTCCATACTCATTTAGGTCTATTCGAGCAGCGTAAGCGATTTTTCCTGTTGATTTATCTTTACGAATATCCTTTAGATAGTATCTAAAGTTGCGTATTTTAGCAGCAATTTCTTCTATCTCATTTACTGTTTCTTTCACAACTTCGTCTAATAGGGTCGGGACTAATCGAAAGTTAATTCCAGTTTTGATCATTGATGGGTGATATGGCGGGATTACAACTGTTCCAAGACCCGCAGAACCATTTTTATCTGACCACAAAGGTATTGGAAACTGTTTTCGATTAAAGGATAAGGAACTCATAACTAATCTATTGGTCGCTAGACTTTTTAAGGTTTACAATCTGGTTTCAGTTAATGGTTTTTGTTTCGTCCATTCTTCCTTAAATTTTTTCGCAGAATCTAGCACATCTGAATTAGAAACTTTAGAAGATCCTCCAAATGGAGTACCTCTCAATATCGGTTTAGTAACAGTATGAATTAATTGATCTAGTCCAAATCTTAGGACTGATCGAACTAGTTGGGGTCCTTGCTTTGAAATTGCTTTTAGTTTAGACATAATTTTTAAACTCGTTAAACTAGATTTGATTTCCTGTTTTCGTTTAATTCATAAATTATGCTATCATCTTGCCAACCATTCTTTGATATAACTTCTGCACTCAATAACATACTTGCAAATTCAATTATGTTTAAAACGGTTTTTCTTCCACTAAGTGAATCTAGTTTAACTGCAAAATTTTCGATTGTTGCTTCTGCTAATGGAACTACGCAAAAAGCATGAAAACTATTATCATCTGAAAATCCTAAAAATCTATTTTTTTGAAACATCTCTTCAGTAACCTTTACTGGGTTAAATTGTGATTCCCGCGCGTACAATGGAATACCTACTTCTGGGAAATAATTACTAACTGTTTTCATACTCATGTCCGAATTTGCCTCTGCCTGTTGTTCTAAAACTGCTAGTTTGGCTTCCCTATCCATAGCTATCGATCTGATTCTTCTAGCAAGCTCAGCTGGTTTTTCTGTAATATATTTTCTTCCACCAACTGCAATAACTCCATTGATTAATAACATGGTTGCACAGGACAATCCTTCTTGTCTTTCTGGTTCAGATATATCTGCGTATGATAAGCCCGTTCCTGCTCTTGCAATACTTTCCATTTGTGTTAAAAGCGCAACAACAATTTTTGGTTTATCTGGTCCAGTTAAATGTCTTTTTAAATCTGGCAAAGGCAAATCCTTAAGGTTTGAAAAATCTGCTTTTAATGCAGGTGCTGCAGCAGGTTTTAATGGAGGTACTGCAACAGGTCTAAATGTAAATCCCATAAGATAACCCGAAATTACATAATTATAATCTAGCTTCAGATGCTGGTGTTTTACTTGTCCAAACTTTTTTGAATCTAGCAACTGCTTGAGATAACTCTGCTCTTGCACCATCACTATGTACTCTTTCTTCAAAAGGACTTCTATATTGTTTCTCGGTTATTGCCGCACCTAAAAATGATGCTACAGCTTTTGCTACTTTTTTTCCTTCAATAAATGTTGCTCTTAATTTTGACATATTTTTAACCTCCTTAGATTAATTTGATTTAATTTTTTAGTTCTGCTTTCAATTAAACGAAACTGAAATTAAAATAAATTTAAAAAATAACTTAGAACATTCTTTCTCCTCTGATTGCTCTTGCTAATAAACTCTCAATTGTCTGATCGCTTACACGTAAATTCAATTCTGGATCAGGAAGTCTGTTGCTGAGTATAGGTTTTCTTGCACGGTATATCGCATCCGCAACTTCGTCTGCTTCTGTGTGTGGACTACTTGGCATATAACAACTTTGATGGTCGTGATATGCTTGCCATGCAGATAATCTTGAACGAACTGCTTCAACCATTCCTCTAAAGTCAGGCTTTTTTTCAGTAGGTTTTCCAATATGTAATTCCGATCCAAATGTCAATTTTCTTGTATTCATTAAAACACCTAGTAACATTTATGCTAACAAGTCTTTAAAAACCTACTTATAACTAGGTTGCTTAATTAAATGAATAAAAAGAAGGTATAAAATAAAATATTATAAAAATAATTATATTTAGTCAAGTTTTGCATCATTCATGCAAAAATAAAAAAAAACTAGTATCGAAGCCCAGCAAATTTGCATTTACCAGATCCTGCAACAACCTAAAAAGTTGTTGAAGATAACAGTAAGAATCAATAGTCCATAAAGATATGAATTATTCCGTTAGTAACGGCTGGCTTAAAAGCTCGCTTACGCTTACTTCTTACACCACCGTCCTATCAAACCCATCTGCTATGGGCGGACTTTGCCTCCTAGTTTTAAGAGTTGCTTCGCTCTTAGATGCTTTCAGAGCTTATCAACTATCGCGTAGCTGCCCAGCTATGCTAATGACAACTGGTATACCAGAGGCGACGAGTGCCCGTTCCTCTCGTACTCAGGCACTCTTTCTCTCAAGAGGCGACACTCCCAGGAGATACTACCGTACTGTCTCGCGACGTACTGAACCCAGCTCATGTGGGACTTTAATGGATGAACAACCCAACCCTTGGTCGCTCCTACACGACCAGGATGTCCCAAGCCGACAGCGATGTACCAAACCGCGGGGTCGATATGTACGTTGTACGATTACACTTTCGAAAACGATTAGACTATTTCGTGTGGTGAAAGTACATTTCGTTAAACTTTGAAGTGAGTAGAAAATGACTTCAAAGTCTGTGTACTCTCGCCCGCGACGAGCCTGTTACCTCCAGGGTAGCTTGTCTGACAGATTGTGCCCCCATCAACAGGGACAACAAGGTTCGTTACACCCGGCTTTCACCTCTGTGATTCATGCTTTTAGAATCACAGTCAGTCGTGCATTTGTTGTTAACCCTCTACTTCCGATTTCTGACCGGAATGAGCACAACATCGGGCGCCCTTGTTTCCTTATCGAGGGCGTACCGCCCCAGCCAAACCATCCACCTGACGCTGTTCTCTTGCGAGTTAGCGATAGCAAACCTTCTAAGTGGTGTTACACTTTCGCGTATCTGTAGCCCGAAAGCTACAAAGTAACCGCTCCCACTTACTCTATGTAAAAGGTCCGTTATCACAACATCAGACTATGGTAAAGCTCCATGGAGTCTTCGTTTCCCTCTGGGAGTCCCCGGCATCTATCGGCTGTAAATAATTAGTCGATTTTGTAGTTCATATAATAATTAATCTTATTTTAATAATTAAATTTTATTTAAATTTTTAACCTTAAATTAAGACCTATTCTCTAAAAAAAATCTTCCCTAATTATTTACATTCACCGGGAAGTGAGTTCACCAGGTCCTAGATAGGGACAGTGAGAGTGTCGTTACGCCATTCATGCAAGCCGCCAATTAAGCGGCGAGGTATTACGCTACCTTAAGAGGGTCAGAGTTACCCCCGCTCTTTACTAGGTCTTCGCCCGGTTGAACCCGGTTTTCAAACACTAGCAGTGAGCAGGCGTCAACCATCGTACTCAGCCTTTCGGCTCTGCGATGATCTGTGTTTTTGATAAACAGTCGCACTCTCCTTGTCACTGCGACCTTCGCTTTACGCAAGCGAAGGCATCCCTTCTTCCGAAGTTACGGGACTATCTTGCCGAGTTCCCTTATCTAGGTTATCCTGCTACACCTTAGCCTATTCAGCTACCGCACCTGTATTAGTTCTTGGTACGATTACAACAGATCGTTTCCTGTTTTCTTTTCATGGTCCCCTGGAATCAATTGATTTTTAACTCGAGTTTTCATCTTCTTCTCCTCATAACGAGACTCCGAAGAGTTACTACTCTCATACTGCTTGCGCAGCTCCACTTATCCAAAGGAGTCAAAAACAAGACTTGTGTTACCACGCCTACTGTCGTAGTTCTGGAATATTAACCAGATTCCCTAATTTCGGTCTTTCGGAGTTGCCTAAGACCTTAGGATCGACTAACCCTCAGCTGACGAACATGGCTGAGGAATCCTTGCGGTATTCGGTGTCCAGAATTCTCATCTGGATATGCTGTTACTGACACCATGATATTCGTATCATACTTCTCCATAGGACGTTGCCGCCCTACTTCTGTGAAATACGATCGCTCCCCTACTCCTGTACTTTTGGTACGGGTGAGGTATCGGGAGCTGGTTTAGCCCCGTGAATCTTCAAAAACTGCACCCTCGATCGGTCCGCTATTACGCGTTGTTTAGATGATGGCTGCTTCTAAGCCTACATCCCGATTGTTTTTGGGTGGAGTTTCCTTTACGATTAACACTTAACCAGCATTTAGGGCCCTTAACCCCACGTACGGTCGTTCCCGTAAGGGCTCACAAGCTTACCCCGTGAAACCCGACTGCCTCCTTCTTAGAAGATACAGCATTCGGAGTTTGAGAACCAGGCGACCCCTCTCGGAGCCGTTCCCAGTAATCAGTGCTCTACCGCTATATCATTCTCCAGAGACGCTGTCCTTAGAGACATTTCGAAGAGAACCCGCTATCACCACGTTCGATTGGACTATCACCCCTACACCCAAATCACCTAAGCAGAATATACTAGCACTAGTTGCGAGCCTCCATTGTTCGTCAGAACAACTTCGCTCTATTCAGGTGTAGATCACAATGGCTTCGGGTCTGCTGAGGGTGACTGAACCCCGATTAGGAGGTCGCATCTCGCATCTTGCGATGTTGCATGCTTTTGCTTTCGCTTCGGCTTTCGCCTCGCCACACCCAGTAACTCCATGGCTCTTGCTTCGAGAAGAAAGATAAGACACTGGAAATTCTTGTCGATCCATTCGTTACCAAATTTCACTTCCAAAAACTTTATCCTTTGATGCCTTACCATTCTGTAACCATATAGTTTCAGATCTTTTCACTCTCCTTCCGGAGATCTTTTCAGCGTTTACTCGCGTTACTAATACGCTATCGGTCTAGAATCGCATGTTTAGATTTGGATGTTGATACACCCGTATTCACGAACCCAACCCAGGGCACGCTACTCTTCACGAATCGTTCCTTCATCATTCGCTTAAGGGACTATCACCCGCTATGGTACGGCGTTCCAGCCTATTTCAACTTTGATAAAGGAATTTCACTTCGTTCCACATTCGCCGTAACATTACTGCTACGGAGTTCGGTACGATCTGTCCTACGTTCACTCGCTGTTACTAGCAGGATCTCAGTTGATGTTTTTTCCACCCCCTACTAAGACGCTTCATTTCGGGGGGTTAGTGCACGTCTTTATTCAAAACGTACTCAGTCGGACCTTGGGATCAATGGCTGCGTGCGCCTACCCCAAGATTTTCGCAGCTTACCGCGCGACCTTGTGAATTCTAGCCAAGCCATCCACTATATGGCGTGTAATCAGCATATCTTTATGAACTACTTCTTTTATGCCAGGAACTTTATAACAATTCTTACGAATTGCTTCCAAAGATCCTTAGGATAAATTAATTCTTACTGTTACTTCATACGCATGAATTTCCTTCGAGATGAAGGATACTAACTAAATTTTCTTTTGCCTCATAGCACGACAAGCGTGCTAATCAATAGCGAAAAAGAGATACATATAGAGTAAGATTGTATTTAAAAAGCTTTCGCTTGTTTCTCGACAGATTTCTATTTTTTTTGTTTTGAACCATTTTTATAGTGGTAAAACCAGAAAAAATGAACTCAATAGTTCTGATCCTGTCTTTTTACAAGTAAAAGTATTTTCTAAATAAAACTTGCTATTTATATCTAAAGTGTGTATGCTTGCAAGGTTTATAAATACGCTCTATTCTTTTTCATTTTATCTCGTTACCAAACTCTTTTTAATCTTCACTGTCTTAGAAAATCAGAAATATCTTTTATCGAGGAAGATATTAAAATACCTAATAAAACAAGTACGAGGTGGGTCTAGTGATCTCACATCAAAGTATTAGTTTAGTTAATTTAGATAATTTGACGGCTAAAGAAATCGTCAAAACTCTACCTAGTTTATCCCATGAATCTAAAATTCATGCGATAAAAAAACTCGCAATAATAAGAGATTCTAATTCTATATCTGCATTAGTTCAAATTGTTGTTGCTAAAAGAAATGAAACAGACATTCGATCAATTGCACTACTTGCTCTTGGTAGTTTTACAAATTATGATTATGTTATTCACCTAAAAAATAGAGCGATACATCACATTGGTGAACTTGCTAAAAATATAATAAAATTAGAAAAGAAAAATATTATGGTTTACGATGCAGCAAAGATCTGTCTTTATGAGTTTGAAAAAAGAAGGGATATGTTGCAACCATATTACTAATTATTTCTTCTTCTTATTTATCTAAAAAGCATATCTAACTCTTTTTTCAATATCTTTTAATCGTTTAAAAACAGTAGAATATTTATCGTACTTTTCGTAACCTTTGGTAAACGCGTTTTTAGCTTTCTCATTGCTTAATGACTTAATCATAGTATAAACATCAATCGCTTTATCCTCAACATCGTTCGAAAAAAATCCCAAACCAAAATCGATTACGTACAAAGAATCCTCATCACTAGACGCAATTAAATTTGCTAATGTAAAATCTCCGTGAATAATGTCTGCATTATGTAATTTTGCAAGAAGCTCGCCAACTTCTTTAGCATTTTTTTCGTTAATCTCGGGTCTTTCTCCTTCAATAAAAGACAAGGTTAATGCAAATTCTTCAACTTCTAAAACGGTTGGGCATAAAACTCCTGCTAATTTTGCTTTATGTAATAAACGCGCTTCAGAGCGTGTGCGCGTTTTACGCAGTTTTTGATCCAATTCTTTAACGCGATAAGTTTTAGCAATTCTTTCTTTTCTAACGCAGGGAATTCCGATAACTTCTATCCTAGTAAGAATTGCTTCAGCACCGCGGGAAAAGATTGAAGACATATAAAAACCTTTTTATTTATAAACTCGATTTCGATGATCCAAAACACGAATGATAACTATTTTATTTTCAAAATCAACATCGATTAAAGCGCGATAATCTCCAATGCGTAGTTTGTAATAATCTCCTTCAAAATGTTCGAGATAATTAAACGGATTTTCTTTTAATAGAAAAAGTTTTTTCTTGATTCTCTCTTGCAAATCTGGCATTAAATCTTTTAAGTATGAAACTACTTGAGGATCTAAAAGTACCTCGTAAGCCATTTAATCTAACTCTTCTAAGCGCTTGTATTCTGAAATAGAAGTAGCTCGAGCTTTAGCTAATCTAAGTTTAGTTTCTTCGGTTAATTTTCCTTCTTCTGCAAGAATATTTTTTATTAACTCCACATCCTTTTTTATGTAAAGAAGTTCTTTATGCAGATGGTTAATGTTAACATTTGTCATAATTATTTACGGTAATTTATGTATTTAAATATGCGCTTTTACATTCTTTTAGCACCGCGGGAATAAATTGGGGACATAAAATCAACAAAATTATCTTCTAAACAAAACCTTGGAAATAACAAATGCAAGTATTAACATGAAAATCCAGCTTATTATAATTCCAGGATAAAAGAACATTCCAAGTGCCAAAAATGATGCAGTAACAGCAAACCAGACTCCCCTGTTCCAGTCATAAACTTTGCTTCCATCTAAAGGGAAAATCGGCATCATGTTAAATAGTGCGAGCATTAAATTTATTCCAGCTCCAAATGCCCAAACATTTACTGTGCCGCCACGAATTCCAAAGAAATAGTCGATATTTAAACCAGGGAAAAATTGCACTGCTGGAAGAAAAACTCTAAGTCCAAGGAAAACAAAAACCATTGCAACATTAATTAAAGGCCCGACTAATGAAATGAGTCCATTTTCCCTTTTTGAAATATTGTTTGAATAAATATAAACTGCTCCGGGGGCTGCAAAAAGAAAACCTAAAAATGAAGTAATAATCATTAATCCTAATCCATTTACCCACATCTGAAACTTGGCATAAGCTCCATAATGCATTGCAAGTATCTTATGTCCCATCTCATGGAATATAAATCCAATACCTATTGTAGCAAGGCAAAGAAGACTAAAAACAAGAAAGTCCTTTGGATATTTTATTAATCCATCAAGCCCATAAAAAACAATCGCAAATGCAAAAGAAATTGCAAGAACGCAAATAATGATCTGTACCGCTTCTTCCTTTTCGATATTAAAATTAATCATGTTTTTCACTTATTCCCTTAATTTCTCTTCATACAATATTCTTATCTTGCTTGGGCTTAAAAATCCCTCATAACTTTCAATCGTTGCAACTGCTTCTTCGCCATCTTCAAATATTACTCTTATCTGGCTATTTTTTCTTCCGCTTGTAAGTGCAGTACCAACCTTGTTTGCAAAAAATGGCAACGCGGAAGATATCGCTACTATATCCCCTTTACTAACCCCGCGTGCGATTGGATAAATCGCAGTTACGATTATTGAAATTGCAGTTCCAAATGCGATATATTTGGCAAGCATGGTTAAACTTGAAGATGGCACTAATGCAAAAGCTAAGAGTGAAACAAGCAGACACATCGCAAATAATCTAAAAAATAATTTTAGTAACAAGATAAAGCACCTATCGATACATTGCTATGCTTCCTGATTTGAATTTCTGTACACTTTCCACATCGTCCTTTCTTATCGTTGGGCGAATATTTTTTACTGCAACAACAAAGTGTTCATTTGTGATTTTTTTAACATTTTCACGGATTGCAAGCATGCCCGCTTCACGGCAAAGATTTTCTAAATCTGCTCCAGTATAACCTTGAGTTATTTTTACCAGTTCGTTTATTTCAACGTTCTTTTCTAAAGGCATCAATTTTGTGTGGATTTTTAAGATCTCGAGTCTCGCTAAATCATCAGGTACAGGTACTTCTATAATTCTGTCAAATCTTCCTGATCTAAGTAATGCTGGATCAAGTATATCTGGTCTATTAGTAGCTGCGATTATTACAACATTTTTAAGCGCTTTTAAACCATCTAACTCAGTAAGTAAAGTATCAACAACTCTGTCAGTTACTCTGTTTCCTTCACCTCCAGACCCTCTTATTGAAGCGATAGAATCTATTTCATCAATAAATATTACGCAAGGAGCTGCCATTCTAGCTTTTCGGAAAATTTCCCGAACTGTTTTCTCGCTTTCACCAACATATTTACTTAATATTTGCGCTCCATTAATTGATATGAAGTTCGCTTCGCTTTCCTTTGCAACTGCTTTAGCTAATAACGTTTTTCCAGTTCCGGGCGGGCCATAAAGTAAAATTCCTTTTAGCGGTCGTATTCCCATTTGTTCAAATACTTCGGGTTTTTTAAGCGGTAATTCAACTGCATCTTTTATTTCTTGCTTAACCGCTTCCATTCCTCCAATATCTTCCCATCTTACGTTGGGTCGTTCAACAAATACTTCCCTAAGCGCTGATGGTTGGATTTCCCTAAGTGCTACATAAAAATCATCTCGCATAACGCGTATTTTATCAAGCGTTTCCTGCGGGATCATGTCATCATCAAGGTTCATTTCTGGTAAGAGTCTTCGTATTGCTTTTATCGCAGCTTCTTTTGTTAAAAATGAAATATCTGCTCCTGTGTATCCATGCGTAATCGCTGCAAATTCATCAACATTAAAATCCTCATGAAGTGGCATGTTCCTAACATGTATTTGTAAAATCTCTTTTCTGTCTTTTATGTCTGGAACGCCAATCTCAATTTCCCGATCAAATCTCCCTGGCCTTCTTAACGCTGGGTCGATACTATCTGGTCTGTTTGTTGCCCCGATTACGATTACTTCCCCTCGGCTTTTTAGTCCGTCCATTAAAGTAAGTAACTGACTAACTAATCTTTTTTCAACTTCACCAAATACTTCTTCTCGTTTTGGTGCAATCGAATCAATTTCATCTACGAATATAATTGAAGGTGCATTATCCTCAGCATCTTTAAAAAGTTTTCTAAGTCTTTCTTCGCTTTCTCCAACATACTTGCTTATTACTTCGGGTCCACCTAAATAATAAAAGTTTGCATCGCTTTCATTAGCTACTGCTTTAGCTAAAAGTGTTTTTCCAGTTCCGGGCGATCCGTATAATAAAATTCCTTTTGGCGGATCAATACCCAATCTTTCAAATAATTCTGGGTGGCGTAATGGTAATTCAACCATTTCGCGTACTTTTTGCATTGCGTCTTCAAGCCCCCCTACATCATCATAAGTTATGTTTGATACTGATGCAGTTTCCCTTACTGGCTCGTTTTTTATTTTTATATCTGTATCCTCAGTAATCATTACTGATCCTTGAGGAACAACTTGTGCTACAACTAGAGGAATCGAGGTTCCAAAGATGCCTACGGGCAGTACATTTCCTTTCATAATCGGTTTACCAACAAGTCTCTTTTTTACATATTGGTCAAAACCAACCGAATACCTTATCGCTTCTTTTGGGGCGAGGGTTATTTTTTTTGCTTCCTTTATTTCAACATGCTCGATAGAAACTTTGTCGCCTAAACTAATCCCAGAATTTTGTCTTAGGATACCGTCCATTCGCACCATACCCAATCCTTCATCATCTGGATGAGCTTGCCAGACAATTGCTAAAGCAGATTTTTTCCCCTTAATTAGAATGACATCTCCAGTACTCACATTAAGTTCTGTTTTTGCTTTCGAGTCAACTCGTGCGATACCGCGGCCAATATCATTTTGAAAAGCTTCAGCTACTTTAAGATTTATGGAAGGTGGCATATAATATCAACTGCATGTAGCATGTAGTTCTTAGCAAGTAGCTTCTTTCTTTTTCTTTGCTACTTGCTACTTTCTATTTGCCAATGGTTAATTCATAACTATGCACTTAGGGTTTAAAAGGATACGCCGTAGTTTAGCACGTATACAAAACCAACTAAGTAATACTGATTTTACTTTTGTGCTTCCCGTTTTGTGAGTTTGTGTCGGGCATTTTCCACATCAATCCGATAATTTTAAATACTCTTGTAGACACATACAATAACATAAGACTTCTGATAAATGGTACTAAAATGGCTAATTACAATAATAAGTCCGAAGAAATTGATAAGCAAATACTGCAAGCAATAAAAGAGTTTAAAGGAATCCCCACCCCATACGCATTAGCAAGAGTCTTACGCTATAGTAATAATTTTATTTCACAAAGAATAGAATCAAATAAAATCCTTAAAGATACGCAAACAGAAGTTAGCTTAGCATACATAAATAGTTTATCAATTGAGAAATTAGCTATTGAATGTGCTAAAATAAATGGTTTAAATTCTGTTTGCAAAGATTACTCAGAACTTACAAAAAGAATCTATGAAAGAATCGATGATGAACATATTTTTCCTGCTATAAAAAAGTTTAAAGGGATGCCTAATCCGGAAGCATTATCGAGAGTTTTATCCTACAGCAGTGGTTTTATTTCAGAAAGAATCGAATCAAACCCTATTCTTTCAAAAGCCCAAATCGAAGTTGGCTCAGCATACATAAAACTTTTATCAATTGAAAAACTTGCTGAAGAATGTGCTCGTAAGAAAGGTCGTTTGATTTCTGCTTGTAGCGATTTTCCAGAACTTAAAAAAAGAATCTATGAAAGAATTGACAATGAGCATATACTTCCAGCTATAAAAGATTTCAAAGGAGTTCCTACTCCAAATGCGTTGTCAAGAGTTTTACCATTTGGTAATTCTTTTATCTTACAAAGAATCAAATCAAATTCTATTCTTTCAAAAGCACAAATCGAAGTTGGCTTAGCCTATATAAACAATTTATCAATTGAACAACTTGCTCAAGGATGTACTACTAAAAGTAGTTTGATTAAGATTTGTAAGGATCAGCCCGAACTTCAAAAAAAAATCTACGAAAGAATTGATAATGAACTTATTCTTCCAGCTATAAACGATTTCAAAGGGATACCTACTTCATACGCATTATCGAGAGTTTTACATTATGATCCTGAGTTTATCTCACAAAGAATAGAATCAAATCCAGTTCTCTTTTTGGCCTTAGCAGCTAAGCAAGGTCTTACACCAGACCAGGCAGTTGAACTCGCATTAGAACGGGATGATAAATCATATTCAGTTTCCCATATCCTCAAGGAACATTTAGAACATCTTTATGCTTTTCGTGAAATGCTTGGAATTGTACGTGTATTCCCAGATCTCCTAAAACAAGCAAAGCACGTACTTGAAATAAGTTTATATCCTGCTCCATTGTCAAAAGCATTGGAAATGGACAAACTTACTATTCCAAATAGGCATGTAGAAATGCAAAAATTTAGGAGAAATCCTAGTGCAGAATTAAGTTTAGAAGAAAAAATAGATTTAGTAGTAATTCAAGGTATCCACAGACTAAGCGAAGATGCATTAAACCAAGTGCTTTTAGAAGTTCATAAATTGCTCCCAGTAGGTTCTTCTGTAATTGCAACTTATTCTACTAAATATGCTATGCTTGAAGGAATGATAGAACAGTTACTAAAAAAAGGATTTGACATCGAAGACTCTGGGTTAATTGAAATAAAACCCCCGGAAATTGATGAGCTTTCCAATATAAATGCGGAAGATGTCAAAAGATTAAGATCAAAGCTTAATGGAGAAAGCAACGTCCTTCTTTTAAAAACTACAGAAGAAACCCAAGTCTGCGTTGTTCCAATATTGGTTAAACTTCCTTCTTCTGAAGAGGAACACGGGCCTTTAATAAGAACTTTAGAAGAGTTGCAAGTTTCAAGAGATGCAATAGAAAAAATTCATGCATTATTTATTCCAGAATTAAAGCAATTGCCAGACCAGGAACTTTTGGTTACGGTTATGGATGAAGAAAAAATATTGGCAGTAATTGGCTATGATATGAATCCAAAGAGGCCAAAAAGACTTGAAGTTGAATTTTATCAAGGAGCTAAGGACACACGAACAGATATCAGGGTTTTAGCCAAGAGACTTGCAGAAGATAAAAAGGAAAGAGCTAATTTAGGTATTACTTGCGGAACAGTTTCAAGCGTCCAACTTAGAAAACTTCGTTCTGCTGCTTAATTTGTTAAAGCTCTATCATAAGTCGATTTTTATAAACTTTGACATATATTAAAATCACAGTTTAAAGGTGTAGATATGGCAAAACAAATCGAACCGACTCCGATATTAAAGGGGCAAGACATAGTTAAATTTTATGAAATAATGCACAAGGAAGAGTCTACGCCAGATCCAAATCGAGTTAATCTTATTACTAAAGGTTTAAACGTTTTCTCAAAAGTATCAAGAAGGGCTTAGCGAGCTGCGCAAAATGAACAGTTCAGAAAAAATTAATTTGGAAGAAATTGTTGCAGTTAATCTATCAAAAGTTATGGTCATCGTGATCCCTCAAATTGCTTAAATCAACATTCTTGAGCCACGGGTCTGCACCAAACATGCTTTTCTTTTTTTTCGCTCTAAAAAGTAAGAATCCAATCCCTAAACCCAAAATAATTCCGATTCCGCCAAATATCGCGTATTGTGGAGATTGTTTAATCGAAAATACTTCTTCTTGTGCGACCGGCATAATATTTGTACTACTATTCGTTTTCGAAATATTTATCGCAAGTTGTAATGCATTTTGCGCCGAGCTATATGCGCTTGAGTAATCCTTTAATTTGTAAAAATCTATTGCCTCATCAAGTTCTGATTTTGCAGAACTAACATTCTTGTTTGTGCTTTGCGCCGCTTCTATCTGTATTACTGCATCGATAATTGCATTTCCGGATACTTCGGGCCATTTACTTGGGTCGCTTACGATATTTGAAATATTCGTTCCTGTTTCTTCTTCATCTGCATGTGCATAAATTGCATTCGAAAAAATCAACAATAATAAAGTGAACATTGCTAGTTTCTTTACACTCATCTTATCCTACCTCAAATTCATCGTTTGTAGTATTTTTTGGTAAGTCCGGTTTCTTTTCTTCTTCTTTTGGTGGGACAGTTTGCGATTCTTGTTTTGGGGTTTCAACTTCTAACAAAGCTTGTTCTTTAGGTTTTTCCGTTTCAATTTTATTTTCAGTAGTTGTTTGTTCTGCTGGTTTTTTTCTTGTAAAATAAAATATTAATATAATCAAAATCAACAATATCAATAATCCAATTGCACCAAAAATAAGTATTTGTCCATCTGAATTTACTGTAGTTGCTGTTTTTTCTACTACTGCGTTTGGACTATGACCTGGCGGTATTGGTGGAGGTGTTACATTATGCCCTGTTTGTTCGACCGCATAAGACAAACTTATGATGCCTAGTAAAATCAAAAATAAATATTTTCGCATAATTATCCAATTTAAGTAGTTGGTTTATTATTTATTCCTCTTCCAAGCAACACAAAATTAGCGAGCATTGCTTCAATTTGTATCCGTTCATTCGCGCCTTCAACTAACCTAAAGTTGTATTCTCCAAGCCGATCCATTAATGTTACTTTTTTATCTTCAGGCACATTTAAGTTTGGTATTTCACGATAAACTTGCAATAAAATGTCCTCGCCGCTAAGTCCATAATTAATTAGTAGCGAATCTAAATTCTCGCGTGCTTTTGCAAATTCTCCCGAAAGGGCTAGTTCAAGCATTAATTTGACTTCTTTAGGTTTTGCCTTAGCAGAAATTTGATGAACTAAATCTGTTGTAATTTTGTTGCTGTGTAGCGAGCAGCCTTGGAGTATGTTTATCGCTCTTCTCATATCTCCTTCGCTTACATAAAAAACAGCTTGATAAACATCATCATCAACTTTAAGGTTCTCTTCTTTTGCAACATGACTTAACATTTTTTTAATATCCTGCTCGTTAAGTGGTGAAAATCTAAATATTGCGCATCTACTTTGTAATGGTTCAATTATCTTACTGCTATAGTTTGCACTTAAAATAAATCTTGTAACCGAGCTATATGTTTCCATCGTTCTTCTTAATGCGTGTTGCGCGTCACTAGTTAACATGTCGCTTTCATCAAGAAATATTACTTTAAAAGGAACCTTTCCCATACTGATACTTCTTGCAAAATCTTTTACTTTTCCTCGAACAATGTCTATTCCTCGGTCATCACTTGCGTTTAAATCAACAAAATTTCCTGCAAAATCTTTTCCAAATAAATCGCGTGCTAAAGCTAGTGCGGTTGTCGTTTTTCCAACTCCTGGTGGTCCAGCAAAAAGAAGGTGCGGCATATTTCTTGATTTAACAAATCCCTTTAGGCTTTTAATAATATTTTCTTGTCCAAAAACCGCTTCAAGATTTCGTGGTCTATATTTTTCAACCCAAGGTAAAATATCGTCTTTTTTATCTGCTAGTTTTTCCTGCATAAAATCATCTAAATCGAATTAATATTGCTAATAATTATCTAATCTATTAGAAATAACTCCTATAAACTGATTTAGAATACTACAATTAAAAACTTAACTAGATGGGTACAGTATTTCATCAATCATACATGTAGCTAAAAAAAGAGAATGTTCTAAATCTTCTATAAGTTGGTCTATTGAACCTCTAAGAGAAGGGTCTTTTTCTAAAGTTCTTGCTACTGCTGCAGATAATCTAGATGGAATATTTGGAACTAATTTTTTTAAGGGTTTTGGATATGCGTGAATGTGGCGATCATTAATTTCATGTTCGTTTATTCCACTAAAAACAGGTGAGCTGGATAATATTTCATAAAGGGTCGAACCAACTGCATAAATATCTGATCGCGGTGTCGCTAGATGACATCCTCCTCTTAAAAGTTCAGGTGCAATAAAACCCGGAGTACCAAAAATTGAACCTACGGGGGTAAATCTATATCTTGGATCAATAATGGGCATGTTGGAGGGCAAAAATCCCAATTCTCCTTCAAATTCATCTAATAAGCGCGAAAGTCCAAAATCAAATAATTTTACTTCTCCGTCATAATCGATTAAAATATTTTCTGGTTTGATATCTCTATGGATAATTCCTGCATTATGAATATATCCTATCGCCTTTGCTATTTTTAATCCAACTTCAATCAGGTCAATCTTTGCAATTTTTGGGTTTTTTTTCCTGTCCAATACCTTGTACAGCAATTCCCCCTCAATATTTTCAAAAACAATAAACGGCAGACCTTCAAAAAAATCATAATCTATTGATTTTATTATATTTTTATGGTTAAGTATTCTGCTGATTGCAGCTTCTCTTCTGAATCTTTCCAGAACAAAAGAACTATTCGATAATTCTGGGCTTAAAAATTTTATTGCAACTTTTTCGCCCTGATCAGATACGCTAAGGCAAACTCGGGACATCTGTGTGTGACCCAAAATTTCATGTACTTTAAATCTTCTTCCAGAAATATGCAAAATTTCATTTTCATTAGGGTATCTTGGGTAGTGTAAAGTATTTCGTGTATTCATGTTATAAACAGTGTATCATTAGATTTTTAAAAAGCCAAGTTTTTAATTAATTGCCAGTGTGTGTCTTTAATCATGCTACAAAAATAAATTTTAGTAATGGTGATCGTTCGTGGATAGGGTAAAAACAGGAATAAGCGGATTAGATGAAATGTTAAGCGGAGGAATTCCAGCAAAAAGACACGTTGCACTTTACGGTGGTCCTGGTGCAGGTAAAACCAGTTTTAGTTTTGAATATTTATACAGGGGGGCAAAAGCCGGGGAAAATGGTCTGTACATTTCTTTGGAAGAAACCAAGGAAGATATCATTGAAAATATGAAAAATACGTTTACTCTAATTAGAGATATTGATGAGTTAGTCGAAGAAAATAAACTTATTATTGTAAAACCAGATAAATTAGAGCTTGAAGAAGTTGCAAACTTACTCGAAGAAAACATTACGGAACACTCTGTAAAGCGGGCAGTAATCGATTCAGCAACGATGATTCGTTTGTCGTTTCAAAAAGAAATCGAATACAGGCAAACGTTATTCGAATTTTTATCTCTGCTTCGAAATCTTGATTGTACTACTATGACTACTGTTGAAGCGACTACGGCTAATAAATCTGAAATGCATTTTGATATCGAACACTTTGTTATGGATGGTATTATCAACATTTACAATCTTGATAAGGAAGACCGGAGAATAAGGGCTTTGGAAATTTTCAAAATGAGGGGTACAGATCATTCAAGAGATTTAGTCCCATTTAAGGTTACCCCGCAGGGAATAAAAGTTTATGTCGGAGAGAAGGTATTTTAGATTTTTTCTTATTTTTTATTCTTTTATTAGTAAGTAAACCTATAATTCGAAAAATCCAAGGAGACAAAAGAATTAAAACTCCTCTAATCCAATATATTATTTACTAGCCTTGATTTTTGGGGTTTGAGCAGTGAGACAAAACTAACTAATATCGTGCTCATTGCCCAAGTAGCTCATTGTTCACTGCTAATTCTTGAGGTATTACTATGTATGATTTTAAAACAACAGAAAAAGAAATAATGGAATTTTGGGAAAAAGAAAAAATTTATCAAAAATCCAAAGACAAAAACAAAAATCAAAAACCATTTTACTTCTGCGATGGTCCGCCATACGCAACCGGCACAATTCATCCCGGTACTGCATGGAATAAATCAATAAAAGATACTGTTTGCCGGTATATGCGAATGCGCGGGTTTAATGTTCGGGCACAGGCAGGTTTTGATACTCACGGTCTTCCTATCGAAGTTAAAGTCGAGCAGGAAATGAAAATCAAAAACAAAAACGAAATAGAACAAAAAATTGGTATTGAAAAATTCATACAAAAATGCAAGGAATTTGCAAGTAAATACATTCAAATCATGGGCGGCCAATTCAAATCAGTTGGGGTTTGGATGGACTTTGATAAACCATACATTACATTTGAAGATAGCTATATCGAGTCCTCGTGGAAAACTCTAAAATTAGCACATGAGCAAGGACTTATGCATGAAGGAGTTTACGTATTGCCATATTGTTATCGATGCGAAACTACGATTGCAAATTATGAACTAGAATATGCAGAAGAAACTGATCCATCTGTTTATGCAAAATTCAAAGTTGCAGACAAAGACAACGAATATTTAATGATCTGGACAACCACGCCATGGACCTTAGTTGCCAACATGGCAGTTATGGTGAACCCAAAAATAGTCTATGTAAAAGCGCAAGTAGGAAATGAAATATACCTCATAGCAAAAGATCGACTAACCTACCTGATGGATAAAATTGGAGAAAGTGCAACCATCTTAGAAGAAATAGATGGTAAAAAATTAGACGGAATAAAATATTTGCATCCGTTCCAGGATAAAATTTCAAAAGAATGCGAAAGAAAAGTTGTTCTTAGCGATGAATATGTAAATGTTGAAGATGGTACTGGTCTTGTTCACTGCGCACCCGGTCACGGTCCTGAAGATTTTATCATTGGTAAGCGATATGGCGTTGAAGCATTTTCGCCAGTTGATGCACAGGGTAATTATACTAAGGAAGCCGGCGTATTTGCAGGAAAAAACGTACGCGCAACTAATCAAGAAATAATTCAATTACTAAAAGATACTGGTGTCTTAGTTTATGAAGAGCGAATAAGGCACAGATACCCTCATTGCTGGAGGTGTAAAACTCAATTAATTTATTTAACAACAAAACAATGGTTCATAACAATTTCAAAAATGAAGGATAAAATGCTATTTCAAATCTCAAAAACTAACTGGACTCCTGATTTTGCGAAAGAGCGGTTTAAAGAGTTTGTGAATAACGCGCCAGACTGGTGTATTTCAAGACAACGATACTGGGGAATTCCACTACCAATATGGAAATGCAAGGACTGTTCAAAAATAAAAGTAATTAGTTCAAGAAAAGAAATTTCAAAAGTTGAAGAATTACATCGTCCGTACATAGATAAAGTCGAATTAGTCTGCGAGTGCAAAGGAAAAATGCACAGAATACCTGACGTTTTAGATGTCTGGTTTGATTCTGGTAACGCAGTTTGGGCTTCAATGACTGAAGAAGAAAAAGCGATTTTTGGTGAGCGTGCTGATTTAATTTTAGAAGGTCAAGACCAAATAAGAGGTTGGTTTTATTCACTTCTTGGTTCTGGACTTGTAAGGTACGATGCTTGCCCATACAAAAATATTCTTATGCACGGCTTTTTCGTAGATGAAAAAGGCGAAAAAATGAGTAAAAGCGTAGGAAATTTTGTGCCTTTAGAAGACATTTTAGCTAAACATGGTGCAGATAGTTTTAGGCTCTGGAGCTTAAGCAACACTATTTGGGATGAATTAAAATTCAACTGGGAAGAGTTAAGGCAGGCAAATGCAGATCTAAATATCATGCTTAATCTGGTTACTTTCCTTGAGCGATTTTATCCCGCGAAAAAGATCTCTAGCGAAAAATTAAATTTTGAAAGCGAAGATTTGTGGTTACTCTCTAAAACGAATAACGTAATCAAAGACTACATCGAAGCATTTTCAAAATATGAAATAAATAAGGCAGTAAATCTTGTTCGTACTTTTGTTATTGAAGATTTAAGTCGTTCATATATGAAACTAGCAAAAGACAGGATCGGTAAAGATGAAAACAAAGAAGCTGCACTATACGTAATTTATTATGCAATGCTAAGGAGTGTATCCCTTCTTGCACCGATTACTCCTTTTATATCAGAACATTTATATCAAAAGTTTTTCAAAAAGTTTGAGGAAACTGATTCAGTCGCATTACTAAATATTGTAGATCCAGACTCTGCTAAAATTGACGATTCAGTTGAAAAACAGATGGGTGTTGTAAAAGAAATAATTGCCGTTTGTTTAAATCTTAGACAGGAAGTTAAAATAAAAGTCCGGTGGCCGATAAGAAATTTATACATTCAAACAAAATCACACGAAGTAAAAGAAAGCATTGACGCTCTTAATCTCTCCTTAAAAAGGGTTGTAAATGTTAAGAATGTTGTTGTTAGCGAGACTGCGCCTACGGTAGAGTGTGCAAGTTTTGAGCTTCCAAATGCAAAAATCTATTTGGAAAAAACACTTGATGAAGAACTATACTCTGAAGGTATTGTTAACGAAGTAAAACGAAGAATTCAAATGCAACGAAAAACTGAAAATTTAGTTGAAAACGACAAAATTGAAGTTAGTTTAAGCGGAGATAAGGAAATCCTTGCAATAGTTGAAAAAGCAAAAGATAAAATTTCAAGAGAGGTCAATGCTCATGAAATCAAATTTGCAGAGCCTTTAAAGAGCGAAGAATACGAAATCGATGGGCGAGTGCTTAAACTTGGGATTAAGAAAGTTAATTCCTAATTTTCTTTATTTTTTATCCTTTCGTTTTGATTTGAAAAATGCCACCCTGCAAACTACTTTCTTCAGGTCGTAGCAATGTCGAGAAGACTCGTCTTCTCAAGCATGTTCGCGAAGACGCTTCTTCGCGACAAGGGCATTTTTCAAAACTTTTGTTCCTCGACGTTCAAACCCCTAGTCGAGGGAACAAATGATTTTCGCAAATAAGAAAGCTCTAGAAAAAGAGATTAAAATAAAAATCCAGAGAATTGTTATTCTCTAACTTTTGTAAAAATTTTGTTTTTAAAAATATAAAAATAAATTTATAAAAAATTAAGCACTCTTAAATTTACTTCTTAAGGTCATTTTACCCCAGCAAGATTTGCAGATGTAATACCTTTTTATTTTATGTTTTCTCTTTGCACTTTTTACACAATAGTTGCAAATTTGTTTGCTGCAATAATTGCATTTTTGAGCTTTTGCTATTTGATCTCCGCATCGTTCACATGTTACTATAGCCATTAAATAAACACCTTAAAAATAATGTTAGAAGTTAGAAATTAGTTAAACTAACCAACATATTGTATAATAGATAAGTAGCGATGAGTTTTTAAAGTTTATATTCTTGTTTTTAAACATGAAAAAAGTAGAATGGTATCTGGAATTTTGGAATAAAAATTATGAACCCAGTAATAGCGATATAATTGTCTTATTTTATTTCGAGCCTGATAATGGGATTTCTTTAGAAGAAGCAGTCGGCCGAGTTGCGAGTGAAAGTTCAACTGGAACTTGGACAACGCTTTTTAAAATGCCTCCAAGAATGCAAAAACTAAAAGCTACGGCATTTGAAGTTAACGGGAATTATGTAAAAGTAGCTTATCCACTAGAATTATGGGAACTAGGTAATGCTCCTCAGCTTTTAAGTGGAATTGCAGGAAATATTTTTGGGATGAAAGCTCTTAAGAATTTACGTCTTGTGGATGTAACATTTCCAAAAGATTATATTAAATCATTTAAAGGTCCAAAATATGGAATTGATGGAGTTAGAAAATTTATGAAAGTTCCTAAAAGGCCTTTAACTGGAGCCGTTCCAAAACCAAAAATTGGGTTTAGTGCCAAAGAACATGCTGAAATTGGATTTGAAACCTGGATGGGGGGGTTTGACATTGTAAAAGATGATGAAAATCTCACTTCTACAAACTTCAATAAATTTGATGAACGCGTAAAATTAATGGCAAAATTAAGGGATAAAGCAGAACACTTAACTGGTGAACAAAAGGACGCATACATCAATATCACTGCTGATGTACGGACAATGGAAAAGCGAGCAAAGATGTTACATGATAACAGATTTAGGTTCGCAATGATTGATGTAGTTGTTTGCGGAACAGCCGCAGTCCAAACGATGCGCGATGTTTGCGGTGATTTTGATTTAGCAATACACGCTCATCGGGCTATGCATGCTGCATTTGACCGAAATCCAAAACACGGCTTAACAATGCAATTTTTAGCAAAGATGATGCGATTAATTGGTGTTGATGGATTACACGCGGGAACTGCAGTTGGGAAACTGGTTGGAAGCAAAGATGAAGTTTTAGCCGTTGCAAATACACTACGCGGTAAAAAAGTTGCGCCTATGGGAAATCATTTGATAAGTCAGGATTGGTACAACATAAAACCCGCGTTTCCAGTTTCATCTGGTGGGTTACATCCAGGTTTAGTTCCTGATGTAATACGGTTATTTGGAAATGATGTAACTATCTTAGTTAGTGGAGGAATTCACGGACATTCTAAAGGAACAAGAGCAGGAGCCAAGGCTTCAATGCAGGCAATCGAAGCAGAAATGGACGGATTAACGCTAGAAGAAAAAGCAAAACAATGCATTGAATTAAGGCAGGCTTTAGAAAAATGGGGGCACATGAGGCCTAAGTAAAAATTTGAAGATTTTAGACCTTAAACTCAGGTAAAACTACCTGCTGTCCGTATAAGTGTTCATACGGATCTTTGTAAACTGGTTTAAAATTTGGGTCTGCTCCTGCATCTAATAAAATTTTTGCAATTTCTTCTAAACCAGGTGTGTTCTGAGCAATTAAGACAACGGGTGTTCTTACACTATTAGTCGTATTTACATCTGCTCCTTTGGAAATGAGTTTTTGAAGTAATTCAATTCCATCTGACATGTTTGTATCCGTATGGTTATTCTGTAAATAGAGTACTAGACTTCCGATTGCACCAATACTCAGATCGTTTGTTGTATCTAAAGAAATTTCATGATCAATTAAGAAATTTGCATTTTTAAAATGGCCTGCACTTATTGATGCAGTAAGTAAGGTGTCTCCAAGGGTTCCTCTAATTTCAAGGCCTTGGGAACATTTAGAAAGAGCTAATTCAAGTCGAACTGGGTCATCAATTGTCCATGCTAATGCTATTATAGGCGAACTATTCATTCTATTTTTCCTTTCAACATCTATTGCAGATAAACTTAATAAATAGTCAATAATTTCAAATTTTTTGCGACTTATTGAAAGAGCTAGCTAACTGTTATTGTCTGGCTCATAAAGTATTTCGTTTGGATTTGCACCTTTTTCAATTAATCTTTTTATTGTTTCTAAATCTCCAGCATCAATTGCCATATGTGCGATTCTTAAGGTATATAATGGACCCATGTGTCGAAGAAATTTCATTGATATACTAAATAAGCCCTTTTGATTATTTTCGTAAGCCCATATAGATACGTTTTCTGCAATTCTCTGTTTATCTAGCGGCTTGCCTAAAGTTTCAATATATCTTTCAAAAATTTTTTTTGCCTTATACTTCCGGCCATATGTAAGAAAAGGTTTGAGTGTTTCAATTAAAAGTTCTGAACGCATTTGGCATTCTTCTGTGGTTAACATTTTATCCGAGATTATTCCCTCAGTCATACCTCTCATTATATGGTCACATCTGACATCTAGCAAAGCCCCTCGTTCTCTGGGTTTCACACCGCGCACAAATATTGTAAAACCCTTTATTTTATAATATTCTAAAGTCTTCATGGAACACACAAATATATTCTATATAACAAACTCTTTATAAATATACTTTTTTGCTTGCTTTAAATCAGCTTTCGAAAAATTCTAAACTTCAAACCAAAGTCAGAGAGGAATAATAAATCGTCTGGAAGTAATTGAAAGTGGAACAGAATAATTTTTTATCCATCTTTTTTATCAACAAAAGCCAAAATTTCCTTTATATCTGTTATCCTCATATTTTTCATTTCAATAGCTACATCTGCTCCGCCGGGTGTATCAATGCGTACTGTTCCATAGCTAAATAATCTTTCAAATATACTTTGGGTAAAACTAGACTCGGTAATTTTACTTGTTGGAACAAGTGTTTCCTTTTTCATAAATATTCCTTTACATGCTTTTATTCCGCCTTCCGTAAGCAAAATCGTATGGCAATGATCTTGGATAAAAATGTATGCCACGCTAATCGCACCAAGGCCCCATATCACTAATAATATCGGTACAAAAAAATCATTAGTTGTGTTAACAAAATATAATAAAATTCCTGTCATAAATAAGCAGGCAAGAAATACTTTTAAACTGGGTATTAACGCAAATGGACGATATATTTTTTGGTGTTTTTGTTCATGTTCCATAAATATATTATGGAAAAATACTATTAAAAAGATGTATTTGAAGCCATTAGCGCATCATTCGAACAATATCTGATAAAATTGGCAATAATTTCTTCTCTGCTTTTCTTAGTAGTTCGCTTAATGCTGCTTCCGTGGTGTCTAATTTTTGAGCTAGTTCCATAAGCGTAATTTTCTTGGGATTCTCGTAATATCCATATTTACATGCAATGTCAAACGCTTCCATTTGTTTATTAGTTAGCATTTCGCTGGCTGTTTTTAATTGTAAAAATCCGCTCGTTCGAAAGGTGTTTAATGAAAGTTCGGTCTTTGGGTCGAGATATCTTTTTGATTTTACTTTGATATCATATTTTCCTTCAACGCTTTCTAAGAATTTTTTAAAGCTTTTAAAATCTGGTGCAAGCATTGTAACGTGGTCTGCTCCTTGCGAACTCCATGTTGGTTCAATCCAAGCTGTGCCGCTCTTTGCTAAGTGAACTGCCGTACTACTTTTTCTAGTTGAAGCAATGATAATGTAAGCTCGGTTTTCGTTTATTGAAACTGTTTTTACTTCTAAAACTTCTGGGTGTGATTTTAGGTGTTCTATAAATTTTTTAGGATCGTTTGATGTAAGTTCGAACAGGTTGTAAACGCATTTTTGATCGTGTCCGGTATTAGCTAGCCATTTTATTTTTGCGTCTTTGTCTTTGTCTGTTACAGATACCGTACAACAGTCATGCACTTGTTCTAATTCTAGAATTAATGCTTGTTCTTTTGGCTCTTGCATAAACTCACTTCGAAGATTAGGTTTTAAGTTGTTTCGCACTTGTGCAGACAAGTATCAGACACTAATATGTGGTTGCTAGTGTATTACTTGGTGAAAAAGATGAAAATTACAACTAAGAGATTGGTAGCTGGTTTGGGATTAGTACTTGCATTTGCAGGTGGGGCGATTTATAGAAATGAATTTAATAAAAAGGAAGCCATGCATGAAACTAAGATAGAAAAAATCAAAAATCCCAAATCACAAGAGATAAAACCAAGAGAAGAAACTGAAGGTTTTATAAAAAATGTGGTTTGCTATAAAAACGGAAAGTGTACTGTAATCTACACTTTGGGTGTGAGCATCAAAGAACTCCTAGAAGAAGAAAAACTTGAAAAAGACAAAGCTAAAGAAAAACAAAAATGGTTCATTGAAGAATACAAAGGCGAAGGGCATAAACACGGTTCAGAATGCGGTCGTTAGTTTTTTATTTATCTTTATTTCTTCTTTTATCCGACCGACAACTTTATAATAAGTTTTACCTCTTTTTTATAAATATAAACTACTTTTAATTAGTTTATAATCGAACTACTGGCAACGCCACTTTTTTATTGGTAAGCTAGTATATAATTTGTATATACCTATGGCCACGATTGTGTAGAACCTTGAACGACGTTTTGTTCAAGATTTGCGTTCATGGAACACAATGGTTAGCACACAGGCCTGTGGAGCCTGTTACCCGAGTTCGAATCTCGGTCGTGGCCCTTTTATATTTAATGTAATAATACACTAAATCTTAAATAATATGTAGTTTTTGTGTAAAATGACAATATTTATAAATAGTTTCTTTCTATTATAATACATGAAAACTAAATGGGATTGTCTATTTGCATTATTCGAACTAAAAGAAGCTAGACTTAGCGATATTGCTAAAAAAATCGGTTCGCAACCATCATCAGTAAGACAAAAACTAGTTGAACTCATAAAAAGTGGCATTGTTATTCATAAAAAAGAAGCATATCTACCAAATAATGATAATCCAAGCACTTGGAATATTTTCAAAATAATGAAATTTTGTAGAGACAGAGGAATAAACTACAATTTGTTTCTTACCCCTGAATTTGCTCTGGTAGTAAAACTAGGTAGTCAAAAGGAAGAAGTTCTGTTTTCGCAGTTTAAAGGGCTTAATCACCAGACAGTTAGAAAATATCTTACGTATTTATCCAGAATAAATTTATTGTTCATAACTTCAAAAAAACCACTTAGAGTAAAACTAGTTTATGACCATATCTTTGATGAGGTTCTATCTTTATTCAAACTAAAAAAAGAGGAGAAAAAACCAAACCAGAGTAATGCACCTAGAAATGAATATGAAGAAATAGATAAATTACTTAAGAACTTTAAAGAACTTAAGAAAAATATAAATATTGCAGACATCGAAGAAGAACAAAAAATAGAATTTACTTCTGCATCCACACAGTTAGAAGGAAATACTTTTACTCTTGAGCAGTCAAAAGAATTAATACTGCATGACATTGTTCCTCAAGATAAAAAACTAAAGGAAGCTAACGAAGTTAAGAATTATTACTCTGCAGTAAACTACCTTCTAAACCATTTGGAGGAACCTGCTTCTATCCAATACATTCTGGATTTACATCGAGTTGTGATTTTTAATCTAGGTGTAAAAGAGGGTGTAAGATCCACTATGGTTTCCATAAAAGGAAATCCGTTTTACAAAGTTTCTTATTTTACTGAAATTTACCCTAAGCTAGATTTACTCTGCAAAAAAATCAATGAATTTTTGGCAAGTAAAAAAACTATCAAAGAAATAATTGAATTTGCAACATTTGTCCATAATGAGTTCCAACAGATCCACCCATTTGAAGATGGAAACAGTAGAACGACTAGGCTGCTGTGGAATTATATCCTAATTAAGAACGGATTTCCGTTGATAAATATATACTCAAATACAAGACAAGAATATCTATCAATTACGAAACTTGCAAGAGAAAGAAATGATATAAAATTAAATTCATTTTTAGTAAAAATAATAAAAGATAATTTATATCGGTTGACTAAAATTTGATTAAACCGTGAGTTTAAAGTAAGCAATAGTAGTTTCATAAAATGGATTCTGGACTATTGGTGTACCTTCTAGCCATTGCATTCTTAGTTCATGAACTTTTGGTGGAAAATGGGGGATTTTAGAAATTAATAATTAATTAAATTCAAATTTCCATACAATCTCTTCAGTTTTTTTCTAAATTATCATTCCAACTAAATTCTTCTACCTTCAATTCCTTGTGTTACAACATCGATGTCGTAAAGTTTTTTAGAGTGCATAAATATCATCTAAGGTTAAGAACATAAACATAAAACAATCCTGTTTGCACTCCCGATTCTACATTTGTAGAATAAACTTGTTGCACAGTGTAGCCGTGTTTTGGTGCTTGAATTTTTGGGTCATTTGTTTCTCCTGCAATTTCTAAGAACGGCATTATGATTTTTCCTTCTTTGGTAAGATGTCCTTTTGCTTCTTCTAAAAATCTGTGGATAAGTATTGATGGAGCGACCATGCTTCCAGATATTGGTTGGTCTGGAAATCCTATTTCATCTGAGAAAAATGGGTGGTTGAAAACAATTAGATCGTATTTAGCTCTTATTGCTGAAAACAAATCACTGTGGTATGGATATCCACATGCAAGTCTCATCACCATCCCATATTGGGTAATATTTTCCCAAGCATTAGCTATTGCATGATAAGAAATGTCTGCTAATAAAACAGACTCTGCACCCCTCTTAGCCATAACAATCCCTAAAATTCCGCTTCCACACCCCATATCGATTACATGTTTATTTTGATAAAACTCAGGTTTCTGTATCAGGAATTTTGCAGTATATATTGAAGAAGTCATGATGTCGGCGCGAAAAACTTCTGGGAATATTACGAAGTTCGGTAATACTAAAGAATCAATCATGATGTCCTGTTGATATTTTTTGTGTCGGTGCAATTCCAATTGCTTAACTATCTGGTTTCTTTGTTTTTGGTTTAACATAAAATCACTTAAGTAAATTAGCCTTCTCACGCGATACAGGAATTCCGATCTGTCGCATTTCTCTTACACTTTTCAAATATTTTATTTTCATATCCTTTTCCATGTACTCCACTTTTCCGACAATTTCTGGAAGTTTTTCCGGAATAATGTGGTATAACTCGTGTGCAATAGCCCTTTCCTCTTGAATTGAACATCGAACGGCTCCGCCTGTCTGATTTAAATATTCCCAAAGTGCACCAACTAAAGGGTCAACTTTGGATCTAAAACCCTGGATGGTAAGAACAATTGCTGTGTAATCTCTTTTACGAACGTAAGCACCATATAAACCAGCTTGAAGAAGTTTTTTTATAAGTCTTGGGTCAGATTCGTCCTTGTCCATAACTAAATGAACTTCTGTTTGTCTAAATTCTTCATTTGGGTAACCTGCAACAGTAGTTCCGAACTTCTTTTAACACATTAAAAATAGCCACTGTTTATTCTGA
>JBBSVN010000014.1:0-13777 GCA_038046765.1 Microcaldota archaeon | reverse complement strand
AATCAGAATAAACAGTGGCTATTTTTAATGTGTTAAAAGAAGTTCGGAACTACTGCAAAAATAGTTTGAAATGTAAAATTAGTTGTTTCATTTAGTCAAAAATTACGTTTTTTACTTTCCGAGAAAGAAACAAACCTTTTTATTTTTTACTGTCGCATTAACTTCCCTTAGTATATACATAATTAAGTATATACTTATATTATATATTATAATATTATATATATAATAAGTAATATACTATACTAGTATATACTAGTAAGGAAAACGGTGATTTAAAGTGAAGGTTGAGGAAAACCTAAACGAAGACCAGGGTTTTGAGGAAATACCCCCAAGTCAAAACGCACAAAAACAAAACCAATCGCAACAGGCACAAGGCCAGACACAAGGGCAAAACGGGGGAAACAGACCGGATTTGAGAATTGTTCAAACCGAAGTTGACAGGAACGGAAAAACGATCTACAAAAATGTAGGCGGCATGTGGAAAAACGTTTCCAAAAACGGCAAGGAATTTTACACATTGCTAATAGGAAACATGAGATTATTGGTTTTTCCAAACGATAGCAAGTATGACAATAAAGATAGTAATAAAGAGAAATAAAAATGATAAAAAATCAGGTGAAAACATGCACTCAACAAATGAGGGTATAAGCGCAAATAAAGAAGTATTTGGATATTTGATGCAACAGCCAGATAGAATGGTTAATGCAATCGAACAACTATTAAGAAGCGACATATTGCAAACTGGAGACAAAAGTTTGTTATTTGCGATTAAAAGAAACCTGGAATTAGGAATGGAAAAAACAGATGTTCATAAAAGAATTGTAGAAGTCGCAAAGGCCTCCCCACAACTCATAGCATTATTTTTGGCCTACTCAGTCTACAGCATCTATGATAAGAACTAAGAAATGAAGGAGGGGATAATTATGGCATTAATAGAAAAAAACGGAAAAAAATTATACAGGGAACTAGAAGACTTACCAGGAATTGGAGAAGTTACTGCAGAGCGACTAAGAGCAAAAGGATATGCTGAAATACCAAGTATAGCTGCAGCTACACCGCACGATTTAGCCGAAGCGGGAGAATTTGGAGTTGAGAGCGCAAAGAAGGCAATTGAAGCTGCTAAGGACGGAGTACAAGTAAACTATGAAACGGGAGACCAGGTATACGAAAGAAGAAAAAATATTTATAAAATTTCAACGGGATCAGCGAATTTTGACGAACTACTAGGAGGCGGGGTAGAAACACAGGGAATAACCGAAGCTTATGGAAAATTTTCAAGTTCTAAGAGCCAATTAGGATTCCAATTAGCAGTAAGCGTACAAAAAACAGAGAACAATGGAAGCGGAGCAAACAAAGTTTTATTTATCGATACTGAAAGTACGTTTAGACCAGAGCGAATAAAACAAATTGCAGAAGCCTGCGGAATGAACGGAGATGATGTATTAAAAAATATTTATGTTGCGAAGGCAGAAAATAGCGACCACCAGATTTTATTAGTGGAAAAGGCCGAAGAGATGGTAATAAAGAACAACATAAAATTAATCATTGTTGATTCGATCACTTCCCACTTTAGGTCTGATTACGCAGGTCGTGGTGCGTTAGGAGATAGACAACAAAAATTAAACAGGCATTTACACATATTGCAGCATTTAGCAGATACGCACAACCTGGCAGTATATATTACAAATCAGGTAATGGATGACCCAGGTATGCTCTTTGGAGACCCGACTAAACCAATTGGTGGACACGTTTTAGCTCACGCAGCTACAACAAGAATATACTTAAGAAAAGGGAAAGAAGATAAAAGAGTTGCAAGAGTTGTTGATTCACCAGTTCTTCCAGAAGGCGAAGCAGTCTTTAGGGTAACTGCCGAAGGATTGAAAGATTAATTTTTTATTTTTCTTTATTTCCTAGATTTTACATCCCAAATATATTTTCCACGAGTTGGAACAGCATCTACTTTTATTGAAAGATTAAATTTATTTGCAACAATGTAATCATCTAAAGCTTTCAAAGTTTTTTCATCAACTGCGTCGTTGTTTACCCAAGAACATGATCGCTTAGCAACAATACAATCAAGTATAACTTGCGCATCCACTTCTGAAATTCCAAAACTTAGAATATTATTATAAATTCCAAGATTTTCAGGATTTAATTTTGATTTGTCAAACATAAATAAGAATATTGAGCTAAAGGTTTATTAATTGTTTTTTTGATTAGTTAACTTATGAAAAGAACCATAATACCACTATTGTTAGTACTGCTCATATCATTTGGATGCACGAGCTCAGATACAACAAAGATAATCAAAAACGAAAGCAATACAAGTTCAAATTTAACAAATATAACAATTCAAAAAATTCAAATACCAATAAATGAAACCCCAAAAATAGTAGAAGGAAATGGAACAAATGGGACTGCAAAGGATGCACTTAAACTAGCTAAAGAAACAATACTGCCATACAGCGACAACTTTATACTTTGGCTAAAAGGAGAGAATATAAACGAACAGGGAATCCCAAAAAGAGAAGGTTTCTGGAGCGTCATTTTAGTAACCCCCGATGTACAGGCTAGCAATGAAACGGCAATTTCAGTAAGTAGCGGAATAATATATTCTAAAAGGTCAGATTTCAGAATTGGTATTGACCCGATTAAGGCAAAAATAACTGAACTACCAAAAATATATACGTTGGAAAATGAGTATATTGACAGCCCCCGGATAGTAAATAAAACAAAGGGATACATTACAAATTATTATAATAACACAAATATGACAAACGTAATTTTGGATAATTTTAATATTTTATATTACAACAGTCAAATAAAGGTTATTTCAACAGAACAACAGACCGGAACGATGTTCGTTGTTTGTATGGATTACGCCGGAAGCTTGATACAAGTAAGAACCGAGGCTATCAACGATATTTGTAACTTTAAGAGAATCGATGATATCTAGCTTGTGTATTTGAATGAATTACACCTTTTTCTTTAAAGTATTTCTTTCGTTCCTAGTGGCAGGGATATGGATAACAGTTATCACACGCTTAAGCGAAAGTAAAGGGACAAAATTGGGTGGGATTTTAGCGGGCATGCCATCGAATTTAGTAATCTCAATGATTTTTGTAGCGTGGACACAAAATACAATGATTGCATCCGAATCTGCATCCATAGTTCCACTTGCAATGATCATTGATAGCATATTTTTGTTCGTTTTTGTGCTTGCGTGCAAAAGATATAAAGAAAGCGCATTTGTAATTTCGATCATTTCCTGGGCAATTTGTGCGCATATAACAAGTTTTTTTACAGATATAAACATGTGGATAGGTGTTATAATATACACGATAATTACGCTTGCTTTGTTTTATTATTTGGAAAAAACACAAAAAATAAACTCGAACAAGCGAGCAAAAAACATCGAACCAACTAAACTTGATTTAGTACTTCGCGGTACGGGCGCGGGTTTAGTTGTCGCAGGAGTAGTAGTTTTAGTTTATGTTCTTGGTCCTCAAGTAGGAGGAATATTCGCAGTGTTTCCGGCAGTAATGCTTTGCACACTATTTATACTAAACAAATCGCAAGGAATTGAATTTGCACAATCTAGTGCGAAAGTAAGATGATTTCTTCGTTTCCAGTTATTACTTATGCCGTAGCAATTAGTTTATTTTATCCAACTCATGGAATAATAATCGGCACATTAATCGCTTATTTTGGTGCGTTTTTGACTCTTTTAGTTGTGAAATTTTTTCTTGATAGAACAAAACAGGAATTAAAATAAGGGAAAAATAATCAAAATAAAAAATTATGGCCTTTGGAGTATCCCATAAACGCTGTATTGATTTAAGTCATTTAAACTAAGAACATTATTTACAGTATCCGGATTGTTACTTACTAAATTCCAGTTTGGTGCCATATAGCTCCATGCTTCAAAATTATTTTCGTTATAGACACCTGGAATTACTTCGGAATCATCCCATTTTAACTGTAATGAATCAACCATAAAGGGATTTTGTGGTGCACCTGGAACTTGTTGAATATTTAGATATTTGTTTGTAAAGGAAATCTGATTAGCAGGTGGAACTGGCGCATTCTGTGCAGAAAGTATGCTCAACTGATAATTTTCATTTACAACTAGATCATCAACTAAGCTTAATTTTAATTGATTACTATTAATCCCATTAACTTTTCTTAACAATTCATCATCTAAAATAAGATCAGGTTGTAATGGTGTCTGATTTAACGGCGGGGGATTAAAGTAATTACTAGGTTGAACTATAAAATCAACCAGATTATTAGACAATGTATCCCGAATAAATTTGTTCCCGCGAGATCTACGTATTTGAATACCATAATTTGAACCATCAGATATGAAATTTTCAATAAACTGATTTAAATTTGAATCTAAAAGATCAACATTGTTCTGATTGTTGGAGATCGTATTTCTAGAATATGTGTTACCCGAATTGGAATTCCCATATATTTGTAATCCATATCCGTAATTATCCATAATTTGATTATCAAATAGAATATTACCTGATCCCCCACCAACACCTAACCCAGTACTATAAGGGGCAGATTCTCCAGCCGCAACAAAATTATTTGAGATAATATTACCAAATATTTGGTTGTTATTTGAACTACCTAGCAATTCAAGCCCATTTTGATTCTCGCGTACAGTATTATAAGAAATAACACTATCAGATAAGGAAACCACAAATAATCCAATATAAGTGCCAGGAAGCTGACTTCGACTATTAGTTATAGTATTTTCATTTACAGTAATTCCAGATGAATAACCGATATATGCCCCGTAAGGATTATTCGAAAAAGTACTTGCAGACATTGAACCTTGTTGAACATTAAAAAAGGAAATTCCACCCTGAGTATTATACTTTGACAAAACATTTTGAACACGCGCGTTATTTACACGAACTACTTCTATACCTGTTGTGTAAGTTTCTAGAACACAGTTGAAAACATTTACATTATTCAAAGTAGATGGAAATGGAGGCGGTTCATCTTGCCTGCTTAAACCAGCAAAAACACCCGTAGCAGGAGTTAGACCTGGAACCAACGGACCACGAATAGCATAACCCATACAGTCTAAATTTACATCAGATGAAGTAATGTGGATGCAAATGTCGGAAACCCCGAGAGTACCTTGCAGTGTACTACCAGTTCCAAATAAATCATTTGTAAGTTCATAATTCCCAGGTTGGCTAATTACCTGACAACTTGAAACAGGAATAGCAAAATTTAAACTTGTAAGAAAGACAAAGATTACTAACGCTAAAACAAATAATTTTTTCATATTTTTAACACCTTGAATTTTAAGAATTAGTAATAATATATTTGAGCAAATAAATAAAAAGAGGCATATTATTTACGCATGTGAAAAATGCAACCACAGCACAAGTTACAAATTAATATAAATCTCTTTATCGTAAATTTAGTTTATGCAAGAAACAGAAAAAGAAAACAAGGAATTTACAGTAACACCGTGGGAAGTAACAGGTAAGATTGACTACGATAAACTCATAAGGGAATTTGGAATGGGGAAAATGCCAGAATTACCCAAAGAATTTAAAGACAGCTTAATTTTTAGAAGAGGAATTGTTTACGGACAGCGAGACTTTAGTAAAGTCCTTGATGCAGCCAAAAATAAAAAGAAACTAGTTATGATGACGGGTTTAATGCCAACCGGAAAATTCCACATTGGACACGCGCTAGTTATGCAACAGATATTAACGTATCAAAAACTAGGCGCAAAAATATACGTTGCAGTAGCAGATATTGAAGCATATAATACAAGGACAACGGATGTGAACGAACTACGAAGAACGGCTATCGAGGAATACATCACAAATTACATCGCGCTTGGTTTAGACCCAAAAAATTGTGAGATTTATTTTCAGAGTAAACGATCAAGAGACGCAAAAAAAGCTAATGCATATTATTCACTCGCAAACATGGTTGCAAGGCACGTTACTTTTAATGAAGTAAGAGCGATTTATGGCGAAATTACTCCGGCAAAGTTATCCTCGGCACTTTTACAAGTTTCGGATATGTTGCACCCACAACTTCCCGAATTTGAAGGTGCATGTGCAACAGTTGTACCAGTTGGCTCTGACCAAGACCCGCACATAAAATTAGCGCGAGACATTTTACAGAGATTCAAAGTTTATCCAATGCAGGAAATAAGTTCGACATATCACGTTTTCTTACCCGGTTTACAAGGAGGAAAAATGAGTTCATCAATTCCAGAAAGCTATGTAGCATTAACCGATGCACCGGAAATTGTTGAAAAGAAAATCAAAAAACACGCGTTTTCTGGTGGGCGGGATACGCTTGAAGAACATAGGAAACTAGGCGGAAACCCAGATATTGATGTAAGTTTTCAATGGCTTAAGATGTTCTTTGAACCGGACGACAAAAAACTCGAGGACATTTACAACGATTATAAATCGGGAAAACTTCTTAGCGGAGAATTGAAAATGATTTTAGTTGAAAAAGTTAATGCATTCCTAAAAGAACACCAGAGAAAAAGAGAAAGTGCAAAGAAGGTTATTGATAAGTATATCGAATTGGATTAATCCCTTGATAGATAACTAAACTTCACTAAAGTATAACTAGGTTTAGTATTTTTATGGGCCATACAAAAAATAATTCATAGCATTAATCAATCGGAATAAAATATTTCTTTAGTAACTTCACGAGTAGACCATATTTTAAAAACAGTTTTAACAGATTCAAAATGTTGGTCGTAAGTCCAGATCCCATTATTTTTTATAGACAAGGCTAATGCCACAACGGGAACATCCTTTTCATCGATGTGCTCAATAAGTTTCTTAGCTTCATTTATATTTTTCGAATAAAAAGTTTCTGGTACGGAAGTTATTTTAGGAAGAATTAAATCAGACAAAACCTGAAATTGTTCACCCGAATATTTAGTTTTTTTCATGATTAGTGGTTTGTAATATAAAAATTCATTTATATTGTAGTCCGCAATCAAAACCTTAACGTGAGGGTGCAGAAGTAACTTGCGGGTTATTGAATCTTTCAGATAGGCAGAGATAACTATGTTTGCATCAATAACCAATCTTAGCCTTTCTTCATATGTCGTTTCCATGCTCTTTCCTTGATCAGTTCTCCTATTTCTAAGACATCCTGCTCTGTTAACTCACTAGTATTAGAGATTTTATTAGCTAGATCGATTTTATTTAAGTAATCTTCAAAGGCATGCCTGGCTAGATCGCTCCAATTAATAGAAGTGTTATCTTTAATTCGCTTGTAAAGCTCTTCTGGAATAGATAGTGTCATATTAACCATTTTCTCACCGTACGTATAATATGTGCGTGCAAGTATAAAAGGTTTTCGGTGGAGGTATGTCAAGTTATTTAAATACAACGTAACACTTATTATAACATGATGATTCATAAAAGAATTTATCGAAGCATGCAAAAAACATTTCTGGCAATCGGAATTGCAAGTACGGTTGCAAGTTGTATCCCATACAGCCAGTACAGAGAAAAAGAACCACAAATTGATAAGTACACGTTTGGATTAAGCATTAAAGGCAAGAAACAATTGGAAAAATTAAACCCAATGCTGGAAGAAATAAGCGGCGAACGAACAATGAGCGTAGATGCAATAAATTTTAGCAGTGAACCTTCCGTGTTCTGTGGGAGCCAATCAAACGGTTGCATGCGCGGATTAGATATGGTGCTCGATAAACGAGATCTTGACGCAAATAAAAGAACAGAGGATAAACTAAGTTTTGCAAACATAAAACTAATCGGAACTTATTTTCATGAACAAGGACATTTCATGGCAAAAATGAGATTGATAAAGTACATAACAACAAAGCAACAGGTTTTCCATGAACTTGAAGCAACATTATTTGAAGCAACTGCAGCGAAGAAATTTGGCGAAGAACACGACTTGTGGCTCGGGCTCGCAATCTTCGAAAATGCTTTTGGACAATACAGGTACAACAAGCACAAAGAATATACACAATTGCAAAGTGTTGACGAAATTTTGGAAAAGTTTAAAAAATTACAACCGAATCAAGCCCCGCGCCATGCGGTTGCAAGAATGTTAATGCACTTATCGATCATTGGTTTTGATTATGACATTGAAAAAGCATATGAATTCGTACACAAAAGTAGCAATGACGACCTTGAAGCTAGATTAAATAAAATACTTTCACGTAAAAGCAAACCAAGCATGGCAGAATCCGAAGGGGATATGGACACCACTCCGAGCCATAATGCGACTGCATGGGAAAGAGTATATTTATGGGCAACAAAAGTTTTTTGTAGCAATGCAGAGACGGCACAATTAGAATGTTTTAGAAGAATCCCGGAAATGAAAATGTATCCGGAAATAGATCAACTTTTTTCTAATACCGTAACCGGACTTAAAACCGAGAAGACGCAGGAAAACTGGACAATGCTTAGAAATTTGCAAGGAACGAATATAATAAAGGCTTACAACTCTAAACTTTTTGTAATTGCAGAATTAGCGGATGACGAAATCGTTAGTGCCAAAATTTATTGGAGAGACAGAGATTACACTAAGTTTGACTTGTCTTATGATAAATCGATGGATGGAAAACGAAGATCAGTAACTCTGGAAAGAAATACGTCTCGGTCAACGGGAAATTTCACGTGGGCAGATTTGAAAAGTAGTATATTTGAAGGTTCAGCCACGGGCGGGGGAACCACGACAGTTATTGAAGAAAATAAGGAAAAAGAAAAGTTTGATTACTTTTACGCACAGATAAAACAGATAATTGGACGAATTAGATAAGTACACCTTGAACAAAGACGCAACAGTTAACTAACTCTGCCAATAAAGTCGGCGAAACTTAGAGATTTATCAGTAAGACACAGTTAACCTTTATCTTTTTAAATCTAAAAGTAATCTTATCCTAGATGGAACTAAAAGAATTCGCTCTTCTTAAAAAATATGGCATATCGCCAATCCCTTATTTTATCGCTAAGGATGAAAAAACAGCAATCGAAGCAGCTGAAAAACTAGGGTACCCAGTAGCACTGAAAATAATTTCACCCCAGGCAAGCCACAAAACGGAAGTTGGGGGCGTAAAAATAAACATAAAAAATCATGTAGGGGTAAAACTGGCATTTCGGGAATTTAACGAAGCAATAAGAACGCACGATTTAAACATATCTGGTTTTTTAGTCCAAAAAATGGCTAGAAAAGGAATTGAACTAATTATTGGAGGCAAGAAAGATGCCCAGTTTGGGCACATGATAATCTTAGGTTTTGGCGGAGTATATGTTGAAGTCTTTAAAGACATAACTGCAAGGCTTTGCCCGATAACCGAACAAGACGTAGAAGAAATGATAAACGAACTTAAAGCACACCCACTAATACGCGGAGTACGGGGGCAAAAAGGAGTCAATATAAAAACGCTAAAAGAAATTATGCTAAAAGTTTCAAAAATGCTGATCAAAGAAGATTTAAAAGAGTTAGACATTAATCCAATAATTTTTGACGACAAAGGAGCAGACGTAGTTGATGTGAGATTTATTTAGCGAATTTAGTAGGTAAACGGAGGTAGCAAAAATGCAAAAAAAAGTCCAGAATTTAAAATTCATTTTCGAGCCAAGAAACATTGCAATAATAGGCGCTAGTGAAAAACCAGGGAAGCTTGGAACAATTATACTAAAAAATTTAATTGATGGAAGCTTTGCTGGAAAAGTTTATCCCGTAAATCCAAAACACAATAAAATCTTCAAACAAAAATGTTTTTCTGATGTGACAAAGATAAAGGATAGAGTAGATTGCGCAATAATTGTAACTCCCGCGGAAACAGTACCTGCAATACTAAACCAGTGTGCAAAGAAAAAAATTCCAGGAGTTGTTTTACTTACGAGCGGGTTTGCTGAAGCAGGACGAAATGATCTTGAAGAGGAAGTAAGAAAAATTGCGAACAAAAACAACATTGCGATAATAGGAGCGAATTGTTTAGGAGTTTATAACCCATACAATCGAGTAGACAGCGTATTTTTACCAATGTATAAATTAGAGCGTCCTCGTCCTGGAGACATATCATTTATTACGCAAAGTGGAGGGGTTGGTTCAACAATCATTGATACTGCCGCGCATTACGGGGTCGGGATTGCAAAATTTGTTTCTTACGGAAATGCAACAAATATAGATGAGAGCGATTTACTAGAATACTTAGAACAGGACAAAAAAACAAAAGCAATTATCGCATATATCGAAGGAGTAAAAGACGGAAGGAGATTTTTTGAAACAATAAAAAGAGTAAACAAGAAAAAACCAGTAATAATACTAAAAGCAGGAAAGCACTCAAAAAGCGCAAAAGCAGCTTTGTCCCATACTGGAAATATTGCTGGAAGTGCGATGGCGTATACGGCAGCATTTAGGCAGGCAAAAGTTATTGAAGCGCAAAACTTAGAAGAGTTATTTGATTTTGTAAGAATGTTTTCACAACCACTCCCAAATGGAAATAAGATTGCAATTGTAACCAATGGGGGCGGACCAGGAATTCTTGCAACGGACAATGCAGAAGAGATCGGACTGCCGTTAGCTGATTTTGAAGAAAAAAGCAAACTGGAACTTAAGAAAATTTTACCAGATTATGGGAGCGTAAACAATCCCCTTGATTTAATTGCTGAAGCAGACTCAAGTGCTTACGAAAAATCTATAGAGATATTGATGCAAGACAAAAATGTAGATGCAATTTGCATAATCATGTTACCTCAAACCCCCGCAATTGATGAACGAATTTTAAAAGTTTTAATAAAAGCAAGTGATGACCGAAGAAAACCAATAGCAGTTGTTTGTATTGGAGGAAATTACGCAGATAGTTTTAGAAGATATTTGGAAGGATCCGGAGTTCCTGCTTATGCTTATCCGTTACAGGCAATTAAAGCAATTAGTAAACTAGCAGAATATGCGAAATTTAGGAAAAGAACGTAAATTTTCCCTAGAATTATTTAGAACCAACAATTAAATTCCAGCTAGTGAAGAAATGCCTGCTTGATCCATAAAGAGAGTCAAATTCGCAAACACCTTTTGATTCAAAAAGAATAGCATCCCCAGGTAAGAAACCAGAACAATCTAGGTGTAAAGTGCCATTACATAACGAATCGATATGAACTGGACCAGAAGGAATAGAAATTCTAAAAGATTTTTTTGCTAATCGAGGGGGAAAGAAACGAACGCATGGCCCAAGAGGAATATAATTTTGTCTTTTCCAAAGAGGGGCGACGTGATCAATACTCGGTCCACCCAGCACAACCGTAAATTCAACTTTTGAAGAGGTATTTTTATGGATTAGGTAACGAGTAGTGCGCGGATGTTTAGTTTGGGCTCTTTGTTCGGCAGCAACAATATTAGTTTTAGACATAATATCTTCGGGTAAAACTTTCCGATATAAAAGTTCCTGCGATCTACTCAAAGTTACACGAGATTGATGTGGAGGTTGACTGATTCTTTGAACTTCGGGCAACAGAGCAAGAAGTAGTCTGGGAGATCCTCTAGTTTTGTCTTCTGCCATAATTAATTAGTATTTGCGACAATTTATAAAGTTATTTAAAGAAGCAGTATAAGCATTGACAAGAAAGTAAAGAATCAAAATATTATCTGCAAGTTCCGCCCTCATACCCGACGGTACCTTGGGGACAGCAGAAAGGCAAATCATTAGAATCCTGATAAAATTTCCAGTTAGTTGGACAACAAAAACCCGTACCACCACGGGTCTCAAAACCACTATACCCTGCAGAACAACTAAAACAAACTCCGCTACTAGGACAGTAAGAACCTTTAGCACAACCACAAGAGCTACAGTCATTTACTAAAGTACCGCTTGAACAAAATAATCCCGTATTTTTAATCGAACATGAAGAAAAGGGCGTACCATCAGTGCATTTTGGAGATGGAACAAATCGTTTCCAGTTTTTAGGAGATGGAAGTTTGTCTATAGAACGCACGTCAATAGCAAACCCTAAGCCTTCAGCACCATAAGAAGAAGGAAGAACAAAGGTATTTATACCAATTAATTCTCCAGTAGATTTAAGGAACAGCCCGCCCCCGCTATTTCCTGGATTTATAGCCGCATCTGTTTGAAGTGCATCGTATTTATAGCTCGAGAGAGTAGAGTAGTAGACTAGATTAGAGATAATTCCATTAGATACACTTCCTTGGATTCCCAAAGGAGAACCAATTGCAACAACCGATTCACCCTGATAAATCGATGCGGATAAATTTATTTTAGCGGGCTTGCCGTAAGTACCTAAGACGGAAATTATCGCAAGATCCATATCAAAAGGTGCAACCAAGATATCTTCTACGGAAATGGTCTGCTGGTCGCGAGTTGTAATTTTAACACTGGTTATGCTCTGTGCATCTTTGATAACATGTTTATTAGTTAGTAAATATGTTCGGTCTTCATCTTGACTAATTATAACTGCGGAACCAGTTGCATAATCATGCGCAACGTAAACTACACTTTGTTGTAATTCCTGAATTACCCAACCAGATTTCTGCTCTTCAGTCATACAATAATTTCCATAGCAAACTAAACCAGATGTACAACCGCATGAAGAACAGTCAAATACCAGACTTTTATTTTGAGCACAGATATAACCTATATTCGTAGATGAGCACAATCCAACAGAAGTGTAATCAGAACAGGATGGTTTTGAGATTGTTACATTCTTTGAATCATATGAAGATAGATATTGTTTATCACCCTCAAACTTAACAACAACGAAATATTTAGCAGTTTCATTAAAAGTCATATAAGATCTGGCAACTCCTTGCGTATCTGTTAGGGCTTTTGATTTAATACCATTATCAAAAATGATTGTTTTGTTTGAAACAGGTTTTTTATTTGAATCAATTAGAACTGCACTTATCGCAACAGTAGTATTAGTAATAATTGTATCTGGTAAATCCATACTCAAGGTAGTTGGTACATTAGTGGATTCTGCTTGTATGCCTAAATAGACCAAAAATGCACCTAAACTTCCGATTCCAATTACAGCTAAAATTCCTATTATTATAATTGTTATAAGTACGATCAGGATAATTGAACTAACAGACATGCTTGCAGGTTGATTACCCGGACTTACTATAGAAGTAGTAATTGGTTTAGATTGGATCAGACTCGTACCGCAGTGCGGACAAAATTCCATACTTTTTGTCTTCTTTAAGCATTTAGGACAAGTAGGCATGTATAACCCAAACGAACAAAATTTAAAAATACATGTGAAAAAAAGTTCTTTCAAAACACTAGCTTGACCATACAGGGGGGTGTAGTTCAAGTATTATTTATTATATAAAAATATTTTTTTGTTTGTTGTTATGTATCTATAGATACATTATATTTATTATTATATTATTTATATAAAACAAAAAAATATCAATAATATATTACTTGAAGTATGGGGGTGGGTAGTACACTTATTTGTCATGTTTTTTTATAACTTCTAGAAGAATTCGCTCTACTTTACCTTATAACTATACCGAACCAACTAATTCATGCATATTATGTTGGTTCGCTAAATCTTTAGAAAGAATCGTCTTTCTAAAGTATTAGAAAAATCATAAATAATTTTTCTAAATACCAAAACAACCTCGATGTAGACCCTAATCAATTAATGTGCGTTATTTAGTTGTTTTGGCATAGCTGTTTTGATTTTATAATTCAATTTCACACGCATAAACTGCAAATTCAATTCCATGTTTTAAAAGAACTTCATGGTCTACTTTGCCAAAGTAA
>JBBSVN010000013.1:0-15429 GCA_038046765.1 Microcaldota archaeon | reverse complement strand
TAGTTGCACTGCTATTTACTGAATTATTTGCTAAATCTGAACAACCAATTACATACGTATGATTTGATTCCCCAAGACTCGTTAAACTAATATTTGTTACAGTATTATTTTGAGTTGAGGTATTACTGAATATTAAGGTTCCATCAACAGTTAATGAACAATTTAATGCACCGATTGTATTGTCAGATGGAGTAAAACTAAAGTTCATTGTGCTTACATTTGAAATATTATTTGCAACAGGAGTATTGAGAGTAATTGCTGGAACAGTAGTATCTACAGTGAAATTTCTTGAACCAGTCGTTATAGAATTGTTAGCCATATCTAAACATACTGAATACCACGTGTGATTGCCCTGTCCTATTCCAGTTAAACTTAGGTTAGTTGCAGTATTATTGATAGTTGAAGTATTAGATAAGTTTAAGGAACCGTCAACAAATATTGAACAGTTCATTGGTAGTGCCAGATTATCCGTGGCAGTTATAGTAAAGTTTACCGTGCTTGAACTAAAGACAGTATGATTAATTGGGTAATTAAGAGTAATACTTGGAGCCACACTATCAATAGAAAAATTCTGAGCAGAAGTATTTACTGAATTATTGACAGTATCAGAACAACTTGCAAACCAAGTGTGATTACCTTGCCCTAAACTGACTAAACTTAAATTAGTTGCAGTATTATTGATGGTTGAGGCATTACTGACCCTTAGTGTTCCATCAATCGAAATTGAACAGTTGAAAGAAGTTGCAACATTATCTGTAGGCGTAAATGCAAAATTACCAGTAGTTATGTTTGAAATGTTATTTGCAACAGGAGTATTGAGAGTAATTGCTGGAACAGTAGTATCTACAGTGAAATTTCTTGCAGTTGCATTTGCATAGTTATTTGCACTATCAGCACACTGTGTAAACCAGGTATGGTTTCCTTGGGGAATACTTAAAACAGTAATATTGGTTGCACTGCCATTTGTAGTTGAAGAGTTTGAGTTATTCATTACCCCATCAACAAAAATAGTACAATTAAGCGTACTAGCACCATTATCTGTTCCAGTGAAATTGAAATTTACCGTAGCAGTACTAAACGCAGTATGAGCTACCGGCGAATTAAGTGCCACTGTTGGAGCAGTGGTATCGTTAAGCATAAGTATTGAGAAAAGACTAAAAGTATTTATATTATCGAAATTTAATGAATTTCCAGATGTATCTAAGGTCGTAGTTAATTTATTCCAAACTCCAGTATGATTAAATTTCCAAACTTCAAATAAACTTTCTACATAACCCAGTGTAATCTCATTCTGTTGCCAGTGCCATGCAACATTAGTAAAAGTAATGTTACTAGTAACGTTAGTTATGTTAAGGAATTTGTTTCCAAATGAAACATACGAAGATGCAGGGAGATTAACCAGATTAGTCAGATTGCTCCAGTTTATTATGAAAGCACTATTACCATATAGAGTCATATTTATGGATAAATTAGAATAATTAGCATAATCTCCTCTTGGACTGTCAATTATAACTCTTGAAAAATTAATTAAACGATTACTGTTTATTGTATCTTCCACACGAAGATCAAAACTATTATTATAATAATGATCTCCGCTTATTCGCGTATCATTTGTGTTTAATATGTATAAACCGATAAAATTCTTATATGCCGTATTGTTTGTTAAATTACTAAAGTTTGAACCTAGTGCAAATGCAATACCAGCATAACTATTATTGAATGCAGTATTATTTGTAAAATTAATTCCAAAAGAGTAAGAAGTAAAATTAAATCCGCTACCGTTACTTAAAGACGCAGTATTATTGATAAATGCGCTGTTATTTATGTCTGAATAAAATCCATTTTCTGAGCTGTTAAATGCAGTGTTATTAACTGCAATCACCCAACTTCCAGTTGTAAAATAGAATCCGGCCTGACCGTTTGTAGCATTATTTCCAGTTACATTTGTCTTATTTACATTGAAAAAATAATAACAATAACTGACACAATAAATAGCGGTATTATTTTCAAATAAGTTATCCGAACTACCACCATTTACTTGAAATGCTTGAGTAGTGGAATGTCTAACCGTATTATTAAATATTAAATTGTACTTGGCAGTAGCACCAATATGAAAACCTAGAACAACTTTGTATAAGACATTATCTTTAATCGTATTATTTTCAGAGTTTGTGTTTAAGTCCAAGAAACTAGAGAGAGTAGTTGTATTCATACTATTATTTGAGATAGTATTATTTGCGCTTCCGCTTGTTAAATTTATAGCAGTAGAAGCAGCACCTGCTCCGCCATCCAAATTCGAAAAGTTACTGTCTTTAACAGTATTGTTATAGCTAGCAGAAATTAATACTCCATTTGCAGAAAAACCTCCTGAAAAGCTAGAGACATTAATGTTTTGTAGCGTGTTATTGTTAGAATTTGAAGTAAATTGAACACCGGGACCGGGAGGTTGAGGTTGTAAAACAGTAGTATTTATAAGAACATTATTCGAACTACTTGAAAATGAAAAACCAGCAGTATTAGTTGAGTAACTAGAAGCAGGATTATTACTTGAAACAGTATTGTTAATTATATTATTGTTATTGGAACTTGAAAAACTGTAACCTGGACCGCGATCACTATCTCCGTGAAGAAGATTATTAGTATAGTTGTTGTTGCTTGCATCAGAATAAATTCCTGAAGCCCCACTGCCACCCCAATTTCGAACATAGTTATTTAATAGCACATTATAAGATGAAGCAATGTAGATGCCACTTGCACCAGCATTTAAACTATTTATTTTATTTGACGTAAGGTTATTTCTTGGTGAGTCTAGTGCAACCCATAATGCAGCAGTACCAGACGCACCAGTCATATTATTATCATAGATAAGATTATCAGTTGAATTAACTAACTTTATAGAAATGCTTGTTCCCCCCCGATCCACCTGAAGTGTAAAACGAGTTATTAGTAATATTATTCATACTGCTTGAATTCAAATAGATAGATATTTCAGAAGCCCCACCGTGCTGCTGTCTATCGATACTGTTATTTTCGATAGTTACGTTATTGGAATTGTATACATATATATTGTAGAGATTTTTAGTAAAGCTGTTGTTGTAGATTTTACTATAATTTGAACTACTTAGAAGAATACCTGATACAAAAGTGCCTCCAGTACCATCACCTCCATTAAATGATATATTAGTTATGTTTACCCAATTGCTAGTTACATTAAATAATATTGGTGCAGTAGTTGGGATCGACAAATTAACATCTGTACTTTGATTACCATAAATGTTTACTGATACATTTACAACTACTTGTTCCCCATACGGATTAGTACTATTTTTACATACATAAATAGTATCTCCAGTAGTTGCATTATTAACTGCAGCCTGGATTGTTGAAAAGTTCCAGATAAAATTTATACCCTGCACGCATGTAGGTGGTGAACTTCCATTAACACCTATAAAAATAGCACTACTTATGGATGATAATACAAGCAACGCTAATAGAGAGGTAAAAATTTTAATAAATCTCATTGATAGAATGTTTAGGAGAAGGTTTAAAAGGGGAACTGGGCGAGGTAGTGTATTTAATTGTTATTTTATGTAAAAAGCAAAGGTTTAAATAAAGGAAAGTAGTAATCAAAGATAGTGCGATTTTTGTTATCTGTGGGAAAATTGTTTTTCCACATCTATGTAAAACCAAGAGTTTTACGTATCCGTGCGATAAGGAAAGACAAACCTAACTAAAGTTTCCTTATTTTATAAAAATATTATATATAAGATATATAATAATGGAGATAACCGGAATCGGATGTCAAAACAAAATTGACAACATAAGAAAAAATCCGGAAATAAACTTTGGTACTAAATGTTAGGTTTAATAAAAAGTTTAGTAAAAAAACTTTTTTCGGATTCTAAATAAGAGGATGAAAAAATGAAATTTAAAGATTTGAGTATTAGTGATAAAACTTTGGAAGCACTAACGATGTTAGGATATACAGACGCAACTGAAGTTCAGGAAAAGGCAATACCCTTAGTATTACAAGGAGAAGAAGTATTAGTAAGAAGCCAAACAGGTACAGGAAAAACTGCTGCTTTTGGAATTGCACTAGTTGAAATATTATCAAAAGAACCAAATCGTAAAGCGCTTATACTAGCTCCAACTCGTGAACTAGCAGTGCAAATTACTAAAGAATTAAGGGCAATCGCAAAAACACACAGAATGAGAATTTATGCAATTTATGGCGGACAGGATATGCGACCACAAATACAATTAATAAAAGGTGGTTACGACATACTTGTTGCAACACCTGGAAGATTACTCGACCATGTAAGACAAAAAATACTTGATTTAAGCGTAATTGGTTATGCTGTGTTAGATGAAGCAGACCGAATGCTCGATATGGGATTTAAGGAGGACGTTGATGATATATTGTCCCAAATAAATCACCAAAGACAAATATTATTATTTTCTGCTACAATTGATGCAAGGATAAAACAAATAGCATCCACATATATGAATTCACCAGAATTAATCGAGGTAGGTGAACTTGGAAAAGCAGAAAGTATAGAAGAAGAATTTATTAACTTGCCAAGAAAAGACAAAATGCAAAAACTTGTTGATATTATAGCAAAAGAAACAGACAGCAAGATGATTATTTTTGCATCAACCAAGCATGCAGTTGAATTTGTATGTAAAAAATTAAACATAGCAGGAGTAAAAGCTAGATTCTTACATGGAGGCAAGAGCCAAAGTCAAAGAGAAAGGACTTTGAAGGATTTCCAAGACGGATTTTTCAACATATTGGTTGCAACAGACGTCGCAGCTCGAGGATTACACATTGAAGAAGTATCCCACATAATTAATTATGACCGGGCACAATCACATGATACCCACACACACAGAATCGGAAGAACGGGTAGAATGGGTAAAAAAGGTAAGGCAATAACCTTTGTCGAAACGGATTATACACCAAGACAAGTTGATTATAGCAAACCAAGATTGCAAGGTTCTGATTTAGACCGACCTAGAAGAATCTCTTTTTCACGAAGACCAGGAAGTGGCGGAAGCAGGTTCGGCGGTGGCAGAAGCCGTGAAGGCGGTGGCGGATACCGAGGCGGATCTGGCGGATATGGTTCACGCGAAGGTGGATCTAGAGAAGGTGGAGCACCAAGAGAAGGCGGTCCAAGGCGCGAAGGCGGATACAGAAGCGAAGGGGCACCAAGACGAGAAGGTAGTTCTGAGCATAAAGAAGGCGGAGAAAGAACGCAAGGTGCAGAGGGAGAAAGAAGACCAGAACGAAGAAGATATCCAAAACACACTGGTACCCGGTTTTATAGCAGAAACTCTGCTTAAATAAATTTTTTTTAATTTTTAAAATCCACGATTTTAAAAAGCTAGTGGCAACAGCCACTGGATTTTTTATGATTTTTTTAGAAGCATTTAATTTTCACATCTAATTTTTATGATTCAATTTTATCTTTTTATTTCATCTTTTTATTTATACTCAGCTTTTTAATCCTCACTTTTCCAATTACATTTATGAAAAATGAAAATATATTAACAATTTCGCCATGGTTAGAATCAGTACCAGACCAAAAAAGATTTTCTAGTCTTGATAAAAAGATCGAAACTGATGTTGTAGTAGTCGGTGCCGGAATAGTCGGAGTAATGACTGCGTGGCATTTAGCTAACAAAGGTTTAAGAGTTGTAATATTAGAAAAAAATCACGTGGCAACAGGGGATACTGCTTTTACTACCGGATTTATGACTAGGGTTCCTGATACTCAAGTTTGTGAATTAGAAAAACTATACGGAGAAGAATTTGTAAAACAACTTTTTGAAGCAACTACAAAAACACAACAATATTTATTTAGTACAATAAAGGAAAATAAAATTAATTGCGACTTTTCTAACTGTTCATCATTCTATTGTGCGTATTCTAAAGATGACCAAGTGCTAAAGCAAGAGTGGGATTCGATAAAAAAAGCGGACCCAAATAGTTCTTTTATTTCGGGTAAAGAAGCAATAGCCTTTTCGCCTGCAATTAAAGAGGCAATAAAATTTTCCAACGAAGGTAAATTTAATGTCAGGAAATTTTTACTAGGATTACTTGCCCTACCGCAATCTAAAAAAATTCAGGTATTTGAGGAGAGCGAAGTTACAGATGTGGATGTTGGCGAATTTGTAATAGCTAAAACAGACAAAGGAGAAGTAGAGGCAAAAAAACTTGTTGTTGCAACAGGATTACCACCTAAATTTTTCTCTGAACTTCATTCATTATTTATGCCAAAAATAACTTACTCTATATTGGCTAAGTTTGAAAATGAAGTACCGTTTTCGGATAACTTATTTTGGGATACATTTGATCCTTATTTTTATTATAGAAGGCTCGATAAGAATACAGTAATTTTAGGAGGTTCGGACCGTTCAGTTAGCGAACCGCCTTCAAAAGAATCGCCATTTTTAAAGTTACAAAACTTTTTAGAAAAATACTTTAAAACAGAATTTAAGGTAACAAACACCTGGTCAGGAAGTTTATTTGATTCATCAGATGGTTTACCCTATGCTTCTGAACACCCACATTATAAAGGAAAAGTATTTGTAGGAAGTTGTTGCGGGTTTGGAGGAAACGGCTTAGTATTTGGGACTTTTGCTTCATCTATAGTGGCGGACTTAGTAACTGGCAATTCAAATATTTATGCGAATTTACTTTCATTTTCAAGAACTAAAGCGAATATTGCAAAACCAGTGCCACGCACGCAAATGCTAAAAACAGGCGCTAAAGAATTTTTCAAAGTAGCGAAAGTAAGCGATGTTGTTGAAGGTAAACCTCTTGGAATTACCGCAGGGGGAACAAAACTTGCACTTTTCAAAATGGATGGAGCATACTACGCGATTGATAATACATGCACTCATGCCGGAGGTTCGCTATGCGATGGTACAATAGAAAATGGTGCAATCCAATGCCCGCTCCATAATGCACGGTTCGATATAAAAACAGGAGCAGTACTTGGAGCACCAGCACCAAAAGCAGTTGAGGCATTTAAAGTTCGCGTAACTGGAAATGATATCGAGGTAGAGATGCAAGGCGGAACAGCGAATACAGCAGCAACTACAAAAACAGGCCCGCAACTATTTGCTGGCGCAAAAAAGAACATTGGCTACGTACTAAAATCAAGCGCAGTGATAATTGCATTCTGGCTCATACAATTCTTTTATTTATTTTTAACAAATTTAGCAGGTTCATTGAACAGGGCGATATTACTTTCAGCAGCTTATGTTGCAGCAGAACTGATTGGACTAGCATTAATTGTTGGACCACTTGCAATATTAGTTCCAAAAATAAATTATATTACACATAGAAGAACTCTTGGAGTTTGGGGATTCACTTTTGCAATAGTTCACATGCTCGCAGTTTCAATCTTTTTACAAATTGGACCTAGCGCAATATTTGCAAACCTTAATCCACTAGAAAATGCGATTCTTTTTGGAAGTATGGCATTTGCAATTTATCTACCACTGTATTTGACTTCAACTGACTGGGCAACAGCTAAATTGGGGGCTAAAAACTGGAAGCGCCTTCACAGATTGGTTTATTTAGCATATCTGTTTTCAGTATTGCACTTTGTTAGAATAAACTCAAACTTAACGTGGAATTTATCAAAAATGCTTGCGGTTGGTATCGGAGTTTTAGTATTTGCGCTTGAACTAGCTGCATTTGCTAAATTTATGACTGACCCAAAAAGAAGAACGATTGGCGCGATTGTTTACGGTGCTTTCTTAATTCTCTTGGGACTTGTTCTAGTTTACTTTGGATTTGTTAGTACGGGATAAACATGGAAAACACAAACAATCAGAATATCTACTGCGTATCTTTGTCCAAAAATGGGAAAACCACTTCGCTCGCTGCAACAGAAACGAATGGAATTCCTGATATGGTCAAAACCAACTTTATTTCATGGGTAGATATTGTAACTGATGAAATTGAAAAAACAGCAAACAAAATTTCGCCTGAACTTGGATTTAGTAAGGATTTTCTTTTAAAGGTATTCTCAAATGATAAACCAAGATACGAAGATTTTGATTCCGAATTAGCAATAATAATTCCATCTATAACTGTGTCTGGATTTATTGTTAAATTAAATTCTCTTTATATCCTAGTTAAAGAAAATCTAGTTTTGACAATACATTCCAAAGAAGTCCAGAGGTTTGTCAGATTAAGAAGGTATGGAAAAGTTATGCTTGGCAAATTAAACCCAAAACATAAAGCAGAAGACAACTTATCATTATTGTTTATTCGTCTAATTGATGAAAATAATGACCGAAATTTCGATTATCTTAAGGAGATACAAGAACATTCCGATTCTATAAGTAGCAAACTAGCAGACCCTAAATTTTCAAGAACACAAATCAGCAAAGAGATACATAAGATGAAACATGCATTAATTTCTTATTTATCTGGCTTGTGGATTACCGTAGATGTCCTTAATTCATTTAAGTATGGAGATGCAAAATTATTTACTGATGATGAGGTTATCCTTGGAAAATTTGGAAATGTTGTCGATTCAGTTTCACATCAGATAAGTTTAGCAGAACATTTAAGCGCAGTTTTATCTAGCGGGTTTGAAGTTTTACAAAGTATATACAACAACCAATTGCAGATACTTAACAATAGGATTGCATTACTGATGGCATATTTAACGATTGTTGGAACTGCGGTTTTAGTTCCAAATACGCTTGCAACAGCGCTTAGCGGAACTATTTTTAATCTAGGTCCAAAAGATGCTAATTGGTATATAATTTTATTAGTCGCTTCGACAATTATTTCAACAGTTCTTGCGTATGTAATTGTAAAAAGAGCGGGACTGTTACCCGAGAGACCGGAGTAATTATGACAAAAAGTAAAACAAAGAAAAAAAGCAAAAAGAAGTACAAAAGTATCTTCGATACTTACGATAAGATCTCATTTTCTTCTGGCGAACATGATCTAAGCAAAAACATAGACAAAATACTTTACATCTAATTTATTAACTATTTATATACTTTTTGTAACAATATAATATTTGATAAATATGGTTGCAGCAATTGTTATTGGTAGACCTTCTTCTATTCCTCTGGAGCATAGACGCTTTGGAATTGTTGGAAAGAGTCCAAAAATTGAAGAGATTAGACTAATTATTGAACGAGCTGCACCAGCAAAACTTCCTATTTTAATAACTGGAGAAAGCGGCACGGGTAAAGAGTTAGTAGCTCAAGCACTACATAAAGAAAGCGGTAGAAAAGGAGATTTAGTTCCTCTAAATTGCGCTGCGACTCCAAATGGCGAACTTCTTCAAAGCGAATTATTTGGTCATGTCAAAGGTGCTTTTACAGGAGCGTATAATGATAGGCGCGGAGCTATTTTGTGTGCTGAAAATGGAACACTTTTTTTAGATGAAATTGGAGATATGCCAATGCATGTTCAGTCTGCTTTATTAAGAGCTCTGGAGTACAAACAAATCCGAGCTCTTGGCAGTGATCGATTTCAAAAAATAGAATTTCGTTTAGTTGCAGCTACAAATAAAGATCTTAGAATGGAGATAGCAAGTGGTAAATTTAGGGGAGACCTTTATTCAAGATTAACTGGATTAACAATAGACATGCCACAATTATGGCAGAGAGTAGAAGACATTCCGCTCTTAGTTAGTCATTTTTTAGAGCTTTTAAGTGAAGAATATGGAAAAGGATTGATTTTTTCAGATAATGCTCTGGAAAAACTTGGGTCAATATCCCAAAGATTTAACGGAAACGTTCGGGACTTGAAACATTTTGTTGAGCGAGCCGCTGTTTTTTCTGAAGGTGGAGTTATTGATGTAAATAATTATGTTTTTACTGGTAAAATGCCTGCGACCTCAACTGTCCCAGTTCAAATAGGACAGATGGTATCAGAAGATAGAACTTTAAATTTAGATAGTATTAAACGAGCAGTATTGAAACTTGATCCATTTAATCTAAGGCCTAAATTCAAACCAAGAGGTTTTGCACAGCGTCTATCAAATTTGATGAATTTTCCACTTAATCAGATCTATGAATTTTTACTTAATAAGCGTTATGATCCTAATAAAATAATAGACGAATGTAGAATTGAAATTGTGCAAAAGCTTTTGAATGAAGATTTGAGCATACCAGCCATAGCAAAAAGATTAGATGTGAATTATGATACCATATATAAATTGGTAAAAAAATACGAGCTAAGAAAACAATCCTAAACCAAAATCGGAAAACACAAAATTTACAATACAAAACTCATTTCTGATAAGACCCGAATATCCTTGATTTTCTCCAAAATCACAACCTTTTTAAGTATAGTTTTTCATATCAGACTTTCCCACATGTAAACTTGACATTAGTAAACACTTTCGTGATAAGTACATGCGTAAGTGGGACTGGGATTATAATCAACTACGTAGTGCACTTATAGAAACATACAAAACAGAGAAAATCGGAAAAAATAAATATGAATCATATATAAGAAAAGATGGTGGAAAGAAAATCATATTTGTTTATTATTTGGAATTTGAAACCGTTTTTATAATAAGCGGTTCGGAAGGTGATATTAAATGAAAACTGATACTACAAAATCATGCCCGATCTGTGAAAAGGGAGTTCTGGCTTCTGTTGATGATATAGTTACGGAATTAGAAGGTTTCATATTTATCGAAAAGGGAGAGCGATGCACAAATTGTAAAGAAGAGTTTATTCCAGAGGAACAAGGTCAAAAAACAATCGAAGTTGCGAGGCGTATGGGTGTTTGGGGACAACCATTAAAACTTCACAGAAAACTTTCAAAGAGTACTGGAGGAACTATTCTAAGAATTCCAAATGATTTAGAGCGAGACATGCATTTAAGTGGAAATGAGCACGTTTTAGTTTCACGGGTGGGTAAAAATAAAATGCTTATAGAAATCGAGGCAGTACATACTTCAGGAGTTTAATAAGTGCGTAAGTTGTCAATCCCAGACCTGCGAGTGAAAAATGTGGTAAAAAGTAAAGGTTTATATATTAGAACTGTGTATCTATTAACGGTGTCTAAATGATCAGAAAACTAAACCATCCTGCTCAAATTTCTAATGCTCAGTCCACTCAACTTCGAGATATACGTAGGGACATTAATAGAGAAATATATTCGCCAGTACTTGATGGGATAGTACTAAGAAAAGCGGATTTGGGAAGGAATATTTTTGAATATCAACAAGAAGAGAATAAAATAAGAAGTGAAATGCACTTAAGTAGATTTGAACTTAAAAGAAAAGATATGGATCCACAAGTAATTACTTTTGAAAGAGGATTAGGTGCGGCCATACTTACATCAAGCGTAGGTGTAACTGCATATAGTTATTTTGTAAATTTAGTCCAAAATTTTTGGGATATTGAACATAATTTAGCTCTTCAAGCAGGTGGATTAGGAGTTCTAATGGGTGTAGGAATAATGCTATTTGCAAATAGACGAAAATCAATAACTTCAGGACTACATGAAATGAGTAATGGAATAAGAAAAACAAGAAAAAAAGCTGCAGAGGCTCTTGAAGACATAGGATACTTAGATCAAGCAAAAACTGAGATTGTAGATAGAGAATAGTTTCCGTAACGGTTCCGTAACGAATTTTGTTGAAACTCGCGTTTAAATAGTATTCCCTAGATCGTTTAACCTCCCCAATATTCCCTTATTTCTTTAACTTCAAGTTCCTTATTTTTAACTTCCTTTAGCGCCTTTAATAATTCAAAAGCAGTTCGTATATTCGTAATGCAGGGAATTCCCTTTTCAATGCTTGCGCGCCTGATTTTAAATCCATCAGAAGTTGAAACACCTCCTTTTCTAGGAGTATTTATCACAAGGTCAACTTTCTTTTCATTTATTAAATCTAGAATATCTGGTTTACCATTACCTATTTTAGGAATAACATTTGCGCCAGATATACCTTGTACTGTACCTTCTGTACCGTAAATTTCATAGCCTAGTTCACTAAGAATTTTCGCAAGCTTACTTGTTTCTTTTTTGTCCTCATCACGTAAACTAATTAGAACTTTTCCGCCCAAATCAGTTTTAAGTTTGACTCCCGCAGATAAGAGCGCTTTATAATAAGCCATTTCAAAAGTTTTTCCTAGCCCCATTGTTTCCCCTGTGCTTCGCATCTCGGGACCAAGGACGCTGTCGCTTCCAACTAGTTTTAAAAATGGAAAAACTACACCTTTTACTGCAAAAGATTTTTGCTTGGAATGTACATTAAGATTAGATAATTTTTCACCCAAAATAACTTTGGTCGCGACTTTTACGATTGGAACTCCGATTGATTTACTAACAAATGGATTAGTTCTACTAGCTCTTGGGTTAGCTTCTAAAACATAAACAACATCATTTCGAACTGCATATTGGATGTTAATTAGTCCAAGTGTCTTAAGCGAAATTGCAATTTTTTTGCTGTATTCAGTAATAGTATTCTTAGCATTTTCACTAAGTTGAACTGGTGGGATTACAATATTTGCATCCCCACTATGAACTCCGGCAAACTCAATATGTTCCATAATTGCTCCTATAAAAAGATCTTTTCCATCGCATACAGCATCGATTTCGCATTCGATCGCATTGTCTAGATATTTGTCAATTAATACGGGTTTTTTCTCACTAACTTCGACCGCTTCATTTATGTATCTCTTCATTTCCAAGTCCGAATAAACAATTTCCATAGCACGCCCTGCAATCACATAACTTGGACGAACAACAATAGGATAAGTAATCTTATTTGCAACAGCCAAAGCTTCGCTTTCATTTGTAGCGACTCCATTTATTGGCTGTGGAATTTCTAGTTTTCTAAGTAAGGCACTAAATCTTTCCCGGTCTTCAGCTAAATCTATCCCGTCAATATCTGTTCCTAAAATATTTACTCCATGTTCAGCTAATTTAGAGGCTAGATTAATACTAGTCTGGCCGCCTAACTGGACAATTACACCAAAAGGTTTTTCATTTTCAATAACGTTCAAAACTTCTTCCATAGTAAGCGGCTCAAAATAAAGACGATCGCTAGAATCAAAATCAGTACTAACAGTTTCAGGATTATTGTTTATTACAATACTTTTAATTCCTAATTCTTTTAGTGCAAATGAAGCGTGACTGCAACAATAATCAAACTCAATTCCTTGCCCAATTCGAATCGGACCAGATCCTAAAATTACTACTTTCTTACCCTCAAGCGGTTTTGCCTCATTTTCCATTTCGTAAGTAGAATAGTAATAAGGAGTAAACGCGTCAAACTCGCCAGCGCAACTATCAACTATTTTATAAGTAGGAAATATACTATAATTTTTTCTAATTTTTCGGATTTCATTTTCATTAGTAAGTTTAAGGTGTGAGATATAAGCATCGCTAAGGCCAAACTTTTTAGCTTCGAGCAACAACTCCCGGGAAAGAACGTGCGATTTTATTTTGTATTCTAATTTTACGATGTTTAAAAGTTTATTTAAAAACCAAGTATTAATTTTAGTAAGATCAAAAATTTCCTTAATTTTTGTTCCATTTCTTAATTTTTCTAAAATCGCGAACAAACGCAAATCAGTAGGCGGCATAAGGTGCTGGTCTGGATTGTGTATAACTGGAATTTTTACTTCCAAACTTCTTATTGCCTTAAGAATTGCTTCTTCAAAAGTTCGCCCAATTGACATTACTTCTCCAGTGCTTTTCATTTGGGTTCCGATTTTTCTATCGCTTTTTGAAAACTTATCAAATGGCCATCTTGGAATTTTTACAACTACATAATCAAGTGCAGGTTCAAATGCAGCACTCGTTTTAGTTATGGAATTTTTTATCTCGTAAAGTTTTTGACCTAGTGCGATTTTTGCTGCAACACGCGCAATAGGATATCCAGTTGCCTTTGAGGCAAGAGCTGAACTTCGTGATAACCTTGGATTTACTTCAATTACAGTATATTCTCCAGTTTCCTGATTAAATGCGAATTGAACATTACAACCTCCTTGAACACCAATCTCTTCTACAATTCGCAGCGCAGCATCTCGAAGCATCTGATGATCTTGGTTACTTAAAGTTTGCGCTGGCGCAACAACAATACTTTCGCCAGTATGTACCCCCATCGGATCAAAATTTTCCATAGTACAAATTATTGCTTTATTGCCAAAACTGTCCCGAATCACTTCGTATTCAAATTCGCCCCAACCCACTACACTTTTTTCAATTAAAGCCTGATGAATTGTGCTTAATCTAAAGGCTAGTTCGAGTATATTTTTTAATTCTTCTTTATCTTTGGCAATACCACTACCACTACCACCTAAGGTAAATGAAGGACGAACGATTACCGGATACCCGATTTTATCTGCAAAAGAATATGCATCTTCATAGTTAGAAACAGTTAAACCAGGTAGAATAGGAACATTTACTTTGCGCATTGTTTCATTAAATTTTTCACGGTCTTCTGCCTTATTAATAGATTCCGCATTTGTTCCCATAAATGCAACATTATATTTTTTCAAAATACCTTTTTCAAATAATTCAACTGCTAAATTCAAACCAGTCTGACCACCGACTGTTGCAAGAATTCCTTCTGGTTTTTCTTTTTCAATTATTTTTTCCAGGACTTCGCATGTTAGCGGCTCCAGATAAACTTTATTAGCAACATCTAAATCAGTTTGAATTGTAGCGGGATTAGAGTTAACTAAGACTACGTCTACTCCTTCTTCACGTAGTGCCCTGCAAGCTTGTGTTCCGGCGTAATCAAATTCTGCTGCCTGACCAATGACTATTGGTCCAGAACCTATTACTAATGCTTTTTTAATCATAATTATGACCTAATAACTTGGCATTAATTAATTTGAAATGAATTTTAAGCAATTCTAAGAACTAGAATATTAATTCGCTTCCTAATTTTATAAAGGTTTGCATAAAATTAAAAAAAATCAGAAAAAAACATTTATAAATGATTAGATAGTTATTTGTTGCATGTCTCCCTTTTTAGAAGTAAGTAATGAACAAGAAAACGGAAAAACAAAAACATCAATGAAACCAAGATCAGATGTATCTTTTTTTGACATCAACCAGCTTGAACTTGCAGTGATATACCATGCGTTAGAAGGTAATCCCGATGCTCCTGCGAAATTTTCACATGTAGAAGTTGGAGACACAAAAAGAATACTAGAAATTCAAAGGGATAATTTAGCCAAGTATATATATGCAAAAGGAAAGCAAGTAGATCCGAAGTTGCTCAAGAAAGAATTAGACCTTCTTTTACTAGGTAAAAAAGTTCTTTCACCAAAGTGTTTCCCACCATTAAAAGATAAACATAAGGAAACTAAAGAGAAAGATAGTAAAGGATCTGAACAAAAGAACTAATTTGGATAAATTCAGTACTTCCGAAAGTACTTAAATCCTAATGCTTTTCTTAGGCTGGCTATGAG
>JBBSVN010000012.1:0-121024 GCA_038046765.1 Microcaldota archaeon | reverse complement strand
TCAGAATAAACAGTGGCTATTTTTAATGTGTTAAAAGAAGTTCGGAACTACTGTTTAACCTGCCGTTCGACAGGATTTAAAATTATTCATAGCATAAAATTATTTATGAACTCTAAACCTAGCAATAATGCTGCGAACGAAAATCAGGCAGAACACCAAACACAAGACTCACAACAGGAATCTATAAAGTCAATGCACTGGACAGAAATAGTTGCACAAAAAATATCAAAAGAAAAACAACCACCTTACGTAGTCTTAGCTGGGATTACCCCAAGTGGACCTGTTCACCCTGGAACGCTATGCGAATTCATGTACGCTTACGCAGTTTCAAAGAAACTAGAAAAATACGGGAAAACTGAATTCCGATTTGTCTCTGATGATTTAGATGATTTAGATTCAATCCCTGAACCACTAAAACAATACGAACAAGAAATAACCCCTCAAATGGGAATGGCACTAGTTTATGCAAAGGATCCGATGAAATGCCATAATAGTTTTGCAGACCACTTTGTTGCTGAAACACAAAAAATAATGAAAGCATTTGGAGTAAATGTTGAATTCCTTAGGGCTAGCGATTTATACAAACAGGGAAAATATGATCAATTCGCAAAGATGATGTGCGAAAATAAAGATCAGGTAAAAGAAATCGTTGGAAAGAGTTCAAACAGAGATAAAATGCCTGATGAATGGTTTCCAATAATGCCAATATGTACTAAATGCAATAATGTATATCGGAACATTGTATTATCCTACAATGAAGGCACTTACAAGTATAAATGCTCAAAATGTAACAATGAAAGCGAAGATAAAATCGAAAACCACAACTACAAACTACTTTTTAGGCTTGATTGGCCAACAAGGCAAAAATTCCTAAACGTAATCGTAGAAGGCGGAAGCGTCGATCATCACTCGCCAGGAGGAACTATTGCAACACTTAAAAAAATTCACAGTGAATTTTACAAAGAAGAACCACCTTATATGTACAAATTTGGTTTGTTAAAGTACAAAGGTAAAAAGTACAGTAAAAGTAAGGGAATTGGACACACAATAAATGAAATGCTTGAACTACTTCCAGAAGAAATAATAAAATACATTCTTCTTAAGTCAGATGTTGAACAGGATAAAGAATTAGTAATAGATGTAGAAACATTGATGCCAATTTTAGATGAATTTAGAAAAATTGGACAAACAGACAAAGCAGATGAACTACACAGGGCAGATAATAAGAAAATAATTGCATATGAATTATGCGATGCTAAAAAAACCTGGAATTTTGACGTTGGAGATGCAGTATTGTATTATAGCATTTACAAGAATTGGGATAAAGTTGCAGAATTGGTTGAAGACAAGCAAGGAGTAGAAAATCTAAAGCAATATATGCAAGTTTGGATAGAGAGAAAACTGATTTCTAGCAAATATTTGTTTGAAGTTAAAATGAAAAAGACAGAAAATGCAGGTGTGATTGGTGCACTGCAAAATTTGCAAGATAATATGAGTGCAGAAGAAATGCAAAATGCTGTTTACGAATATTCTAAGGCAAACAAACTTGAAATGAAAGATTTGTTCAAAGCATTTTACTTAACTCTCATCAATCAGGAGTCTGGGCCCAAATTAGGAAAACTAATTCATGCAATTGGAGTTGAAAAAGTAAAGAAAACACTCTTATAAACGATGGACATACGTTTATTATCCTTTTCCTTCTTTTCTATATAATAAAAGCACAATAATAAACTACTCAAAGAAATATGTGTATGTAATATGGTTAAACATAAGATGCTTCCGTTTCCAGATGCTAACGTAGGAGAAGTCCTAGGGTTAGTTGAAATAATATATGCTTACGGAGGCAAAACTAAAATTTCATTTTTAGCTGAAGAATTACGCATGCAACTAGATGACTTAGGAGATGTAATTGATATGTCGGAACTTCTCCATTTGGTAAAAGTAAAAGAAGGAGTAGTCCAGCTTACACTTTTTGGTGAAGCAGTAAACTTAGGAACAATTGACGATAAGAAAAAAGTCCTAAGAAAACAGTTAATTAAGCTTGAACCATTTAAAACAATTCTACAACTAATTAAAAAAGAAGGACAGGTTTATGAAAAAGAGATAATCGCACACTTAAAATCGCATGGAATGGTTATAGAAGATACACAAAGATTCCATAAACTAATGTTAACATGGGGCGGATATACCGAAATATTCGAATACGATGGGTCAAAACAGATATATACTGCTGCTTTAACCCCAAAGAGTTTGGAGGATTAATAATTTATTATGTTTTCTAATTTAAGTTATCAACGCCGTAATCTTATCTACATATTCATAAAACTTGGGATTTCGTTTATCACGTGGAAAAGGTAAATCAATCTTAATATCCGCAACAATTGAACCAGGTCTTTTAGATAAAACAATAACCCGATTCGACATATAAACTGCTTCTTCAATAGAATGAGTTACCATGATTAAAACATTTGGCTTATGTTGCTTACTTAAATAAAATTTCAAAGTTTCGTTCCTTAGATTGTTAGCTGTTAAAGCGTCTAAAGCACTAAAAGGTTCATCTAAAAGAAGAATTTCTGGTTCACGACAAATTGCACGCGCAATACCAACACGCTGTTTCATTCCTCCGCTTAACTCCTTTGGATAACTTGATTCAAACCCATCTAAACCGACTAGATCGATAAATTTTTCTGCAATTTCTTTTCGCTCTTTTTCAGGTTTATCAAGCAAAGCGAGTTCAACATTTTCACTAACGGTTTTCCAAGGTAGAAGCGCAAATGACTGGAAAATTAACATAATATCTGCATTTGGACCTTTAACGGGTTTGCCCTCAAAAACAATATTCCCAAAATTAGGCTCTTCCAGACCACAAATCATACGAATAAGAGTTGTTTTGCCGCAACCAGAAGGTCCAACTATAGATATCGATTCTCTTTTCTTAACAGTAAAAGAAATATTTTCCAGGGCTATGACTTCGTTTCCATCGACATCGTATTTCTTTGAAACATTTCGGACGATTAATTCGTTCATATTCTAAACCTTTAAAATAATTATTTTTAGAACTTATACAAGTCTGCACGTTTTAATGCTTTGCCCCATAAAAATTTATTTAGAAATATTATTACCATGATCATTACGGATACACTTAATAAAATACCAAAAAAATCGCCTTTTGCGGCAGATACATCGAGCAAGTAACCAAGTCCTTTAACAAAGAAGATTTGATCTTTGTATGGGATATATTCACTAATAATTGAAGCATTCCAACCTCCGCCAACCGCCTGAATACTTCCAATTATAAATGTTGGAAAAATTGCCGGTAGTAGAATATTTTTTAGTTTATCAACAGTTTTAAGATTAAGAACCTCGGATAGTTCGATAATTTCACCAGGAATCGCTTGAAGCGCGCGTATTACGTTAAATAAAAGATACCATTGCATACCAGTTAATAGAAGGATTATTGAGCCGATTTCAAGACCATAATTTCCGCCAATAGATGAAATCAGAAATACGACTAATATAGGAAATATTGCAATAGCAGGAATAGACTGTGCGACATCAAAAACTGGAAGTAATAGTTTGAGTAATTTTTTATTTTTAACTAAATAGATCGAAGCTAAAACGGTCCATGTTGCTGCGATTATGTAAGCAATACCGAGCCGAAACATAGTATACATAGTATATTCTAGAATGGTAAATATCTCCAGAAGAGGTTTATTCGATATTACAAACAAAACGATAAAACAAACCAGAATAAATGAAACTATCGCATAATCGTATATGCTAATATTAGTGCTTTTTTGTTCGATATTTGAATTTGGACTAATTCCTAGAAATTCGATTATTTTGGTTGATTTAACTTGGAAAAAACTAAGACAAAATGAACGAAAAGAGAGATAGATTTTATCTAACTGGTCGGTTATTGAATTGCTTGTTACGGGCCCCGTATTTTGACTATAGAAACTGTAACTGTATCTTGAAATTCTTGAACTTAGTGGATACCATACAAATGTATTCATAAACAGAACCATTGCAGCAAGTATGCCCATGCCTAAAAGAGATAGAAACAGATTTCCAGAGTATGCAGATTTAGCTATAAAAGAACCTACACCTTCAAGTATATACGGAGGTTCCTTACCAAATGTAACATATTCTCCAGCAAATAGGAAATACCACGCCCCGCCCCAGCCAGTTATGCTTCCAGAAATTATTGCTGGATAAAGCGCTGGAAAAATAACATGAAATATATATTTAATGCCAGTAAGACCATTTAATTTTGATGCATCTTTTATATCATATGGAATTGAACGTGCACCTTCTATGATATTAAATATAATGGCCCAGGTCATGCTTGTAAAAATTAAAAATACTGTAGAGACTTCGCTTCCTAAAATTGGTATTGTATGAATTATGAAGAGTACTGCGAATGGTAAAAACCCCAAGATAGGTACTGACTGTAAAATATCCAAAATGGGAAAAATAATATTAAATGCTTTTTTATTATGTGCAATAAAAATTCCAACGAACAGTGAGAATACTAAAGATGCTGCGTAGGCAAAAAACATACGAACAAAACTTTTTATAACAAGAACAGGTAGAACTATCGCACTTTGTCCAAGCAGGTAGATTGCTGCAATAGCGATTATTAGTACAAACAGTAGGTACTCTTGTTTTTTCATGATCACGCGCCACGATTGATTGGATCTTTCGCTTTATTTTTTATATTTTTATTTGTTATTCAAGTGCGAATAGTCTAGGTGTGCGAAGGTATAAATACCCAACTTAGCTTTTTGTTTCGAATTTTACGCTTACTGGAACTAAAGCAGGTTCGGATACGGGTTTTATTGCAGAACTTGCGCGTTCTTTTAATGATTTTAACCATTGCTTGGTTCGATCGAACATACCGTTACTTGAACTGTTAAGATACAAGAAAATTCCTGCCATAATATTAAAGTCACTAAAATCAGCTAAACTATAAAAAAGATCAAAAATTGTGTGGGATTTGGTTTGAGTCATTTCATACATTGAAAGGGCGTATAAAGAGGAGCAACCAAACAGCACAGGAAAACGAATGATTCTAGCAAGACGTTGCCATAAAGATTCAGCAATTGCATCGGAATTTTGAATTTTGTTTAGTTGAGCAAGTGCACCAATAGTACTTGCTGAAACAAAAAATAAGTATTTGGACAAACTTATGTTCGAGTCTTTTTGTATAAGTTGCGTGTGATAAATTTCTACAACGAGCATTTTTAATTTAATTAAAATAAGTGAAGATACAGTGGTTAGTATACCTCCAGCAGCAATTTCGCTCCATCCTGTCTTTGTTTGGATTTGACTTTTAGCTTTGTTAATTCCAGTATAAACCAAATCATCAGCCAAAAAGTACGCTTTCCATGCTACTTCTGCGGGATGATACTTTGAACGCGGTTCCTTTGGTTTTTGTTCTGTTGGTTTTCTTTCTTTGAAGAATCGTAATCTGGACATATAGTACTGATGTTTAAACGTCTTTTTAAATGTTGTTATTTATGTAAAAATAGTTAAATATACTAAATACAAGATATCATATCAACATCTCAAATAAATCCTTAGTATTGTAAACTTTAACAGTAGATTGTTTTTCTTTTAGATCGCGTTCGTTAGTCCAGATTGGAATCCGAAGTTTTAATGCAAGTGCAAAATAAGCACAATCATTTGGATCTGGAGAAATTTTTTCTGAATGTTCCAAAAAGACTTCAAAACTTTCTTTAGGTATAATGTCAATTTTTATTTTCAGGATTTCTAGCAGTTCTTCTACTTCCTCTTTAGTTCGATGTGTTTTCTTAAATATCTCTTCTTTGTGTTTTTCAATTTCTTCAAAAAGAAATTCTGGAGCAGATAAATGTAACTCTGGTTCAAGAAGTAGTTCAATCGTCAATCCTTCCTTTACTAGAGCAGCAAATACAATATTCGCATCTACAATTAATTCCATTTAAGCATCCTTCTTGTATCTTTTGGCTAAGCCTTCGTTAACTAATTTCCCAAGTCTTAAAGCATCTTCTTGCGTCATTGTGCTATCCTTAGTAAATTCCCTGAATTTTTTAAGTAGAATTACTTTCTGTTTTATTGCAGATCTAGCTACAGCTGACCAGTTAATATCCGGAAACTCATCCATATCTTTTTTTAACTCACTTGGAACGGCTAATGTTATACTTACCATGGAAAATCACCAATAAGTATATTACGTGCAATATGTTTAAAACGTTTACTATGCATGAATTAATCTTTTTTCTTAAATCCTATCCTGTTTAACAATGGAACCGTATAATATCCAGCAGCAATTCCCGCAATGGCTCCAGTAATCCACCTGATAAGGTTTGTGCTTTCAGCTAACCCAAATGAATATAACCAGTAATAACTCGTGTTGTTAAAAATACCAGCTAGTAACTGAGTTGTGCCATCAATCCCAATCGGAATTAATGCGATAATAAACCATAATCCATCTGGTACATTGATATCTGCTTTCTTTATCACAAATGGATAGATTAGCATTACTAAAAACCAGGGTAAATAAATAGCATAATCACGAGTATCATTCGCAAATTTGTAACCAACTTTTCCGTTTCGCTCGACTTTTTCGGCCTTGTTTATGCCGATCTGGCTCTGTTTATATTGCGAAAAACTAACATTCGTATATTTTGAGTCTCCATTTGTCGTGTACAGCGTAAAGATCTTTGCTTCGCTTTCTTTACCTTGAAGTATACAGTCTTCATAAGAATATGCTCCTTGTGCGTCTTTCATCAAACATTCCGATCGATATATCCACTGATGATCATAGTTATGTAAATTATAAAGTGCAGCACCAGCTTGTTCGTAGCCAGCAAAGATTAGAAATGGGGGTAAGAAGATAGTTACATTAAGTAAGAGTAATATAACCAGAACTGTATAATAAAGTCGGCTTTCTGTAAATTTAAATGACATAAGAATCTATCTGTAATGTGTATCCTCTTTAGAATCGCCCTTAGAATTATCATCCGAATCTTCGGATAAACCAGAGCGTTCCCCATAAACTTCCAAGAATTTTTCGTATTCTTCAAGCATTGGTTTTGTAATTGATGGACGCCGAGTTCGAATCAACTTCAATATATAGCCCGTATCAATTTCAAATTCCTTTTTACTTATTTTAGATCGTAGTGCCTGCATTTTAATTTCCTGAGCTATGCTTGCAATGTCAGCGCCGCTAAATCCAGGAGTTGCGCTTGCAAGTTCACTTAGATCAACCTGTCCGGCAAAAGTACCCAAATGAATTGCAAATATATCTTCCCGATCTTTTTGATTTGGAGCAGAGATATAAAATAATTTATCAAACCTCCCAGGCCGTAACACCGCGGGATCTAATGCAGCAGGACGATTTGTCGCAGCAATTACTACAACCCCCCGAAGTTCTTTTATCCCGTCTAATTCAGTTAAGAATTGACCTAAAACTTCGTTACTTCCCATACCCCTAGCTGGAGCGAATGTTTCAATTTCATCAACAAAGATAATTGCAGGAGTGTTCTCCTTAGCCCGATTAAAAATTTCCTTTAAAACGTTAACCGCCTGAGTATAACCTTGTTTCATTAATTCGGCTGGAGTTATTAATTGGAAACTGGCTTTTAGTTCGCTGCTTGCAGCTCGAACAATTAAAGTTTTACCAGTACCAGGTGGACCAAAAAGAAGGACACCCTTACTTGGTTTTATCTTTAGTTCTTTCATTTCTTTTTCGTATAGTAAAGGAAGTTCGATAGTTTCAAGCAATGCTTTTTTAACTGCGTTTAAACCAGCAACATCAGCCCATTTAATTGTATCAACATCTTCCTTGGATTTGGTTTGTCCAGTTGAACTTCGCTCGAAATCAAGTTTGAACTGATCGTACTCATCAATAGTCGCAAGACCAGTACTTGGTTTGGTGTAACTAAGTACAGATAAGAAGTGCGCCATATTTATTGGAACGATTTTATCAACTTTAGAAGCTTCTTTAGCTGCGATTTTTATTGATTCATCGCATAAATTCTTTAAATCAGCTCCTGAAAATCTCTCGGTTTTTTTAGCGATAACATTAAAATCAATATCTGGACTTAATGGAACTTTATTTGTGTGTACTTTAATTATTGCAAACCGTGCAGCTAAATCAGGTAAATGCATGTAAATAATTTTATCAAATCGTCCAGGCCGTAAAAGCGCAGGATCTAATTGTTGCGGGATATTTGTAGCTCCCATTACTAAAATAGGTTTTTTATTGTTTTTTAGGCCATCCATTTCCTGCAAGAGAGTTGTAAGAACACGGGGAGTTACTTCGTCAGTTGAGTATCCGGTTCTTTTCTTACCTAATGCATCGATTTCATCAAAAAACAAAATACATGGAGCCTGCTTTCTTGCTATTGAAAAGAGTTCACTAACGTTTTTTTCACTTTCACCGAACCATTGACTCAAAATATCACTACTTTTAATATAATAAAATCCATATTTTATTTCTTTAGCTAGAGCACGCATAAGCATTGTTTTACCAGTACCAGGAGGACCAAATAACAAAATACCAGAAGGAGGTTTAATGTTGTATGCATAGGAGACTTCTTTCTTTTCGAGTGGAAGCAAAATAGAATCGCGTAATTCTTGTTTTACATCTTCATAACCCCCAACATCATCAAGTGATTTTTCACTATCACTTGCAGCAACATCAGAAATACCAAATTTTCCAAACTGCTTTGTTTTATCGCTCCTGCGAATTTGTGCTTCTCTGCTTAACTGCAAACCTAATTGTTCTGATAATGCAACTACGAAAATAGTCAGAATGATACCAGCAACAAAACCCAGGTTAAATTCAAATAGATAGATTTTTGAAATTGCATAGTATATTGGAATCAAAAGTAAGAGTGTGAGGCTTGCAATTGTTTCTTTTCTTTTACCTTTGATTTCTCCTGATAGATAACTTATAAGATAAATTACTATACCCCATGCAGATAACTGAAGCAGAGCTGAATCACTAAATAATAATTTTACAGTATTATCTAATGTCTGAGAAAGAGCATCGTTTACAGTTAAAAGAACCTGCACACTAAAAACATTTGAAAGTGAACGTGCGATTTCTGATGGAATTTCCATTATTCCAACTTCGCCCTTACTTAGTAAAAATCCGGAAAATGCAGGAGAATATAATGTTGATTTTATAGGTAAAAATAATCCGTTTGGAATTAACCAGGCTGCGGATAAAAATAAAATCATATAAATTGCAGGAAGGGAAATAAATACACTTTTTCTAGACCCAAAATGCATACTACAAAAAACAATACCTAAAATCGAAATCCAGCCAATAATTGGCGAAGCACCAAAAGCAAATGGCGCAAGAATAAATATTTGAAGTAGCGACACCAAAACCCAATTTTGAAACATTTCAAAAAGAGTAAGCGCGATTGCTAAGACAAAAACCCAGGTTAATAGCGGCGATTGGTAAGCAACTGCTGGAAATGCAAAAAGCATACTTAAAAGCGTTCCGAATTTAGGATCTTTTGACGCAATAAAACCGCAAATTAATGCAAGTATTATAGTAATATAGATAGGATAAAAGGGAAAACTACTTATAAGAAATAGAGCACCAAGAAAAACAATTATAGCTGCCCAGAATGTTTCACTGTCTTGTGCCAGGTGCAGATAAGTAGCTAATTTTTGACCAGATAATGATTTTGACTTTTGTACTAAGGATGGCATAAGATAAGATAAGAATGTATAAATTAAATACTAATTGGTTCAATATATTTTATGACTAATTTTCAAATCCTTTCTGGTAAGGAACCAGCTAAAGCAATATTGGAAAACGCAAAGACGGAAGTTTCGCAGTTACCAACTAAACCCAAACTAGGAATTGTATTAGTTGGTTCCAACCCGCCTAGCGAGGTATATGTTAGTAAAAAGGAAAAAACTGCGAAAGAGATCGGAATAGATGCAGAAGTTTATAGATTACCAGAAACTGCAAAGGAAAACGAACTGCTTGAACTAATTGAACGATTAAATAATGACAAAAAGGTCACAGGTTTTATAGTTCAGACACCTCTTCCAAAACATATGAATACGCAAAAGGTCCTGGAAGCTATTTCATCAAAAAAAGATGTCGATGGATTTAGCCCGCAAAACATGGGAAAATTAATGATAAATATTTTAGATGATTCGATGCTTGCTTGCGCGACTCCAAGCGGAATTATGGCGATGCTAGATTATTATAAGATAGAATTATCTGGTAAAAATGCAGTTGTTATTGGAAGAAGTAATATTGTAGGTAAACCGATTGCAATGCTTTTGTTACATAGAAACGCGACAGTTACGATTTGCCACAGCGCGACTAAAAACTTGAAGGATTTTACTAAAAGTGCAGATTTAATTATTGCAGCTACAGGGGTTCCTAAATTGGTAAAGGCAGATATGGTAAAGGAGGGAACGTACATAATCGATGTTGGAACAACACGTATAGAAGAAAAATTGACTGGAGACGTTGATTTTGTCAATGTAATAAAAAAAGCAAACTGTTCACCAGTTCCTGGTGGAGTTGGACCAATGACTGTTGCGATGTTGATTGCCAATACAGTGAAAGCAGGACGAATGCAAAACAAAAAGTAAGCTAGTCTTCCATTAATTGTTCTTTGATTTCTTCTCTTTCACGAACTAAGATTAACCAATTTTTATAAGCATAAGGAAAATTATCTGCTGCAATTTTTTCTAGAACCAATGATTTTAGTAACCAGGGATAAACACATAAACTAATCAGGGAAATCCCACTTAATTGAATAGCAACACTAAGATTTGATTCAAATAGAAAAATAAGACTTGTGACAACTGTGGCACCAACAAACTGTGGCAGATGATTAAATAATTTTTCATAAAGTGGAAATGAGTTTTTTATTTTTTTAATTCGTTCTCGATCGAACTCTTCGTCAAATCCGGACATCCCACCTAAAATTTCTCTTTGAGCAGACATTTGTCTAAAAATTCGTCTTTCATCAGATTTTACTTCTTCAAGTTTCTTATGGAGTGCAGCGCGTTTTTCGCTTTTTTCATCCCGAACTAGTGGTTCTGTCGCAATAGGTTCGCCTCTAAATGCAGTAATACTTTTAGTTTGAAAAGAATCAATAGACCGTCTTTTAAGTATTGCCATAAATAAAGATTGAACAGAAGAATTTTTAATAGTTTTAGAAAAAGTAAAAAAGAGTCAATACTACTTGACTGCTTTCTCAAACCTTGCTTCAACATCTTTCCAATCGACATTCTTGAAAAATGCATCCAGATATGCTGCACGTGCAGTTTTATGATCTAGATAGTATGCATGTTCATAAACATCACATGCTAAAAGCAAATTTGAATTATGAACTGGGAAAGTTGACTGATCATCTCCGATCATAACAATAAGTCGTTTTAGATCGTGCTGATAAATTAAAAATGCCCAGCCTCTAGCACCCATTGCAGTACCACGAATTTCAGCTTCGAATCGTTCAAAAGACCCGAAATCTTTTTCGATATGGGTTAATAACGTTCCGCTTGGCTTGCCTCCATTTCCCCCAAGATTACTAAAGTAAACTTCGTGATTTAATACGCCTCCAATTGCAAATGCGAGTGCAGTTTTAAGCGAACGGATTTTACTAAAAGTTATCTGACCAGCTTTAACTTCATCGTTAGTTAATTTGGCTGTTTCTTCCATAATTTCATTGTATTTGTTTACATAACCATTGTAAAGTTTGAAATGCTCAAGCATAGTTAACTCGCTAATTCCCTGCATTTTCATTACACTTGGTTTTACTTTTGCATAATCTACTGCGATGTGTTTTTCAAATGACATAGATATCCCTCTTTGATTAGCTTTGGGCTATTGTGCCTTGTGCATTGAGCTACGCAATTCTATTCGCTTGGTGGCTCATGGCTCAAAGCCCATTGCTCACTGCTAAGTTAGGCACACCTAAAGTATATAATTTTACTCTTGTAATCAGATTTTGATAAACCCCACTTCCTTACATCGAAAGCAATACCTTTAAAAACTTGAACGTGCATATTATATAACTATAAATTAGTGATAACGATGACAAGAAAAAGAAGCACACAAGGACAAACAAATTTTTTTAGAAATACTACTCTTGGATTAGCTATGCTTGGTGCAAGTTTTACAGCTGGTGCAGTTACAACAATAAGATCAGTAGATATACCCGAAGAAAAAAGAACTCTAATTAGCAGCGCTGCAACAGAACTTATGGCAGAAACGATTTGTAGAAATTTTGATACAATAAGAATCAGGGAAACGAATTGTAAATGTGATGCAAAAAAAGAAGAAACAAACCAAGAATATTTAAACCGACTTCTTGAAATTATTGATTGGTCTAAACTAACCCCAGATAATAAGCAGAAACTAGTTGAAAAATTGCAAAAAACTGCTGGGGAAAATGATACAGATGTGCGCGAAATATTACAAGAAGTTCAAGCAGAATTTATGCAATTAATAGGCGGGCATGTCAGATTAGTTAAAGATGGAGGGAAAATCAAAAGGAATGGAATAGAATTTAAAGTAAAAATTGGCAGTCCTTATAGTGAAAGAGATGGCAAATATACTACACCCCGAATATATACAGTAGTGAAATTTTCATATGAAGAAAAATTTTTCTCCGCATCAATACGCCTGCCAAATCAGGAAATTTTGGGTGACATACCAGAACCAGGAGATAAAAAAAGGAAAAAACCAGAAATAGAAACCTGGATGGGAAAAAGGAAGAAAAAAATAGGAGAATTTATTGATGGGGTTCTTGCAAAATTAAACCCGCAAATGCACGCACTTGTTTATGAAACAAATAGAAGACCAGATTGTAGTGCGAAAATGGGTGGAGGAGAAAATCTTAACCAAGGACAATGCGCACCAGAAATTAGGCTAATTTCAGAAGAAGAATATCGAGCTATCAAGCCATTTGGTAAGGTAGCAAAAGTCGATATAACTACTACCGCTACAACAACTAATAAAGATACAGAATAGCACTATTTTTTTACAATCTGTACGATATCCCCGTCTTTTAGAATATGTTCTAAGCCAACTCTTTGACCAGGATGTTTTGCACTTTTACCCCAAACTAAAGCGAATTTGAAATCGCGTTTTAAGTCTCGGTGAAGCGAATCACAAACTCCTGCAATAGTTATTCCATTTTTAACAATTAGCGGTTCGTTTAGATCGGCATCTTCTCCCCGTCTTTTTGTGAATATTTTAATTAGTTTTAATGCCTGGAAAATTTTCTCTTTTAAATCGTCTATACCAACATCCTTTTCAGCAGATATACCCAAGTAGGGAACGGCTAAATCGATTTTTTTATTTTTGACTAAGTCTATTTTATTAACTGCAACAATCGATGGAATATAGGCACGATTAGCGTCTAATACATCGATTAATTCATCGACCCCAGCATCAACTCTAAAAACAATATCAGCAGTATAAATTCCATATTCATTAAGTACGGCTACAATCCCGCGTTCAGTTATTTTGGTGAGTTTTACGGTTTTTTCAATATTGATCCCGCCCTTAGCACCTTTACCAATTACGATGTTCGGTTTCGATTTGTTTAACCTTATTCCGAATCCTTCAAGCTCGTTTACGATCATATGGTACTGATGAGGATGCTGAGCATCTAATAAGATTAAAATTAAGTCTGCGCTCCTTGCAACTGCGATAATTTCCCGACCCCTTCCTTTTCCTTCCTTAGCCCCTTCGATAATTCCAGGTAAATCTAAAACCTGGATTTTTGCATTTTTATATTCCATAATTCCAGGAATACATGTAAGAGTAGTAAAATCATAAGCAGCGACTTTTGATTCTGCTTTTGTAATCTTAGTTAGAAGAGTGGATTTACCAACGCTAGGCAAACCGATTATTGCAACTGTTGCATCCCCGCTTTTTTTAACATCGAATCCTCCGCCTGATGCACCGCCTTTTTTAGGCATCAAAAGTTCCTTTCGTATCTGTGCGATTTTCGATTTAAGGATTCCGATGTGAAATTCGGTTGCTTTATTTTTTTGCGTTCGGCCAAGCTCTTTTTCAAGTTCGGCTAGTTTTTCTTGTAGACCCATAAATATCGAACTTATTTTTTAATTAGGCAATTATTTAGTAATTCTGATAAATTCATCCATATCTCCTTTTATCCAGATATATTTATTCGTTGCAATGTTTTTTAAGAAGGTACTTTGTTCTTTGATTTTCTTTTTTAGATCAGGCTCAGTCCAAAGAATGAAATTTATTTCCCTTTTTACCTTTTTTTGGACTTTAAAGATAGATTTTGAAAAATTATTTTCTTCGATTGAACCAATGACCAGAATATCTATATCACTTTTTTCTGATGCCCTACCTAAAGCAGCACTTCCAAAAATTAAAGCATACGTGATCCCATGTGTTTTTCTTATTTTATCCGTGATTTTTGTAATAATTCCCTCGATTTTTTCAAATAAACTCTTTAGATCCTGGAGAAAACTGCAATTTTTATTGGTATTAAAAAGGATAAGATTGCCTTTTTTTTCTTTAGTTAAAATTCCCATAAAAACAAGATTATCAAGTTCACGTTTAGCCTCGTAAGAAGAGGTATTGGCACGCCTTGCAATTTCTCTTAAATGTAATCCTTAGAAAAATAAAATTATATTTAGCACGGCAACTTCGGCTTTTGATTTAAAGAGTCGTTCTAACATGTTAAATATTATATAACGATTGTTATTTTAAATATAACAGATAAGAGTTTGTGTGTTAATTTTAAAATTGTTGTTGCCCTAAATAATTACTGGTGGTTAAATGGAAACTAGAAAACCAATCGCATTAAGATATCAAACAGAAGAACGTCACCTAGTTAGAGTTCAAACTTATTTACAAGCTTATGAAATTTCAAAACAAATAGGAAAGAAACTTGCAGGCATGGTTTTGCATGACGATTTTTTAAGGGATTACGTACGAAACAGAAGTAAAAAAAACTAGAGAAGATGAACGATATTGCCAAAGACTTTACCCAACAGTACAAAGAGAATTATTAGTTTTACCCGCAGGTGGAAAATTTGTTAAAGGAGTAGATTTTGTCGACAGGCACGAAGAATGTAGAAGAGTAACTGATCCGGCGTTTTATGATAATGAGAATTTAAGAAAAGCAGGAGAAACAAAACCTCGTAGACCTATGCACAAAGATGGAATTATAGTGATTCCAGCTAGTGATATCCCAAAGGAAGCAATATGAGTACCAAATTTAGGTTTATTAATTGATCCAGAAAACATATGGTATGAAGGATACCGCAAAGAAGACGCAGTAGTTATTCAACCTAAATCCGTAATGATTTCAACAGATCTTATGTTAAACCGCTTTGGAAAATTACACCCTAAAACGCGTTTACCTACATCGAAATTAACAGATAACAAATTAGAACAAAGAAGATTAGATTTAGACTCGGGGGATCTTGAAAATGGAGTACCAAAACACAACCTGATTCGTCCAATAGTAAGGTATCTTACCGATGGAGGCCATAGCGACCATGAATTATGGAACGTGTTATGTGCTGATCATTGTGACTCTTATTTCCCAAGAGATTTCCTAAAAGTTGTTTTGGAGTAATTATACAAAAAATTATTATAAAATAAATTATAGTTTTTATTATACAAAAGTTTATAATAACTTTTGTTATAATCTTTTTATGGCAAACACTAAATTTACCCTTACTCCGGTTGTAGGAGATTTGTTTATCGGAAGAAAACCTTTTTTAAATCAACTAAAGAACGAGCTAAGCAATACTAACTCTCATGTAGGTTTTTGTATCTATGGTAGAAGAAGAGTAGGTAAAACATCAATATTAATGGAAATAAAACAACTCTTAGAACAAAAAAAAGAACTAGTAGTAGTTTATCTGTCTTTTTACGATCTTATTGACCTATCTAGCAAAACGCTCACAGAAGAGTTAGTTTCTTCTATCCTTGAGGCATACCAGAAAAAAGGCATCTTGCCATTAAAAGCACAAATAAAAAAATTATTAGAAACACCAATTGAAATAATTTCAGAATTATTAAAAAACACGAAAATTGAAGCAACCGTTCTGGAACATATAAAAATATTACTAGAAAATAAAGAAAAAGAAAAAACAGATTCAGAACGGGTCAGAGATGCCTTTAACCTAGCTGAAGTTATGGCAAAGGCAACTTCAACAAAATGCATTTTAATGCTAGATGAATTTCCGGAGATCTTAAAAATAGAAAACGGACTGCAGATTGTAAAGATGTTAAGAACGCAGTATGAATTACAAAAAAAAACTTCTTTAATCATTTCAGGCTCAATACGAAAAACACTTGAAGCAGTAGCCCTTCTTGAAAACTCACCTTTTTATAAGCAATTAGTTCCGATGCATATACTGCCATTTACAAAAGAAGAGACTTATGATTTTTTAAGTGAGTATAAAATAAAACTAAACGATAGTGATACGAACAAACTGTACATGCTAACGGGTGGAATTCCATTCTACCTGCAATTTATTGGAAGAGCTACATATTATTCGAGCAGCCTCGATGAAGCAATAAAAAATTTTATAAATCAGGAAGGGGATCTTTATTTTAAAGAGGAGTTTGAGAAACTTAACGAGACAGAAAAGGCAATCGTTTTGGCATTATGTAAAAAAAACAAATCCTTAACGGAGATTTCAAATGAACTTAATGAACCAACTACTACGATTGGAAGGTATATTTCCATTTTATTAGAACAAGATACGGTATCTAAAGAGTCAAGAGGAATTTATTATCTTGTTGACCCATTATTCGGTTACTGGCTACAAAAAAAACTCGAAATCAACTAGTTTCCCAAACTATATTTCCTTAGTTCTTTTCGTTTAATTTTATAATCCGGAATTATCCTAGCCACAATATCCCAAAAACGAGAGCTGTGATTTCTTTGTTTTGTATGAGCTAGTTCATGAACTAATACATAATCTAATAGTTCCTTGGGTAGAAAGTGTAATGCAAAATTTATCGAAATATTGTTCTCCTTAGAACAACTCCCCCATTTGCTGGTGTTGTGTCTTACTGAAATTCGCCCTAGTTGAGACTGAAAATAAAGGTTATTTAATTCACCAAGCCTTACATCAACAACATTAAGAAATTCGCACTTAAGCCTAAACTTATCTTCATCATTAATTTCTGGCACTGCCTTCAAAGTAGATTTGATTTTTCTTTTTGCAAGTTTCTTTGTTATTCGACGCTCTAAAGTCTCTGCGGCTTCCCATCTTTGTTTTTCAGGCCATCTTATTGGAAGTTTTATAAAAATAGTTTTTTCTTTGACACTGGCAATTGCATTTTTGTTATGAGTGTATAGGTATTCAACGGAAAATTCTTCACCGTTTATAGAAACTGATTTTGGCATGCACAAATTATAGTAGGAAAAATTTTAATGCTTTTATAAAATTAAATTGTTTGAGGCTTAAGGATTACAGCTCCAGCTGGTTTTATTTTAGAGGAGTTACCTGTTTCGCCAACTAATTTATCAATTTCTAACAAATCTTTCTTTGAAGGAGACTGATTGAACTTAAACATGACAGGAATTCTATGTTCACGATCAATTGGATTCATTAAAGGAGCTTCAACAGTTACGCTAATTTTACCAGTTTTTCGATCTTGAAATAAAGAAACACCACTAACTTCAGTAACTTTTTTATAAGGACCTGGTTTAAATTCAGTGCCAATTAAATTTTTCTCAAATTGAATATAATCCTCTTGGGTAAAAGTATAGATCTTAGTGCGAATATCCTTGATGTTCATAAATACGTTTTTAGGCTCAGACAGAAATATCACCAGATATTGATTTGTATGTGTATCATCATTTAGTCACGTAAATATTAATAAGTTCAACGGACTTTAATAATTTAGTTAAAAGGTCATAATTATGCCAAAACTAAAAATCGCAATTCTAGCAAGCGGAAGAGGAAGTAATTTTGAAGAGATAGCTAAGGCTGTAAAAAATGGCGAAATAAACGCAGAAATAAAGGTAATGATTACGAATAGACCCGAAGCGGGGGCAGTAAGCATTGCTAAAGAATACAAGATTCCATGTGAAATTATTGAAAGAAAAAACTTTGCTAAACGAACGCAATTTGATTTAAAACTTAAAGAAATTCTTGATTCGTACAAGGTCGACTTAGTAGTTTTAGCCGGTTACATGCTACTAATAAAATCAAAGGAACTTCTTGAAAAATACAAAAATAGAATAATTAATATCCATCCATCTTTACTCCCAAAATACCCTGGAGAAGATGCACAAGAACAGGCATTTAAAGCGGGGGAAAAGATTTCAGGTTTAACGATTCATTTTGTTGATGCGGGTTTAGATAGTGGTCCAATAATCTTGCAAAAAGAAGTGGATATAAGCGATTGCAAAAACGCAGATGAAGTTACACAAAAAATACTAAACGAAGAACATAAGCAGTACAAGAAGATTATTGATAATTTTTCTAAAGGAGAATACAAAATTATTAACGGTAAGGTAAGTTCTCTTAGAAGGGATTAAATGAAAGGGATTATTTTTGCAGAAGGCAATGGTTACGGGCATGCTTCAAGGGAAAAGGCAGTTTCAGAGTATTTTGACATACCAATAATGACTTTTGGCAAAGGTGCAGAATTTTGTAAAAATAATGCAGTAAAGTATGTTGAACTTCCTAATTTATATTCTATACAAGTAAATGAGAGAAAAACGAAAATCGTAACAAACTACACACAACTGATAAAGTTGCTAGACACAGAAACATTAAATATGATTAAAGAAAATTTTACAAAAGTAGATTTTGTAATTGTAGATGGATCTCCAATCGGTTTAGCTTTATGCAAAATGTTAAACAAAAAATGTTTATTTATAACTAATGATACCTCATCTTTGGTTGGGGTAAACGGAAGCATACAAAAGACAATTGCACGATCGATGCTTAGCAATATTCTTTCGATTCCAAGTAAGATAATTGTCCCAGATTTCCCGCCACCGCTTACGATTACATCGATTAATTTAGATCAAAGGTTAGATTTAGTTTATGCAGGACCATTTATAGAAAAAACAAAACAAAAAGAGCACGATAAAAATTATCTCGTAGCTGGTGGCGGAATAGAAAAACCAATAAGCGAGATTCTTGACGATGATGCAATTTATGGAAAAAATAATTTCAATATAAAACCGTATTATGAGAATTGCGATGCAGTAATCTGTCACGGAGGGCACACGACAATTATGGAAGCACTCTCTTATGGTAAACCAGTCGTATGTATAACAGATGAGAGCTATCCTGAAAGATATAACAATGCAAAAATGCTTGAAAACAAATCCCTAGGAGTAATTTTGAATCCGAAGGAGTTAAATCGTACAACGATTGATTTGGCAATAAAATACGTAAAGCTCTCAGACAAACGAAAACTTGAACTTTATAAGAAGACAGCAAGTAAGAATAATTACATAGATGTTTTAAAAATCCAAATAGAAAACTTAATAAACTAAGTAAGCATGGTTAGTATTTGATGACTTCGATCAGCATCATAATCCCAGCATATAATGAAGAAAAAAATCTTTCACGACTACTGCCAGTACTAGCTAAGCAAATTGCTAAGGATGACGAAATTATTATAGTAGATAGCCAGAGTACTGATGATACTGCAAGAATATCAGCTAAAAACGGAGCCCGAATTATTTCAATGGCAAAACTTGGAATTGGACCAGCAAGAACGCTCGGAGCTAAAAGCGCAAGTAACCCTGTTGTAGCATTTTTAGATGCGGATACTGAACCGCCGGATTTCTGGGTTTCTAGGATTAAAACGCATTTTAACGACCCGAATGTCGAAGTAGTTGGAGGACTTGACACATACAAATATGATAATTTAATCGAGAATATCATGTATAATTCGTACACGTGGATAATTCATTTATGGGGACTTTTCATATATAAGACAATTGGAAACTGCTGGGTTCCAAGTAATAATTCTGCATTCTTAAAAAGAGTATTTCTAAACGCGGGCGGTTATAGGAACTTAATTGCAGAAGATGGCGATATGGCATTAAGACTTAGACCAAAAAAAGCAGTTTACGATTTTATATTAAAGGTAAGATTTAGCGATAGAAGATTTAAAGAAAAGGGATTTTTTAGAACACTTGTTTTATGGGCAATTTCAAATGCCGAGGCAACGCTTAATATAAGAAGGACGGATAGAGCAGTTAATTATAGGAAATGATTTAGGAATCTAGCGTAGCGTTACTATTTTTAAAATGTTAGTTTTACTATAGTTATGTGTATAATTTATAATGGTGAAAAAATGGTTACGGTTACAAGAGCAACAGTAAGTCGAGTAGAACAAAAACTAGGCGAAGGTAGAGATCAACTATTAGTTTCACGTTATTTGAGACTTATCCTGACAAGAGCAAAAAATGCAATGGATATTTATGATCCTTTTGCCATGGTACAAATGAGAGGTTTATTATCAGCAGGCATATCGATTAATGCTGCTAAAGATTTTGAAACTGCGCAAGATATATACCAGTTTATTATGTTGGGTTTTCAAAATTATAATTTCGAGCATAGAAGAAAATATATATTAGATCAACCAAAAGAAACAACAATCCCGATTCTTTGCAGAGTTATTGATTCGCAAGAATGTACAATTGAAGCAAAACAATTTGCTTTGATAATTTTGAAATCTTTAAAGGATGAAAAAGCAGTTCCAAATATTTTAAAATTACTAAAAGAAAGTAGAAATTTTGATGACCTTGGAGCAGAGATTCTTGGGAATATCAGTTATAAAGATCAAGAACTTCGATCTCAAGCTTGCGAAGTCCTTAGAAATTTATTCGGAACGTTACCAGATAGTATCAAGCAGAGTATTATTGGCTACTTCGCAAAATTAGACGACAAAAAAGCAGTGCCTTTGATCATAGGAGAGTTACAAAATGAAAGAATCCAAGTTAGACTAAATGCAGTCGTAGCATTGGGGACACTAAGAGCAGAGATAGCTATTCCAAAATTACTGGAAAAACTAGACCCTAAACTAGAATCTTCTGATAGAGTAAGAGAAACTTCTGCAAGAGCATTAATTATAATAAATAAGAGAACGAATGAGATTTTAGAAGCTTTAGGGAAGGCAATAAGAGAAGAAAGTGACCCCCAAATAAAGGAAGAATTTATTTATGCACTTAGAATATTAAAAGGGGGAAAGTTTACAATAAGTGTATTGGAATAATCTCATTCAACCTTCCATCTTTGCCCAGAGCTAGAATCTTCTATAATAATTCCAATTTCCTTTAATTTAGAGCGAATCAGGTCACTCTTTTTATAATCCTTTTTAGCTCGAGCATCGATCCGAAGTTCAATTAAACTTTCGATCATTTCGTCTGGTTTTGATTTTGTTTTTAGACCAAACTCCTTAATTATTTCTTCCAGTTCTGATTTTTTAGAGTCTAAACCCGATAGTTTATTCTCCTCTTCAAAACCAAATACCCACAAAATATTTTGTAGTCCGCTATCAAGAAGAAGAAGCTGTGCGTGATCAATTTTTTCTTTCGAAACATGCTTATTTATAACGCGCACAAGGTCAAATAGTTTAGCTAATGCATTAGGAGTATCAAAATCATTTCGAAGATAGCTCCAGATTTCTTTTACTAGATCGTTTGTTTCTTGTTTAAAATTTGCATCTGGCCCATTTAGTTTAACTTTAAGTTCTTCTCTTAAAAGTCCGATAGAGTTTAGTATGCGCTCAACACTTTCACTCGCAGCTTCAAGTTGTGCTTCGTTATAATCAACAGGGCTCCGATAATGAGAATTTAACATAAAAAACCGAATTGCATTTTTACTAAATTTATTTACAATTTTATCAATAGTAATAAAATTTCCAAGGCTTTTACTCATTTTCTCCCCATCAACAGTAAGAAAACCAGTGTGAAGCCATAATTCTGCAAATTTTTCATTTGTTGCGCCTTCGCTTTGTGCAATCTCGTTTTCATGATGCGGAAAAATTAAATCCCTAGCCCCACCATGAATGTGAAGTTTTTTTGCATATTTACCTGCCATTGCACTGCATTCAATATGCCACCCAGGCCTGCCAGTACCCCACGGAGAATCAAACTCGATTATTTCGCCGGATGTATTTTTCCATAAGGCAAAATCTTCAGGATTGTACTTTGTTTCATCCACTTCTAACCTAGAGCCATCCTTTACCTCATCTAGATTTTGACCGCTTAATTTGCCATATTTTAAGAATTTGCCAACAATATAGTATACTCCGGATTTTGTTTGGTATGCATAACCATTTTTTATGAGTTTTTGAATTATTTCGATAATTTCTTTTATATGAAGAGTAACTTTAGGATAAACATCTGCCCGAATAATTCCAACTTTGTCAAACATTTCTAAAGCTTCATTGTGATTAGTTTCTGTGAGTACTTTTGGGTCTGTACCAGTTTCTTTGCAACGCTTGATTATCTTATCATCAACATCAGTGATATTTTGAATATGTTGAACTTCAAGCCCGCTTTTAATTAGTAAACGCTTGATTGAGTCAAAAGCAAGACAGGTTCTTAAGTGGCCAACATGTGCTTTATCGTAAGGAGTCAAACCGCAAACATACATATTTATTTGGCCAGTGTAATTAAATTCGATTAATGTTTTAGAGTAGGAATCGTAGAATTTTAACATAAATAAAGAATAGCTAGTTAGGTTCTAAATACTAGTGATTATTCTATCAGGGTTAACTTAAGCGCTTAAAAAAACTTTCCGCTACAAGCAACAAACTTACTTTTTATTTTAGCGTGACTCGTTTAAAGTATTCGTCATATGGAAAAACGCAACGCAGTTATATCGACTAACAGAAATTCTTAAGCGCATATATTAGCTTGTCATTGCTTAACAGATACCTATTTAAAAAAAAGCAGACTAATTAATAACAAACTGATTATTTAAAAAATAAAAAAATTCAACAGGATTTACTTTTGCAAATAAAGAGGTGGCTCGTATGGATCCAAAAGTCAATGAAATTATAACTATGCTCGAAAATCTTACTGAAGATAATAGCATCCCAAAGAATATAAGAAAAGCATTAAACGATGCTTGCACAAGACTTAAGAGCAATGAGGAACAAATTGTCAAGGCAAGCGCAGCAGTATACTTGATTGAGTCAATAAGCGAAGATATAAACATGCCTGCCCATGCACGAACGCAAATTTGGGGAGTAATAAGCGCACTTGAATCACTCAAGGTTAAGTAGGTCTTATTTATGATGCAGAAGCTTCTGGAGAAAGGTGTGAGATTTACACTGGAGGCTCAAGAAGAAATAAAAAAAGACGAAAAACTTATCGAACAAGTTGTCGCACTAAATAAATCATTTATTACTAAAGAAGATTTAGACGAGATAAGAAATAAAACAAATAAACTTGAAATATCAAAGGAGGCACCTTCTGATTTATCTGCTGATTCTGTAAAAGTGGAAATATTAAGAGAGCCGCTCTTTAAGCCAATTGCAAAGGAATATTCTTCAAACATTCAGGTAACACATACTAGGGATGTTACAGGAAAATCAAGAAGTAAAGGAGAAGTTGGCGATTTTATATCTTATTTTCGGGATCGCTACGAAAAATTAGCGAAAATGCTTCGGGGCGGTATCAGGCATACAACAATTGTTGACTTAAAAGATTTGAAGCATTACAAAGACCAGAAAGTAAAGGTCATTGTTAGCGTATTTGATAAACGTGAAACAAAAAAAGGAAATGTAATGCTTGAAGTAGAAGATTTAACTGGCACATTTAAAGTTATTATTTCAAAAAATTCTAGCCATGTAGAACACGGAAAAGATAATAATTCAAAAGAAAAGGTATGGGATAAAGTGGGATACATCCTAAAAGATGATGTTATTGCAATAACTGGAAAGGCAATGGAGGCGTTCTTAATAGCTGAAGAAGTTGAGTGGCCAGATTTACCTGTAATGCGCGAACGCAAAACCACGGAAAACGACCTTGGAATTGTTTATATAAGTGATATTCATTATGGGTCAAGATACTTTCTTAGTAAATATTTTGACTATTTTACTGAATGGCTCCAAGGAAAGGGCGAAGCAAAGGATATTGCGTCCAAAGTAAAATATGTTGTTGTTGCAGGAGATATTGTTGATGGGATAGGTGTTTATCCGAATCAGGAAAAAGAACTTACGATCAAAGATATTTATAAACAGTATGAAATGTTCGATGATTTTTTAGAGCGCGTCCCTGATTATATCGAAGTAATTGTAGGACCAGGAAATCACGATGCAGTAAGACGTGGCGAACCAATGCCAGCAATACCAAAAGACCTAATTAAAAATGACCGAATTGTCCGAATCGGAAATCCTAGTACAGTAAATATCGAAGGATTAAAACATTTGATTTACCATGGGACAAGTATGGATTCATTAATTGCATGTTTACCAAATGCAAGTTATGCCCATCCTGAAAAAGTTATGGTAGAGTACTTAAAAAGAAGGCATTTATCTCCTATTTACCCAGGTAATCTGATCATACCTGAAAAAATTGATTACTTTGTTATTGAAGATGAACCGGATGTTTTTCACTCAGGACACGTGCACAAGAATGGCTATACTGCGTATCGTGGAACTTTGGTAATTAATTCCGGGACATTTCAGGACCAGACAGAGTATCAGGTAAAGCAGGGACATATACCAACGCCTGCAATGGTTCCTGTTTATGAAACTAAATACGGGAAATTAAGGACTTTGGATTTTAAAAGCTGACAAATCATAAATTAAGTCTAACAAACAAATTTCTTCCAATCTTTTCAATTATTTGACCAGTATTATAAACAGTTACACGACTCTGTTGCGCAAGTCTCTTTTCATTAGTCCAAAGCGGCAAATCTTTAGCTAAGGCAAGCGCAAAAAAAGTAAAATCCTTGTAATGTGGACAAACTTGTTTTGCTTGTTCTTCAAATTCACAATACTGCCCCCTAGGAATAATTTCAACATGAGAAAGAAGGCTAATAAGAACAATTTGAAATTCGTCAGCAGATACTTTCATCTTATCGATTATTTCTTGTTTGTTTCTTTCGATTTCTTGTATTGAATGCTCGGGAACATAAATGTGTAAATTTCCTATTTTAATTATTTCATAGGTTATTGCCCTTCTTATTAATGCAGAAATTATTATATTCGTATCAACGATAAGGTGCACAATGTTCGCCTACTTGTGTTTCTCTGCAATTGCAGTCTTTATTTTTTCTCCTATTTTTATTGCATCATCTTCTGTCAACTGGCTTTTAGCTAGTATTGAACGGACGAGTAAAAGCTCTTGTATTTTTAAACTAATTGATTGTCTTGCTACTTCGCTCCAGTTTATTTCCGGAAACTCGTTCATCTGATTTTTTAAGTCAGAGGGTACGGTTAATGTTAGGTTTACCATATTTATCACATAATATATGTGTATTACGTGTTATTTAAGGTTTTCGTTTATTCCGCTTTTCCATCGCTTAATTCTCGTAATGACCTTTCTTCAGAAATTAGTGCTTCAACTTGTGCTCGTTTTTGTTCACTTAAATCTTTGATTGCTTCTCTTAGTTCTTTAACCTGCTTTTCAGAAATACTTCTAAGCGCAAGTTCTGTTTCTTCAAGTAAGAGATTTGGATTTGGACGAAGAGATTTAATAGATAGTTTTGTAGCTAAAGGTACTAGCCCGGCAGCAGCTGCAATAGTTGCACCAAGTTCGATACTCCCAAGAAAAGCAGCTGGAATTGCAGCAAATGCAGCGACAATACCTCCTGCTTTAGTGATTCTTTCAATTAAAGAAAATGTTTTTTCTGTTTTATCTACTCCCGTTATTCTTTGCCATTCTAAAGCATAAGTAGTAAAGGCTGCAAGTTTGGATTCTATTTCAAGACCTTCTCTTTTAACTGATTCAAATTCTGCGAAAAGGCTTAGATAAGTAGAATGTTCCCGTAATTTTCTTTGAAGAGCAGCTTGCTTAGACTCTGAATTCGATGCTTGTGATAATGCATTTTGAAGTAGGGTGCAATAATTAGTTAAAATACCCCCCCGTATGAATCTTATGTCACCATTTAAATTTTTAATTTCATAATCCCCACCAGCATACATATGTCCTGCAAGTGCAGAATTAATCATCTGAATTGCTTTTATAATGTCTTCTTTTCCGCTTTGAATAATTAGATCAACTCTTCCGTCTGCGACGCATTTAAAGATATTAATAATCCCAAAAGCTTCTGCAATTCCACTATAAATTTCGTTAATTCTTTCGCTTAGTTGTCTTTGTTTTTCCTTTAGTGTTGCAAGTTTTGCTTCCATGTCCTTTTTGGATTTAATTAAATCAAGCCTTTCTTGGGATTCATTTAATGCTTTTCTAGATTCATTTATCCTTCCGGATAGATTAGCACTTTCTTCAATAAGTAAATCCCTGCTAGCACTTAGTTCATTTCTTAATCGAACTATTGCTGATTTTCCTCCTTTTTCAATTTGTCCCTTAGCTAAAGCTGATGGAACGGATCCGTTATCTTTATCGCTTCTGTGAATCGCCATATAATTAATCTGTTTGGAACAGTTTATAAATGTTATAGAAAGAGTAAAAATAGTAATAATTGCATTGAGCTACTTCCCAATTCCACTATAAGTCGTCACACTTGATGGCGCAAGCGTAACTTCAAAGATTCCATCTTTATTCTTAGAGACTAAACCAAGATCAATCCAATTTTCAGTTTCTGATGAACGAATTACGCTAATTTGATTTGGGGAGTTAGCACTTTGCACAAAACCAATTTTAAAGTTCTTTGTTTCTTTTGCATTATTTATTGCAACGATTACAACTTGCTTAGTTTGCCTATCTTGGTATGCACTAACCAAAACTTTTTCATCGCCTGATTTTGCATCTATCCTTACCATACCTGGCTTTATGTAATTTATAAATTGTCCAAGAACATAATAGAATTTAGCCTTTTCATATCCAAGGTAATTTTTGTTTTGATCATATTTTATTAAAACATAAGCACTTGGGTCATCAATCTGCCAAAATGATAACTGCATATCAACTGCGCCGGCGTTTGCATTTGTAATATCAAAGTAAAAATCATTTGCCCATGCCATCGCCTGAGTATATTTGTTATTCCAAAAAGTTTTTTGATTTTCTTTGCAGCACGCGCTTAATTCTCCTTGGATTACATCAGCTCCAAGTATTTTGGCATAGTTCGCAATTTCCTTTCTTGCATTAGCGTCCCCATGAATATTTACAGATAAATCTCGATCATAGCCATGGAAACTTATCAGTTTTAGGTATTTTGCTGCCTGCGGATCAGCAGCAATTGCTTTAAGATACCTAGGTGCTGTACTTGGCAGATATGTTTCAGGACCGGAAATTTTAGTTGAAAGATTATATTTTTCAAGCATCGGACCAAGGTATTTAATTATCCTTGCATATTGCTCATAACCCATACCGCCAGCTCCATCTGGTTCGTTCATTGGTACGATATAATCAGCTTCAAGACCATAGGTATTTTTTATCCACAAAATAAATATTACCAGATTTTCCGCATATTCCTCTTCTAATGCTGGCTTTATTACCGTATTTCCACCTTCATTTGAAAGCCAGTTCTCAACGCCCCAGGAATGCTTAAAAATTAAGGTTAACTTATCGCCCCGACCAGTTATCTTTTTTTCTGCATTTTGTATGGTTTTGAATAAGTTATCATAATAGTTACGATTGAATCTAAGAGCATTCCAATTTATAGTTTGTGGATCGTTATTGTCATTTTGTAACTCCCAGGAACTAAGCCAGTTGTAACTGGGACTTGCCCTTGGTCCAATGCCAAGCGTAATCGAGTTTAGATATAGGTCAGAATAAACATCATCTAGTATTTTTTCTTTTTCTTGTTCTGGAACAATATCTTTTGGATTTCCTTGTCCTTGTCCATAAAGCATATGTGGTTCATCAAACCTAGAAATAAAACCACCAAATCCAAGCATTTTTTGGTACTGCTTTGAAGTATCAACAGTAATTGCATTTGCACCAATTAGTTTTTGAACTACTTTTTCATCTACCTGATTGTTAGTGCTTTTTTGTAGTGGATCTAAGGGTTTTACTACTGTAAGATTAGAATTATTTTTCAAAGCTTCATTAACAGAAGGAGTAGTAAAAGTTGAAACACCAATGTATAAAGCGGCGATGACGACCATAAATGCAACTATTGGAAATCCAATTTGTTTGAGAAATGAGGTCATTTTTTTATTTGAACAAGCAATACTTAAAAAGCTTGACGACCTTAGCTTTTTGCTAAATCAGTTTGTTTTTTATTAATTTTTAAGTATAATAGTTAATACGAATTTTATGTCCGAAATAGAAGCTTATTTTGAAATGTTAAAAAACGAACTTCAACGTTCTTACGCTTACGCCAGCGAAGCCCGTAAGAAAGGTTTTGATCCTGAACGTGAAGTTGAAGTAAAAATTGCTAAGGACGTAGCAGCAAGAGTAGAAAATATTGTCGGACCAAAGGGAGTTGCCGAAACAATCCGAAATATGGAAAAAAACGGAATGGCAAGAGAGGATATTTCTTTTGAGATAGCTAGAAAAATAGCTGCTGGAGAAATAATCCGCGGAACACCTGAAGAATTAATCGAGCAGGCAGTACGAACAGGTCTAGGAATATTAACTGAAGGGGTTTTGGTTGCGCCTACCGAAGGAATTGCGAAAGTTCGCATAAAAAGTAATCCAGACGGAAGCGACTTTGTCGCAGTTTATTACTCCGGACCAATTAGAAGCGCAGGAGGCACAGCAGTTGCATTAAGCGTTGTTTTAGCAGATATTGCAAGGCGAGTATTAAAGCTTGCGGATTATAGGGCAACAGATACTCAGATTGAAAGATATCTTGAAGAAATAAATATGTACGAATCACGAGTTGCACACTTGCAGTATAAACCAAGCGAAGAAGATATAAGACACATACTTAAAAACTGCCCGGTTTGCATAGATGGCGATCCTACTGAAGAAATAGAAGTTAGCGCATTTAGAAATGTCCCAGGAGTTGAAACAAACAGAATTCGAGGAGGAACTCCGTTAGTTATATGCGAGGGAATTGCGCAAAAAGCAGCAAAAGTTTTCAAGTATACAAAAAAACTAAAACTTGGATGGGATTTTTTAGAAAAACTAATCAAACTCAAAAAGGACAATAAAGAAGAAAAGAACCTTAAAAAGGATGAAACTTATCTTGATGGTTTAGTTGCCGGCAGACCAGTATTTTCTTATCCTTCTAGAAAAGGCGGATTCAAGTTGCGCTATGGAAAAAGCAAAACAAACAGCTTAATGGCAAAAAATGTCCATCCAGCAACAATGATTATCCTGGATAATTTTTTAGCATATGGGACACACATGAAAATAGAATATCCAGGAAAAGGATGTGTAGTAACTGGGTATGAAGAAATGGAACCGCCAATAGTAAAAATGAAAAATGGAGATGTGGTAAAAGTAAAAACAGTTGAAATGGCATATGCAATAAACAAAGATGTTGCAGAGATTCTTTCTCTTGGGGACATGTTAGTTCCTTATGGTGATTTTCTTAAGGCGAATATGCCACTTATGCCCTCGAGCTGGTGCGTAGAATGGTTCCTAAAAGAATGCGAAGCAATAGGGATTAATATGCCAAGCATATTTGATGCCAAGTCTGCTTTTGAATTTTGTCTAGCACATAAATTACCCCTTCACCCAGATTATACTTACGAGTGGAATGAAATTACCATAGAACAATTACAAATGTTTTATCTAGAATGTAAAAAGGCAAGAGTAGATAAAGACAATGAAAATATAACACAAATAGTTTTTGAAAACCTTGACGCAAAGCCAATATTAGAAGACTTGCTTATAGAACACCGTGTAGTGGATAACAAAATAATAGTTGAGAAAGAATATGGATATGCGATACTCGCTAGTCTTGGAATAATAAAAACTAGTGAAAATCAGATAACATTTGATGATGCAATTACGATTAGCCCAAGCGGCCTCGTTATGGAAATTTTATCTAAAACCAGCGGTATAACGATGAGAATTAAATCACCATCTTATATTGGCGCAAGAATGGGAAGGCCTGAAAAGGGAAAAGAAAGAAAGATGGATGGCTCACCAAACGTTCTATTCCCGACAGGATCACAAAAAAACAGAAGCATAACAAAAATATACAAAACTCTTCGTGGTAGGGATGAACGAACAGTTAACCTTGAACTTGTAAACAGAAGATGTACGAGTTGTAAAAAACTTACATTTTTATCTACATGCGAAATTTGTAAGGGCGAAACAATTATTGAAAAAAAATGCGTTGTATGCGGCAACCCAGTTAACATGAAAATACACTGTGATAAGGAAACAGTATGCTTTGAAAAAAAACCCATAGATATGATCGAACTTTATGATTCAATAAAGAAAAAACTAGACATAAGCGTTGAGGATGTAAAGGGAATAAAGGGGTTATCTAATTTAGAGCGTACGCCCGAACTTTTAGAAAAAGGATTTTTAAGGGCGAAATATGGGGTTTATGTATTTCGTGATGGAACAATGCGCTTTGATGCCAGTAACGTCCCTTTAACTCATTTTAAACCAAGTGAAGCACAGGTTAGTATTGCAAAACTAAGAAGTTTAGGCTATTTGAAAGATTATTATGGAAATGAATTAACTAACGAAAACCAACTTGTTTCACTTAAAATACAGGACATTGTAATACCAGAAGCGAATGGAGAATATTTCTTACAGGCTGCAAAATTTATCGATGATTTATTAGTAAACGTTTACGGGCTTGCGCCGTTTTATAATGCATTAACAAAACAGGACTTAATAGGACAACTAACTGCTTGTCTTTCGCCACACACTAGCGCGGCAGTTCTTTGCAGAATTGTAGGTTTTACAAAGGCAAATTTATCTTATGCTCATCCTTATTTGATATCAGCGCGAAGGAGAAATTGTTTTGATGGAAAAGAAAAAATTTTGGTCGAGCGAAACGGATCACTAGAACTTACGAAAATAATGGATTTTGTAGAAAGTAATTTAGTCGGAAAAACAGAAATAGATGATTTTGGGACTCAATATAAACTAGTAGAAGGAGTAAAGACATATGCTTGGAACAAGAAAATGAAAAAATTTGAATTATGTAATATTACGCATGTTTCAAAACATATTGCACCAGAAAATTTAGTAAAGTTAAAAACAAAATCTGGCAGAAGAATAACGGTAACGCCAGACCATAAATTTCCGAATTCAAAAGGAGAAAAAGTAAGCGCGAATGAAGTTGAAGAACTAATAATTCCTTGGAATTTGCAAAGGGAAATTATAGATAGGGAAGACATGGAACTTATTTCTAGTTTGAATATTACAGATGCAATGATAAGAACAGATGAGAAATTATTCAATGAAGAGGGAGAATTATCTCAAATAAGTAGAAGTTTTGGATTAAATTACAAAACTTTCACTAATTATATATATAGAAAATCTTATCCGTTGGAATTGGTAAAAGAATTTAGAGCAGACATACTGGCGAGTAAAAAATATATATTAGGTAGTAAGAGGGATAAGGTTCTGTTAAAGCCAACAATAAAGCTTGATGAGGATTTCTTCTATTTAATCGGATTTTATTTAGCGGAGGGGTTTACTAAAAATAAGCAGATAGATTGTTATCAGGTTTCTTTGACAGCTACCAAAGAATGGGCAGTAGATATAATAAAAGAAAAAATTGAGAAAGTTTTTGGAATTAAACCTCATGTAAATAAAACACATATAACAATTTGTTCAAGATATATTTACGAACTCTTTGAAAAGTTAAAAATAGGTAGAAATGCAAAAACTAAAAAAATACCTGATTTTGTCTATTCTTTGCCAAATAAAAAAGTGATTGCACTGCTAAAAGGTTACTTCACGGGAGATGGTTCTTGTTCTTTAGGCAATACCCTGGAGGTGAATGTAACTTCTATAAATAAGGAACTGATAGATGGAGTTTCCATTTTGCTAAATTTCTTTGGAATTAAGCATTCGATTTATGAAGAAGATAGATACGTAAAAAGTTCTCTGATTATAAAGTTTTATGGCAGACCCAAATATATTCATTCATATAAGATAAGAATTTATTCTAGTGAAGCTAAAAAATTTATTGATAACATAGGATTTTCTGGTTTAAAGCAAGAAAAAGCGCAAAAACTTTTGGAGAAGTGGGAAACAAAAAGAAAAGGATCTAGGACAGAATATTTAGGAGACACTTTTATTGATCAGGTTATTGAGAGAAAAACGATCAAAAACCAAGATAAATTTGTTTACAATGTAACGGTAGAAAAGTACCACAGTCTTATTTGTTCTGGAATAACTACTTATCAATGTGATGGTGATGAAGACTCAGTCATGCTTCTTATGGACACCCTGATTAATTTTTCAAGGCATTATTTAACTGAGCGAAGAGGGGGGACAATGGACGCGCCATTAGTTTTAACACCTCAGTTAGACCCAAAAGAAGTTGATGATGAAGCGCACTGTATTGAAGTAGTGAATTCTTATCCAAAAGAATTTTATGAGGCAACACTAAAGTATACACCTCCAACAGAAGTAAAATTAAAAACAGTAAAGGACTTACTTGGAACCCCCGAGCAATTTGAAATTCAGCTTACGCATACGGGCGGATATATAGATAAAGGAAATTTACGAACGGCTTATGTAACATTTGATAATATGGCTGATAAGATAACCACGCAATTTAAATTACAGGGAAAAATAAGGGCAGTAGATGCGAAGAATGCTGCTGAAAGATTAATCCTTAGCCATTTTATACCAGATTTATATGGTAATTTAAGATCATTTTCAAGGCAAACATTTAGATGCACTAGTTGTAATGAAAGTTTAAGACGCGTCCCGTTATCGGGCAAATGCAATTTCTGTGGAGGAAATCTTATTTTAACAATAAATAAGGGAGGAATTGAAAAATACTTAGAAATTTCAGAAAAGATTATTGCAGATTACGAATTACCGGATTATTTAAAGCAAAGACTACTTCTAGTTAAAAAGGAAATACGAAGTATTTTCGAAGATGAAAAAAGCAGACAACTTGGACTTGCGGATTTTGTTTAAAAGATTAACTTTCTAAAATTTTGAGAACTTCGACAAAGAGTTCCGAACTAATGTAAAAACCTTTTTCTACAAGTTCGAAAAGGATTTTTTTAGCTTCCCCCCCATCAATTAGTTTATCTTTCTTAGATCTGATTAGGACAGATAAGGTCGTAGCTGTATTTAAATTTAGACTTTTGGCAAATAAAATTGCTTTTCGATCATCAGATAAAAAAAATATTCTTTCTTCTAGGGCAAGGGAAATTGAAGATAATTCGCCGGCGCCAAGATTCGTTTTGATTTTTTGCCGTGGATTTTTTCTTTTAACTTTTAAATTTAATTGGGATATTGGGTTAAGTTCATGAGAAATTTTGCTTTCAAAGACTTCGTGCCAGACTTCATCGGTAACAAATAATTCGTTCACATAAGTATTAAGCAATTCCTCAAGCTTCGGAATTTTAAGAAGAAAAATTAATGACACTGAATCGATCACTGCTTTCATAAATTTTCAACACCTTCCAAAACTTCTTCTTTTGTAAGATTTAAAGGAACTTTTTTCTCTCTTAAAAGCTGTAGAAATTCCCAGTTTGTTAAACCAGATAGTTCAGATGCTTTACCTAAGCTAAGCTCCCCCAACCGGTATTTTCTAACGGACACTTCTTTCTTTTTTTCCTGCATACCTAAGAGAAAAATTTCTCTATATTCATCAGATTTATTTTTATTTTCCATAGTAGCAAGTAATTCTAGTTGCATTTTTAGTTCTTTTTCTGCTCTAAAACTTACAAATTCCATAGTTTCACCATTGTATAACAAATGTGCACAAACGTGTATTTAAAACTATGTTTTGGAGATTAATTTACATAAGATGCACTTCCATACAACTTTATAAATTATTCCTAAGAAAATTAATTACATGTCTAATTCTAGATTAGTACAACAAATAGTAGCAACAGATCGCTCAAATTTTAGAAACCTTTTAGTAGCCAGGCAAACGCAAGTAGCCAAGCTTAATGAAAAATATTGGACAATTATTGGTTCGGGTTCAATCGGAGATAAGGCAGAAGAACTAATGAGAAAAACCTGGGCAATAATTCAAGCGGGTTTTGTAGCGAATCCAAGAACTGTTCTAGCAATGGGGTTTTTTGAAGGATTTAAAGAACGAAATGGAATAAACGCAGCAGTAGCTCAAGGCGCTAGTCCGAATGAAATTCAGCAACTGATTAGAAACGGAACTTTTAACGAACAAGAATTGGCGATAATAAATTCTTTAGATGAGAAATTCAAAGGAACACCTGTTGCAGTCAGATCATCTGCTTACGGGGATTCACGAGGAACCGGAACATATCAAAGCGAATTTTGCATACCTTTATTAAAGAAATATAACGACGAGTTTGAGAGATGGGAAATAAAGAGCCTAGTTGATTCAATTAAGAACGTTTTAGAAAGCGAATTTTCTTTAGATGCGATTACTTTTAGAAAAGATAAGGGTTTAGCAGAAGGAATGGCAATAATTATTGAACCAGTTTATGGTCAAGCAAGAGAAGATGATTTCTGGAAGGATTATTCAGAAAGACCAGAAACAAAACCAGGGGATTTTGAAAAAAATTATTTTGCACCAGCATATGGTGGATTAGCATACACTTCAACTTCGCAAGGTAAAGGTTACGTAAAAATATGCCCGGGTTTAGGACTAAAAACAGTTAGTAAATCAATGAAAAAAATTGAGGAAGATGAATTACGAAAACTTAAAAGAATAATCCTGAAAACTAGGGATGATAAAAAAGGAGAGGCGATTAATTTAAAATATGGGGGAGTATCAGAGATAGATGTACCAGACAATGCAATACAGGAAAAAAATTTAGTCTGGTTATTTGAAAAACTAAAAAAACTGGAAAATTTGATTGGAAAACCACAGTATATTGAATTTGCGATAATTGAAGAAAACGGCGAACCGCAAGTTACAATTCTGCAGATTGCAGATGTAAACATCAATACAGATTTTTACGATTTTTCGAACCCTAAAGATCTGTTATTTCGTGCAGAATATGTTAAAGGAAAGAGCGGAATTTTTGAGTGTGGAGGGATAGTTGTACTGATACATCGATTCGAGGTTGAAGAATTAATAAGATTTAATGAAACACACAGTAATTATATTGTTTTTTATCCTTCAGATTTTGTTTCAGAAGGCAGACGATCGATTATTTATCCTTATATCAACAATGCAAGAGTATTATCTGAAGTAGGTGGAGAAAAGCACGATGATGATGCAGCAGAGCATTGGAAAGGACTTCTAGCAGAGACTGGAAAATTGCTTATTGTACAAAGAGAATTTGATCTTGAAACTCTAGCTAAAATAAAGGCAAGGGCTGGAATAGGAAATAATACAACTTTTAAGCATATACGATTCCGCGTTACAGCAAGCGAACGACAGCAAAAAGCGATTGTAGAATTGATCGAATAAGAAGATACCCTAGACTCATGAAATAGGCAAATAAAAACAGTTGAGCATCTAAAGAAGAAGAAAATTTATAGTATCAAAAAACATAACTTTATATTAATATAGTTATATTAATTGATACTATGTTTCTAAAACCAACACATGTTAAATTACTTAAAAAAATTATGCAAAAGCAGGAGCTTGGTCAATCTGAGCTAGGTTTAGAGTTAAATCTAAAGAAAACCAATTTAAGTAAATATATTAGAGATTTATACTCTTTTGGCTTGATAGCAATAAAAAAAATAGGCAAAGAAAATAAGGTTTCAATATCTCAATATTTTTTTTCTGAATATAACAAAATAAGAAATCCGCTGCTTCAGGACACTACTTTAAATAACTCGAATATTGATGAGGTAATCTATTCTTCTCTAATTGGAAAAATGCCATATATAATCAGCTACTTTAATCTAAAGCAAAACGGAAATATGGTCGAATTTAAAATCAAGGATACTGAGCTAGCTCCTGCCAGTGCAAAAAGAATTATTAAAAGATTAAGGGGTTTGGGAATTGTATTTATGAAAAGAAAAGGGATCTACCAGCTGCGTAATGAGATTGAACCTCTCTCGCTTTTTTGCACCTCTTTATTATATATAATACATTTAGAATATGCAAAAAAAGAAATGGGTTTTACAAACTCCTTCAATATATGTAAGGGGCCAACAAAATGGGAAATTCTCCTTGTAACCAAAGAGGAAATTCATCCCCAAAATTACTATTTGACTGCATACAATTTATTATCTAAATATGGTGTAAACTTGATAAGAACAAAAAATAATTATTATACGAACATTAAACCTAAGATAGAGAATGTAATAATTCATATACTAACTTTATCTGTAGGCAACATTCCTCAAAAATGGCTTGATGTTAGGAGCTTAGCATATGTATGCGGTTTGATATTAAAAAACAAAGTCCAATATGAACAACTCTTAAAAGTAAGGTATCGGTTTGGGATAACCGACCAAAGTCTGAAGAATCTGATGGACTTTATTGAATCTAAAGGAGCGAAAACATTTATAGGGTTCCCGTCCTGGGAAGAAATTGAGGCGATAGTCTATGGATAGACAATTCGATGCGTCTTATATTGACCATGAACTAAACAATATTGGTTCAAGAATTCAAAGACAGGTTTCAATATACCTTATAGGGGGATGTGCAATGTCCTTTAGGAATTTAAAAGAAACTACTAAGGACATCGATATTGTATTTAAGGATGAAACAGATTATGACGCATTTTGCTGGGCTTTATTTGGTGCGCAATACTACGAGCCAAGAACAATAAAAAGCGAACATGAAAAACTCAATACTGTAAAAATGTACGAAAATAAAGATGGGTTTCATCTCGACTTATTTATACGCCAGGTAGTTGGAAAACTCACAATATCTGAATCGATGATAGGTAGGTCAGAATTATATAAAACATATTCGAAATTATCTGTTTATTTGCTTTCAAAAGAAGATATTTTTCTCTTTAAAGGGCTAGCTAGTGAAGGCAGACAAAGAGATTTACCCGACATGGAGGTTTTATATTCAAATCTTAACTGGAATAATATCTTAGAAGAATTAAATTCACAAAAACTTTCAGAGGAACTGAAGCAGTTATTTATAAGAAGGCTAGAAACATTTAGCAAAACTTATAATTTAGATGTCCCCATACTTCAGAATTCAAAAATTAGAAAAATAAAAGAATAAAAAAATTAAAAAGAAAATTAAAATTTATTTAGCGTATTGTTCAGCATATTTTCCAATTACTGGAATCATATACTTTTCTCCTTGGTATGCCTTGTATGCACAGAATAATCCATATACGTATAGAATCAAACCGCCAATACCAAATGTAAGCATTGACACAACAATCATAACGACACTAAGCAAAATACTTTGAACTGCGTGGAATCTTGCAAAAGCATCATCCTTCTTCATGAAGAATACCAATATGCCTGTAAGCGAGGTTAATACATATGCTACTGCTGCCATTGTTTTACTATCATCTGCCATATTAAAATCACCTTAAATTTTTATGATCATACTAGTTATTTTAGGAAACACACCCAAATAACCTTACAAATAATATCTCATGTATGCTTTTAAATATTATAGTAAGACTGCAAAAACCCAGATGTTTAAAAAAGAGGACTGCAAAAAACTAATTATGGCAAAATCCTTAGAACAGGCATACAAAAATATTATTCACAAAGAAGAACACCCTCAAAATGACAAGGGTTCTTTACTACGTCAGGTAATACTAGGCGGACAAGACGGCTTAGTAAATGTTTTAGGAATTGTTTTAGGACTAGCCGCAGCTGCGATTGTTAACACGAACATTGCTGCGGGCGCAGTAATTGTAGGTGGATTAGCTGCTACTTTTGCCGAATCAATAAGTATGGCCGCAGTGGCATATACCTCTGGAAAAGCTCAAAGGGATTTTTACTATAAAGAACTAGAGCGCGAAAGACAAGAAATAAAAGAATTCCCTGATGTTGAAAAAGAGGAAATAAAACTAATTTATATGAAAAAGGGATTTAAAGGAAAAGACCTTGAAGGAATTGTAAAGCACATAATAAGCGATGAAAAACTTTGGTTAGAAACAATGATGACCGAAGAATTAGGATTATCCGAAAGCGCAGATATTAACCCGACAAAAGAAGGAATTGTTGTTGGTATCTCGGCATTTGTCGGTTCATTAATTCCGCTTACGCCATTTTTCTTTATGAATGTTGTTAGCGCGTCTTATGTATCGCTTTTTGTATCTGCAATTAGCCTATTTGCAATAGGCGCATACAAAGGTAAAACTACATTAGGAACGTGGTGGAAAACGGGCTTAGAAATGATGGTTATTGGACTGGCTGCCGCGTTTATAGGATTTTTAGTTGGATTTTTGGCAGGAGAAAGAGTATAATTACGGATTATTTAGATTTGTAATTTTGACCTGCTAACCGAATAAAATATAAGCATAGAAGGAACAATTAGATTATGGAAATTGAATACGTAAAAGGTAACATAAGTATTAGAAAAGAGCTTCTTAGTTTGGACAACTTTGTATTAGCGTTTATAGAATTGTTAGATAAATCAAGCATAGATTACGTAATAGTATCAGGATATGTCGGAATATTTTTTGGTAGAAGTAGGAACACAGAAGACGTTGACATTTTAATAGAGCGTTGTGACTCAAAAAAATTCCAGGAATTCTGGAGTTTGACAATGCAAAAATTTGAATGTATGAACGCTAAGAATCAGGAGGATGCCTACAAGGAGTATTTATCCAATGATTCTTCATTAAGATTCTATGAAAAGAATAACTTTATCCCAAACATGGAACTTAAGTTTGTAAAAAATGATTTTGACAAGCTAACACTTAAAACAAAAAATCAAATAAACTTAAATAACAAATATCGAATGTTTTTTTCATCCTTTGAACTTCAGATTGCATACAAATTATTTTTAGGAGCTCAGAAAGACATTGAAGATGCCAGATTTTTATATAAACTTTTTAATAAGGAACTTGATAGAAGAATATTTGAAGGAGCACTATTCGTGTTAAAAATTCCCAGTCAGATGTTAAGTTATTTAGGTGATGATTATGAAAAAAAATCTTAACATTAATATAGACCTCAATGAACTAAGAAATGATCAAAAGAAAAATTTTGAAGAGAGATTACGATTCATAGATGCATACGTTGCATGGCTTAAGAGAACACCCAACCAAGTATGGTCAAAACAGCAGAAAAAGATGCTTGATTAAATTAAATTCTTTGATAAAGTAGTTTATATTTCTTACTAGCTAAAGGGATTATACAAAAATAACAGTGAAAAATATGACCGAAGACTCCTTTGACGAATTTTTAACAGAGAGTAAAGTATTTAAGGATGCATCGATACTTTCACCACACTTCGTACCAAAAGCACTGCCGTTTCGTGGAAAAGAAATAAAGGAAATAATGTCCCTAGTTAGTCCCGCGATTAAAGGCCAAAGATCAAAAAACATTTTTATATACGGCAAAACAGGTTGCGGAAAAACAGCAACAGTAAAACATGTGATGGAAAAATTTGGCTCTTCAAGAAATAACGCGTATATTAGTTATGTCAATTGCAGAATATATAATTCAAGATATAGGGTAATGCAAAAAATCCTAAAGCAGTTTGTACCAGAACTTGAAAAAGCAGGATTTGGATTAACCTTTTTATACGAGAAACTTATTGAGATTTGCGATAAAGGAATCGTAATGATAGTTGTACTTGATGAAATTGATATAATAAAAGATCTTGACGACATGGTTTACACATTAACTAGGGTAAATGACGAACTTCGTAAAGGAGGCGTATCGCTAATCGGAATTTCAAACAAACTTACGTTTAAGCAGGGTTTAGACCAAAGAAGTAAAAGCAGTTTAAACGAAACTGAAATAGTTTTTCCTCCTTATACTAGCGAGCAATTAAAAAAGATTTTAGCACAGCGCGCTGAAAAAGCATTTAAGGATAATGTAGTACAGCAATCTGCAATAAATCTGGCAGCAGCAATAACAGCGCAAGAAAGCGGGGATGCTAGATATGCGTTAAAAATACTCCTTAAAGCAGGAGAATCTGCTGAACAAAATAATAAAACAAAAGTAACTGATGAGGAAGTTGAATCAGCAAGACGAAAGGTAGAATTAGATATTGCACAGGAAACACTTGCAACTTTACCAGAAAACCACCAGATGCTTTTACTGGCAATTTCAGATTTAATTTTAAATGGTACAAAGTATTCTAGGCTTGATGTTGGAGAAGAAAACTTCTTAATGTCTGGCGAAGTTTACGAAGAATACGAACTAATTTGTAAGAAATTAAAGAAGAGAGCTAGAAGCGTTAGATGGTATCATGAATACTTAAAAGATTTAGAAACCTTAGGTTTAATTATGACAACACCTAGTACAAAAGGTCAAAGAGGACATACGACTTTAATCAGATTAGGCTTAGAACCAAAAATCGTTTCGCAGATTATGAAGAAGAATTTTGGATTATAATTACTTATTCTAGGCTCGTTGATCCATAAGTTCTGCAAATTCAGATGGAGGTCGCGTAAGTATTTGAGCGGGAGAATCATAAGATGCAACCAAATCAAAACCAAGAGAATCATTTTGCATTACTAACTCTTTTCCATCAAAACTAAGTAGTGAAATTGTTTTTCCATCTTTTGTTGCGCGAGCAGTACCAGAGAATTGAAGTACAGTTTCTTTCATTTTTCTTGCATTAGCTAGACTAGTTGCAAGCATAACTAAATGCCCATTTCCAGGATTATCGGGATTTAGACTATTTATTCCACAAACATTTTGAAGACCAAATTCTATACTCCCAGCCGCTAATTTAGAAATTATTGGTTGATAAACACCATCAGGCCTAATTGAATGATGAAATGTTCCTGAAAAGGCTTCATTTGGTTCAATTCGAAGTAAATAGTAAACACCAGTATGTGGTGGAAGTCTTGAATCAACACAGCATACCCCCCCTAGTTCGATTTCAGTGCTATATTTATCTATTACAGATGCAAGTTCAGCTGGATCATAACCAAATGCAGCATAAGCATACTGTTTCTTAAGATCTATGCCAAATTCTGAAACTTTAGCTAACCCATGCTGGAACTGTTCTCTTAATTGCTGTAACTTTGGGTGCTTAAATAGAAGTGCATTTTCATTAAGCCCTTTATTTAAGGCATTATAGGAATAGTTGGCATCACCATTGCAAACAGCATAAACAACAGTAATATCTTTTTCTTTAATTATTGCTGCAAATTCAGGATCGTGTAAAATTTTTATGCCTTGAAATAAAGCATTTTCTATAGAAGCAGCATACTGCAAATCATCTAATCCTATGACTCTTTCGGATATATGCTCAACTAAATCTTTTACTAATTGAGGTTGGGATGGATTTGGATTTTGCTTTCCCTTAATTGCACCACAACCAATTTCCCCACCATGACCTAAAATTAAAAATGCACCTTTTTGTTTTATGCTTAATAAATTTCTTCTTATAGCTTCCCTGGAATGCAAATCCTTTTTGTCAAAGGCCTGACCAGCAACTCGTTCAAAACGTACACCTAGAAGTTTAGTTGGCCTAATCCTTTCATTAAATAGGCTAAAGCCACGAAATATTTCAAAAGCAGACTGAGGAATAGATAACGGGGTAGTAGATCTACGCAGACTTGGGATTGCACTTATATCCATTTCGCTTAATTTAAGTTTGTGACTAATTCTTCTTAAATCTACAGACATTTTCTTGCCTTGTTTTATTTTACTTGTTTGAAAGATATATGATAATTTCTGTCTAAAAGTGTTTATAAACCTATGTTAAATTGATGATACACAAATTTTAATTTTTATTTTCAATTCGTTTATCGATTTTATAAAACTTTGATGCATTGTCTTTTTAATTGTAGTTAGTGGCGATTTATCAGCGAAGTATTTATAAGCAGTTCCAAATATATTTAGTTTGGATACCGTATCTTGATTTTGATTGATTTTAGAATAAACGAGATATAAAAAATCTAATTTTTAGCTCGAAACGCCCAAGTGTTTAATTTAAAAACTTACCTTTCTAAGTATTAGGTATTATTCAAAAAAATCCAACTGTAGGTTAGAATATGGTTAATTTGATTGAACTTTTTACCGCTCAGAGTTTATTAGGCCTTTTTGTTTTATTTTTATTTGGTTCTTTAGTGTCGCTTGTTTTATCCAAATGGAAAAATTTATGCAGGCAACTTTCATTTTTATTTGCAATCTTAGGTTGCATTATTGGAGTAATAGCTGGGCTTATGGTAATGATGGGCACAAATATTGCACCATTAAACTTGGGAAATTTTGCCCCGATTGGAAATTTAACTTTTAGTATTGACGCGCTTTCTGGATTTTTCATATTATTAATTTCTTTAGTTGGACTAGCAGTTTCGATATATTCAATAGATTACATGAAAGAGTACCAGGAAAAAGGATATAGTAACGCGTTATTTGGTTTTCTTTATAATATTTTTATTTTGTCTATGATTGCAGTTGTAACTTCTCAAAACGGTCTTCTTTTTTTAATTTTTTGGGAACTAATGGCACTTAGCTCATTTTTCCTTGTAACATATGAAAGCAAGGAAGCAAAAACAAAAGATGCTGGTTTTATATACTTACTAATAACGCATATCGGTGCAGTTGCATTAATTTTAATGTTCCTGGTTTTCACTGGATTTTCAGGAAACATGGACTTTGCCGGATTTAGAACAATTAGTTTAACACCCATGTTAGCAAGTATCATTTTTGTGTTGGCAGTAATCGCGTTTACATCAAAAGCTGGTTTAATGCCATTTCATACATGGTTACCAGAAGCACACCCCCAGGCACCAAGTAATATATCCGCTTTAATGAGCGCAGTAATGTTAAAAGTAGCAATTTACGGAATAATTCGGGTATTATTTGACTTTTTAGGTGCAACTCCATTCCATTTCTGGTGGGGAATTTTATTATTATTATTAGCAGCAGTGTCCTGCGTATTCGGAGTATTATATGCGATAATTCAAAAAGATTTAAAACGACTTCTCGCTTATTCAAGTGTAGAAAACATAGGAATTATCTTCTTAGGAATTGGAGCTGCAGTATTATTTCATAGTTTAAACATGGACGCATTAGCAGCATTAGCATTATTTGCAGCACTTTACCATTCATTAAATCACGCGCTTTTCAAAAGTCTTTTATTTACAGGAGCAGGAGCAGTTGCTTACGCAACACACACTAAAGACATGAACGCAATGGGTGGGTTGATAAAGAAACTACCAGTAGTTGCAATTTTGTTCTTTGTCGGCGTAGCAGCAATTTCTGCTTTGCCACCATTAAATGGTTTTGCAAGCGAATGGACTATGTTCCAGGCACTTTTGTCAGGATTAGCACTTCCTAAATTAATTGCATTCTTATTTGGTGCAGTTGTTTTAGTCCTCGCATTTACAAGTGCACTGGCATTAGCAGCTTTTGTTAAGGCATTTGGAATGGTATTTTTAGGATTACCTAGAAGCGAACATGTTGAACACGCTAAAGAAGTAGGTTCGTTAATGCACATAGGAATGATCATACTAGTAATTGCGTGTATTATAGCGGGAGTTTTCCCAACAATAATATTTTCGATAATTAGCCCGATGTTTGCAAAGTTAAATATTAGCGATATGAGCGCAACATCAAAAGTTGTATTTACCCTTCCTTCATTTGGAATCGTATTGGTTTTATTAGGGGCGACAATTGCAGTTTTTGCATTCCTCTGGATTATTCGAGCATTTACAAAAGCAAATGATGTTACTAGGGTTACATGGGATTGCGGAATACATAAAGTAGAATCAAAAATGGAATATACCCCAATAGGAATTTCAATGCCAATTCAAAGGGCATTAAACAGATGGCTTAATCCGCTTAATACAGAAAAGAATGCGTATGGGCCTGCATTTTTCGAGGCAGTTATTTATAAGCCAATAGAAAATGGATTTAGAGCAATTTCGTCCAGGTCTTCAATATTCCAGACAGGAAAATTATTACATTACTTGATGTACATGCTATTTGTCATGGTTGCAATTCTTATTTACGCAGTTATGGTGTGATATTTATGACAATGATATCTTCAGTTTTAGGAATGATTGTACAGATTTTATTTGTTTTTGCGCTTTCACCGCTCCTAGTTGGAGTCATAAGAAAAGTCAAAGCATATTGTCAGGGTAGGAGCGGATCTTCAATAATACAACCATATTTCGACCTTGTAAAATTATTTAGTAAAGGAACAGTTAGAAGCGATATTAGTTCATGGATCTTTTTAGCGACACCGATTTTTATTTTTGTTTCAACAGTAGCTGCAACATTACTTTTACCAATATTTACCGCAGTTCCGCCATTTGTAGCAGACATAATAATATTCGTTTATCTTTTTGCAATAGGCAGATTTGTAGTAATCTTATCTGGCCTGGATGCAGCTAGCGCATTTGGAGGATTAGGCTCAAGCAGGGAATCATTATATTCTGTTTTAATTGAACCAGTCCTTTTTGCAGCAATTTTATTTTTAGTATTATTTTCAGGAAGTACCAACTTAATGATATTCACTGCAAATGGACCAAACAACTGGTTCGGAATTCTTAGTTCGCCAACATTTTATTTAGCAGCTGCCGCATTATTTATATTGATGCTAGCTGAAATGGGCAGACTTCCTTTTGATAACCCAGCTACACACCTAGAACTAACAATGGTCCACGAGGCAATGATTCTTGAAAATTCTGGCCCAAGCCTTGGACTTATAGAATGGGCGCAAGCTTCAAAAATGTTTTTATTTTTCACGCTTTTTGCAAATTTATTTTTTCCGCTTGCATTATTTAGCGACCCGATATCCCGAACAGCCGCAATTTTAGCAACAGTACTAGTTTTGGGAGTAATTACAGCAATAGTTGAATCATTTAGCGTCAAGGTCAGATTATTTAAAGTTGCCGAGCTTCTTGTCTTTGCCTTGAATTTGGCAGTATTCGCATTTTTAATACATATTAATCCAGACCCAAACGCAAACGGTACAGTCCCAATATTACTTTGCGTAATGCTAATAAGCAATTTATATTTCCTTTTTGGAGCGACGTTCAAAAGAAGAATAGAGATATATTTATTGCAAAACGTTGCACTTGGAATAATTTTTGCACTTATAGCAGTTAAAACAGGTTCAGTTGACAGCTATTTAAGACTAGGCATTACAGTAATTTTAAAGGTAATAATTTTACCGCTTTTGATATATCGAATTTTTAACCAGATGGCAAAAGGAGAGAATTTACTTGATAAAACGAACCTCACACCAGAGGGAATAACCGATGTACTAAAGCACACGAATGTGAAATTAAGAAGCTTAATCGATATCGACCCATTATTTATCGATGCGCCAGTTACAACTACGACAGCATTAGTAATTTCAGTGTTACTTATTTCCGTATCATTTTTAGTGGGTTCAAGCCTGACTGCAGGAATAGTTTTACCAATTGCACTTTCAATAATTTTAATAGGTCTTTTAATTATTTCAACAAAAACGCACATTCTTTTACAGATGTTAGGATTTTTGATAATGGAAAACGGAATTGTACTTTTACCAGTTGCGCTTGGTGTGGACATCCCGCTTATATCCGAAGCAATTACGCTTTTTGATATATTGGTATTGGTAGTTGTATCAGTAGTTTTAGCGCTTAAAATCCAGAGTATTGCGAAAACCGTTGACACTGGAGAACTTGCTGAACTTAATGAAAAAAGGTGATATTTATGCTTGAATTAATTATTCTTTTCCCGGTAATTGCAGGAATAATTGCTGTATTTTTAGGTAAACACCCGCGACTTGCAGAATTAGTTGCATGTTTAGGCGCTCTTGGAGCAGTTGGTGCAGCACTATTTTCAATATCAATTTTCATAAGTAGCGGGGCACCGATTTCAGATTTCTCAGAACTACTTAGAATGGATGCATTATCAGCATTTTTAATAGGAATTACATCAGTTGTTTCACTACTGGTATTTATTTACTCTGTAGGATATATGCGCCATGAAGTAGAAGAAGGAATAATTAAAGAAGACAGGCTCGCAAGATTTTATGCACAGCTTTCCCTGTTTTTAGCTGCAATGCTAACTGGACTTTTAGCATCAAACCCAATTCACGTTTGGGCAGCAGTTGAACTTACAACACTCTCATCAGTGTTTTTGATAAGTTTTTACAACACCAAAGCTTCAATAGAAGCAGCATGGAAATACTTTACAATAAATTCTGTTGGATTTACACTGGCATTTATTGGAATTCTTGTTTTATTTTATGCATTTGCACAGGGAGGTTTAGAAACCCCAGTTTACGGAACACCGTTTGATATTACCAAAATAAACCCACTATACCTTAAACTTGCATTCGTATTCGTTTTAGTTGGATACGGGACAAAGGTTGGTCTTGTACCGTTGCATGTGTGGCTTCCAGATGCGCACAGTCAGGCACCAACTCCAGTTAGTGCTTTACTATCCGGACTTATATTAAATATAGCCCTTTATGGAATATTAAGAGTATATGGAATTGTAATCTTGTCACCAGAAATTGCAGGTTTTGCGTCAGGATTATTTATACTATTTGGCGTGCTTTCCCTAGTTGTAGGCGCGCTTCGTCTTTTTGCACAAGATAACCTTAAGCGACTTTTAGCATATTCAAGCGTAGAGAATATGGGAATTATTGTACTAGCTACTGGAATTGGTGGACCAATAGCAATTTTTGCAGCATTATTCCATATGCTTGCTCATTCTTTAGCTAAACCATTAGCATTTCTTTTAGGTGGAATTATAACAAATGCATATGGCACTAAAAATATGCCAGATATAAAGGGAGCTGCAAGCGCAGTACCTGTTTTTGGACTTTTATTTTTACTAGCTGTTTTAGGAGTGGCTGGAAGTATCCCATTTGGTACGTTCTTTTCTGAAATTGCACTTCTAGGAGGCGCATTATCAAAGGGACAATACCTAGTTGCTCTTTTTGTAATCGTATTTACAGTAATTGCATTTGCAAGTTTCCTCTACAAAGCTTCAGATATGGTCTTTGGTAATAAGCCGGAAAAAATGCCAAAACATATAGAAGTAAGTCCTTACATGTCATTTTCAGTGATTGCGCTTTTGCTTCTTGCAATAGCATTAGCATTGTTCCCTCCAGCACCAGTTCTTAATTTAATAAAAGATGCAGGTAGTTTAATCGGGGGTGTTTAAATATGGATTCTAAATTAGAAAAATTCTTAAAACAGCTTGAGTCATCTGCTAATGCAAAAATTTCTTCTGTTGAACAATCAGGAATAGTCTGGATAAAATGTAATTCCAAAGATTTGCCAGGTTTAAGTGAAAAAATGATTAAAGAGAATGCATTATTCGATAGCTCATTTATAAGTGATTTAGAAAAAGGAAACTTTCAGGCATCATATGTTTTTCGTGTGCCAGCTCTTGAAACATTCGCAGTATTATATGCAGAAGGCAAGGAATTTTATGCAGTTTCTGCAGTTGTTAACGCAGCAGTATGGGATGAGAGGAAAATGCAGGATTTAAGCGGACTTAGATTTGATAACATTCCAGATTCACGTCCAATACTTTTCCATCCTGATGGCGGATTAGAAAATATAGAAGGTCAGAAGAAAAGATTGGGTAAAAATGCAGATTACGTTTACGAAATGCCGATGACGGGTGCCGAAGGTGAATTCCAGATTCCAGTTGGCCCAGTTCACGCAGGTATAATCGAACCAGGACATTTTAGATTCAGCGTGGTCGGGGAATCAATAAACAAACTTGAAACAAGAATGTTCTACCTTCATCGGGGGGTTGAGAAACTAGTTGAAGGAAAAAATATAACCGAAGCAATACCACTTATAGAATCGATTTCAGGAGATGAACGAATTGCGAATATGATCGGCTATTGTACAGCGGTAGAAAAAGCGCTAGATATAAAAGTTCCAGAACGAGCGCAGGCAATAAGAGTGATCTTAGCTGAACTTGAAAGAATATACAGTCATTTATCGGATTTAGGCGGAATGCCAACAGATGTCGGATTTTATTTCGCAGCATCTAGATTCGCCGTTTTGCGCGAGGATATGATGCGCCTTAATAATAAAATAACTGGCCATAGGTTCTTAGGGGGAGTTTGTACACCAGGAGGGGTAAAAGCAGACTTAGATGAGACTAAAATTAGTGTTTTAGTTAGCGAACTTGACAACTTTGTCAATAGATTAAACACACTTGAAACAGTTACATTGACAAACTCAACATATCTTGATCGGGTTTATTCAACAGGAATAGTTACAACAGAGGTTGCGCAAAAATTATCTTTAGTTGGACCTGTCGCTCGTGCAGCAGGATATAGCTGCGATGTAAGAAAATACTTCCCTTACGAATTTTATGATAAGGTCAAGTTTAGCGAACAGAAGGAAGAGGGAGGAGACGTATTATGCAGGTTCCTAGTAAAAATTGCAGAAGTAAAACAAGCAGTTGAAATCATAAAGACAGTAATTGCCAAGATGCCTAATGGCGAGATTCTTGCACCAGTACCAGTTTCAAAATCGCGTAAAAGTGTATGGAGCTTAGGATGGGCAGAGGCACCAAGAGGTTCTTGTACATTCATGATTGAACTAATGGATAATGGAACAATAAAAAGTTTTAGATGCAGGACAGCATCTTTTCGTAACTGGCGTGGCGCGGAAAATTTAGTTCCTGGAAATATTGTGCCAGATTTCCCGCTTATAAATAAAAGCTTTAATATGTCTTACGCAGGTACTGATTTGTGAGGTGTAAATATGTTTGAAATATTCAAATTCCTTTTTGAAAAATATCCGGACCGTATAGATCCTAATTCAGATGACCCAGATATTAGAGAGGTTGCAGAACTACTTAAAAAACGCAGTCTTAACCCTTTTGCGCAGTCAATACACGTTAGAATGGTTGACGCTGGTTCGCCAAACGATGTCGAACTTGAAGAACAGATGATGATGAACCCGCGTGTAGATGCAGAAAGATTTGGAATCCACTATGTAGCCTCGCCAAGGCATGCAGATGTAATTATTGTTACAGGTCCAGTTACAATGAATATGAAACTTGCACTTGAGAAAAGTTATGATGCGATGGCAGACCCGCGCGTAGTTGTCGCAGCAGGAGATGGTGCAGTTACGGGTTTTCCATATCAAGGTAGTTATGCATTAGCTGGAAGCGGAAAAGTTGAAGATACTGTACCAGTTGATGTAAATGTACCTGGAAACCCACCTAACCCGTATCAACTTCTGGCAGGACTTCTTAAAGCGGGAATGATCTTAGAGGAAAAATCCAAGAAAATGAGAAAATAATTTTAAATATTTTTCAAATAATTTAATCTTTCCTTTTTTTAATTCTTTACTAGCATAAGCTATTACTATAAAGTACTAATTATCCACCAGAGGTGCGTTCGATGGTATTACTCGATGTCGTAATGAAGAAAGTACAAACGCAGCAACCAATTTTAGTAAAAGAATCGCTTGATTTGTTAATTGCAGGAAACGCAGCATTTGTAAGGCAAATAACCCAAAAGAAAGCGAACTTGGCTAAACCGGCGGAATATGATTTAGTTTTAGTTTCATCAACTGGACCACGCACTGATCCAACAATTCTAACAGATTACCTAGAACAAAAAATTTTAAACATACAAACTGCAGGGCAGATAGTAACAGATGATTTGGATAACGGATTTATCAGAATAAAACAAGATGGAGAAGTAATTGTCTGCGGATCGCTAATGTGCTATGAATGTGATTTAAAAGCACAGGAAAGCAATAACCGAGGAATTAGTAACAGCATAGATAATTTAATTAGTCACGTGGAAATTGGTAAAAAGGATAGTTTTGCAAAAGATATATACTCTGCAAATGCAATAAACCAGGTAGAAAAATTAAAACACAACGAAATTTTAATATCTAAAAAAGCAGCAATAATACCAGTACTTGCAGATTTTACAAATAGTCTTGAACCAATACGATTTCTAAAAGATGGTAAACCAAGCAACAGTATAAACGGATTAAAAAGAAGTTTAAGCAGCAGATTAACAAAGGCTAAAAACCAGGGAGTAAATTTGAATGCAGCATATGCACATACAATTATTTTAAGCGACCCACTAGACCTAGGTTTAGTAAACAACCCCAGAATAATCTTTGACGGAAATTTAAACGAAATTATATGCGTGAGTAACTTTGGTAAGAAAATAGCTACAGTATCAATTGCAGCAATAGAAGATGCACTATTAAAGGTTCATGGAGTTAAGGACTCACCACATATAATGATACTTCATACAGATAGTGATACAGTTAAGGAATTAAAAAAACAGATTCTTGAAAGTAAAATAATAAAAGAAAAGAGCCAAAATGGAAAACTAATTACCCTGATGAAGTTCAACAAGATGAATGGCCAAACTTTTATTCTAGCATAGTTTTATAAGTTTTTAAAACATAAAAAAAGACATAGAATTAGGCGATGTATTGAAGTGTCCGGACTTGAAGTTAAAAAATATTCAGATTACCGATCCTATGCTTCACCAGGAATTAATTGATTTTTGCTTAGACTTAAATAAGCAGAATTTTCCTGAAGCTACGCTAATTCTTGGAGATCGGAAATTCAATGTTGCCAATATAGAAAAGATTAAGGAAAAACTGATTCAAAACAAAAAGGACAAAACGGCTAAAAAAAGATTAAAAGATGCAGAAAATATTATTCTTTCGTTACAAAAATTAAGAGGAGTAGAGCATAGAGAAGACCCAAGAAAAACAGATAAAGAAGTAGCACGACCAAGAAGTTTTACTCGAAGTGAAAGATTACTTATTCCAGATTCAGTAAGAGAAAGCAGAAAAAATCCGTTTTATATAGATGACTTAAAAAGAATAATAGCAAAACAAGGACTCCTTGACATCAAAGCGTCAAGAGAAATTTTAATTGCAGGAGCTAAAGGAGCACTTGAACGTACTTTAGTAAAAACACCTAAAGAGTATGACGCAGTTGTATTAATGTGTTCTGATTCCAGGTGTGAGGCTACGTCTCTTAGGCATTATGAGGGTAAACACATAGCAACTGTACAGATTGCGGGAAATGCAGTAACTGATGAAGTACGTGCAGTAATAGACAAACTTAAGGAAAATGGCGAAATTTTTGTTATTGGCCACATTGGTTGCGGAGCATGCTTAGTTAAAAAAGACGAACATAAACACCGCGGAAAAAGCCAAAGCATTGATAGGTTATTAGATCGAATCCACATAAAAGGCTCTGGTCACCCCAACATATTTATCAATAACACAGAATATCAAAGAGAAGTATTAGCTAATTTAGATATTGTAAGAGAAAGAAAAATAAAAGTATATGCGGGAGTAATCGGATTTAATACAACTGATTTAGGACTTACTTATTCTAAAACAAGAGAATTATCTGATTTTGTTTCAGAAACCACATCCGAAGTGCGAATCGCGATCATGCACGCTAAAATTGCAGGAAAAACTTTTGCAGAACAGTATGCTCACGCGATAATTTTAAGCGATCCAAAAGATTTAGGCAATGTAACAAATGGCCGCACGTTCTTTGGTGCAGATTTAAACGAGTTATTCGCGGTTAGTTTGAAAAACGCAGAATTAAGCGAAGAAGCACTTGGAAGCATTGAATATGCACTTGCTTCTGTTAATTGTGTTAAAAGTACGGGACATATTGTGATTGTACATTCTGATCCAGAAGTTTTAAATTTCTTAAAGCAAGTTCTGTGTCAAAACCCTGCAATAAAAAAAGCAACTAAAAATGGTGCAACAGTTAGTTTAATGCAACTTGATAAGGAAAATAAAGAAATAAGGCTGATTTAACTTAGAGTGTAACTTTTTTATTGATCCAAGTACATACAATTTTTGCGAGTTTTTTCTCCATTTTATTAAAAGAATGTAATGATCCTTTAATCAGGACAGTTTCGAAATTACTCTTTAGTTTAGAATAAGTTTTCAATATTTGATTCGGTTTGGTTGTTGCATACTCGTCCTTTTCTCCAATTATAAAAAGAGCAGGAATTTTGAGACTTTTTAACTGGGTAAATGCTGGGTTTTGTAAATAATACTGGAAAACATCCTCTTCGCTTTTTTCAACACATAGGCTTAGAAAACGCTGTGCAGTAATTGGAGAATCACTACTGCCTTCTGGCAGAAGTACGCTTCCTTTGCCTTTTTTATAAAGCATTTTTGCAAGAGCCAGAATTTTTGGATAGCTTTTTCCAGAAAGTTTCCTTTGTATTGGGACATCGCTTAAAGCTCCGGTAAGGACTGATGCCACAATATTTTTTTGATTTTGATTTTTGTATAAATAATAAATGACTTTATTCGCCCCCGTACTGTGGCCAATTAGAATTATTTTATTGTATCCACGTTTCTTTGCCTGACTAATAACCGCACCAATGTCATAAACGCAATCAGAGAATTTTTCGTAAGTTCTTCCGGCAGCTACCCTAACAAAACCTTTATCTGTTTTAGAATCTAATTTTTTAACTGCAGCATCGTATCCCGAACCGCGATTATTAAAGGTAAGGAAAGCAAATCCATATTTATTGCATTCTTCTGCAAACGCATTTGCTTTTTCGCTGTTGCTGTAAAAATCTCCCCCCAAGCCATGAACATAAATTAACGCAGTCCGTTTAGTAGAACTTGTTGGCTCAAAGACTAATGCGGGTAGAAGTAGTTTATCTTTTGTAACTACATCAATAAAATCGAATTTTGGCATAAGAGTAACCATTTAACGATAAGAACAATAAACAATTACTTAAAATCACAAGCGCCAGAATCAACATTGCACGTATAGTTTCCAGTACAAGGAGTAACTATATAAGCTAGTTGATTACCATTACAATAAAACTCCTGAACATCGTATATGCCGCTACATTTATCTGTAGTTTTAAGCAACCTGCCAGATGAGTCTTTTATTGTTATCGTACCGCTTATGCGATCGTCTTTCCCGCCATCGCTATCTGTGCAGGTTTGTTTTACGAGCGAACATGCGCCAAGGTTGCATTCGTAATTGAATGGACACTGAGTAATGTAATTATCGAGCGTATTATTAGTGCAGGTATACTCCTTCACATTTTCCTGACCCGTGCATAAATCATAAAATGTTTTTCCCTGGAAAGTAACAGATCCAGAACTAGAAATATTAGCACCATCGCTATCTACGCAAGGTGGAGAAGGTAGATTTGGATAAGTAGTCGTATTAGTAAGATTGTTAGTCTTGTTATTGGTAGTTTCATTTGTATTTATAGTTGTATTACCAGATACATTTGGAGGTATCGGAAGACCAACATTCACCTGATAAAGAGGAGTATTCGTAGTAGAATCGTTTTGAGTGTCATTAAGAGCCTCAAGAGAAGAATTATTTGATGCAACAACTACTTGCTCGATCTTAATTTGATCATTATTACGGATGCAACCGAACATTGCAAAAATTACTAACACGAGTAAAGCGAAATAAAATGTTTTCATAGCTTTGATTATACCAAAAAGTTATAAAAAACGAATGGTTAGGAATCCGAAGTAGGCTAGCAGTAAAAAGCGAAGAATCCTGCCGACAATACAAACAAGAACAAATTTTAATGGATTAATACGCATACTGCCTGCCAAAATACCAGCAATATCAAAAAAAGGATTTGGAATAAAACTAAGAATCAGAATTGCGTAAATATCGTAGTTTTTAATAAATTGTTTTATTTGTTCCAGGTGTTTATTTTTAATTATACTTTGAATTCCATTTCCTGCAAAATATGCAGTAAGTTCACCGATACCAGAACCAAGACCAGCGAATAAAGCTAGGTAAAATGGGTCAAGGCTCCTGCCTAAAGCAAATACAACTGCCCAACCTGGTGCTGGCAAAAGAATTGTTGCAGAACTTAGAAGTGAGATTAGGAAAACACCAAGGTAACCATAATCGCCTAATTGTATAATCTGGTCTTTGAAAAAGAAAGTTAATAAAACGATTACAACAGCAAATGTGATTTCTAAAATTCCCTTAAATTTCTCGTTCATATTCAAAACCAAATAAGTAATACCGATCGCACATTTATAAGTTTCTCTAGTTGGTTTTGAATAGATCAAGTCGAGATTCAAAAACAAAGTTTTGAACGATCTAGTAAACGAATAGTCGTTCACTGGACTTTTTAGTTGACTTGGGATAAAATTTCCTTAAATGGTAACTCAGCAGCTACTCTTCCGGTCATACAAAATCTCCTCTGGGACAGTGTCATCATCATTACCAGAGTTATTATGATTGGGAAAGATTATATTTATGCGCGAAGTAAGGAAGAATGGTCTATATGCACATATTAAGACAGCATAGGCACGCAAAACGAGACTATTTAGTGAGAGGGATTCCCTCAAGCAAAACTTCCAGAAATATTGTTGCAATACATGGATTTGGAGGAAACAAAGAAACCTGGGCTGCATTAGCTACCGAAGTTTCGCTAAATGATTGTGCATTTATTGGTTTTGATTTACCAGGTCACGGATTAAACAAACTTAGTAGCAAAACTTCCGATGATTTTAGTCAGGAGTTCGCACGCACGCTTAGGCAAGTGATCCTGGAATTTGAAATTAGCAGACCACATATAATAGCCAGGGACGCAGGAGCATTTCTATTTTTAGAGTACATACAAAAAATGATGGAAAACGGAACGAATGTAGCAGATAAATTCGCGTCCCTTATGTTAATCAACCCGATTATAGGAAGTTTAGAATCCGTTTTACCAGCGCAGTTGCATAGGTTGGTAAGATTCCTAGGACCAAATAGGCTGCACTCCTTTGAATTAGCTGCACCAATACTAAAATTCGTACGAGCAATGCCGAACTGCTCAGTAGATTTTTTAGGCGAATTTTTTCATGGGCTTAAGACAACAGATAGACTCGCCCTCAGGTTATTTTATAACCAGTTAAATCAGACGGGCCCAAAAATAGAACATGCCCTAGAAAGCGCCCAAATAGACTTGCCGGGAAAGATTGCCGTAATTAACGGAGAGCTGGATATTATTTTGAATAATCCAAGGGCAAAAAGATTAATTGAAAAATGTCTTGCAAATAAAAAAGAACGATTAAAACTAGAACCTACTCCAACTGCATTTTATCCTGAACTGGAAGCAGCACCAGAAATTGCAGAAATAATTAATAGAATAATATTTGCAAGACAAGACCAGACATTTTAAGCAACATTTAAAAAGAGAATAACAGTAATAATATATGAAAATTATTTTTTTATAAAAAATAAAATACCCAAAAATAGCGTGCAAATTATATTTTTAGATTTCAAAATCAGTTTTTGACACGTAAAAATGCAAAAATTGCAAAAAATGATCGAGGATAAAAAAATAAAATTAGAAAAAAATTATTAAAAAGGTATGAAAAATACGTCTGAAAAATAAAAATATAAAAATTTTAGGCATATATTTAAAAATACTAATTTAATAAAAATAATTAAGGATCTGAAATGTCGTTAGAACATATACATTTGACGGTTAACGCGAAGATCTCGCCCTCTTTTAAGGCTTTGCCTAGGGAAGATGCACAGCGTTTTGTGGATAGGTTGCTAAAAGCAATAGAAATGAAGCCGCTAGGACCATTAAACTGGGCCGATGCAGTTGATTTGGATTTTCCAGGTCAGAGCTTTGTACAGATGATTACAACTAGCCATTGTTCGATGCATTTATTTACTCACAAGGATGGGTCAAACGAATTTTACTTTGACTTGTATTCCTGTAGATGCTTTGACGTTAATACAGTTTTAGAATTATTAAACGATCAATTTGGAATTAAAGAATGGCATGGAACGCTTTACACACGAGCAAGTGATGAAAGACCAGTTGTAAAAATAATCGGAAGCCACCTAAAGGAAAAGAGAGGAGAGAAAATGTTAACGATGGCTCCAACTTGCAGATAATTTTTTACTTTTTTTTATTTTCATCAGCAAATGAAAAACTAGTGGTATCAGCCACTGGATTTTTATTCTTAACTTTTACAATCGTTTATGGTTAAAATAGCACTATTTATCGCATGTAGCTTAGATGGCTTTATTGCTGACCTAAATGGTGAAATAGCCTGGCTTTTTCAAGACCAGGACTATGGATACTCTAAGTTTTATGAAAGTATTGATGTGCTAGTTATGGGAAACAACACATACAAAACAACTTTGACATTTGATACTTTTCCACACAAAGACAAAGAATGTTTTGTATTTTCTAAAAAAGAAAAAAGAGAAAAAGATGAAAACGTAACTTTTGTTAAAAATAGTGTTAGGAAATTTATTTTAGACATGCAAAAGAACGGAAAGAAAAAAATTTGGTTGGTCGGGGGAAGCGAACTAATTTATGAATTTTTAAAAGAGAATTTAATTGATGAATTTATTATTTCAATCCACCCGATACTGCTTGGGAGAGGAATTAATTTGTTCAAAGAAAGCGCAATAAGAAAGGAATTAAAACTTATCAAAGCAGAGAAATTTGAGACAGGACTAGTTCAATTAACTTATAAAAAATAACTATTTGGCGCTATAAGCTGTACTAACCTTTTTACTCCAAAAGGAAGGAAGATCATTTTTCACAAAGCCAGTGTACCGGTCAGAATAGATATAAGTTAGACCAACCTGATCCTTGTAGGAAGTAAATTTTTCCTTAACACTTTCATAAATATCTTTTATTTTCTTTCTTTCAAAATCCATTTGCAAAAGTGATGGTGGTTTAAGAACAAGATAATCGCTTTGCCTTATTGCGTTAACTTCAATATTTGAAGAGTTTTGAGTAATAAAAAGAACATTTAGATCCTTGTGTCTGCTAATCAAAAGTAATTCGCTTAGTAATTTATTCGCATTTGACATCGTTTGCCTAGAAGAAAATTCTACCCCACCTTCATCAACAAGCAAGAATGAGTTATTTTTGACTTCTTCAATAGAATTAATAGATTCGATCCACTTTGGCAAATCTTCTTTATTAAAGCCCATAGCGTAAGCCTTGCGCTTTGATTTTGCGACAATATTTTCAAGAATGCGTAAACCAATTGCACTTTTACCCGACCCCCGGGCGCCTAGAATCAAACCAACCGAACTTTTATCAGAATAGATGTGATTTTCAAAATCTTGTAAATTTCCTGCTTTTTCCTCTAATTCTACAAACGCAGAGTATGTTGCAGTAATTATAGGACGAATAACTTCTTTTGCGACTTCTTTTCTTAGTTCATTTGACTTTTGGATTGAATTTTGAGCAAATTTAAATAAAAAATTTAGAAAATTGTAAGTAGCAATAGCAAGAAATTTAATAATTTTAAAAGTTCCAGTCAGAAGGAATTTGACTGCACTAAAAATTAGTCCAAGAAAAGCAATAACATAGTAAATTATTCCTTTTTTCTTTTTTGCCATAGTACAACTAGAGGCAGTAAGATATTTTAATTACAGATGTCCTAGATTTTTATGAGATTTTTAACTAAATTGACTTATTTTGGAGTTTTTGTTTTATTAATATTGAACTTTGCTTATGCAATTGAGAACGATACATCGAAAAATTATTCTGTTTCAGATAAGTTAACCACGATTACGCTTGTTTATGATTATACTGGGCCATACAATGTTCAAACAAACACAGGTTCAGTAAAGCAAAAATTAAATTTTAAGATTTCTGGGTATCTTTTAGAAATTGATCCGAACTCTGACTCCCTTACTAGATATTCTGATCGGGCTTTTAAATTTCAGAACGAGGCAGTAGAGTGGAGTATTGACCAGCAGACTAATACGGGGGGCAAGGAATGCGCATATATAACAGAAGTTAATGCTACTGGGTCCGACAAAATTTCAAACTTAAATGTCCCATATAGCACAGGTAACGGCAAAGACTCAAACGGGAATTTGATTCACCTAAAAGGTTATGATTTAAAATTAATTTACAAAAAAACAGGCTTAAGTGGAAATCCCGAACTTTCTTTAGCTGGAAAATTAATAATTCCAGTAACTAAAACAGACATTACGCAGGTAACTAAAACTTCCCCAAATATAAATCCAGTTTGTAGTGGTGCGAGGCAAACAACAACATTTTCACGATTAACTGCAGGTACTTTTTCCGTCCCAATTACATTGTTTGACGCAAATCCTGAAAACCAGTTTTCCTATTCCGGATCATTTAAAGCACTTGAACCAACTGGAAACCAGATGAAAGCGAGTATAATTTCAGGATATTCAAATGTAGATTTTGGAGGACTGACATATGCAGGCCCAATATCAGTTTACGGCAGCACACCCTGGAGCGTTTCCTGGAATATAGAAATTCCTGACCCCGACGCATGGATGAAAATTGATAGTGATAAAGATGGAATTGTCGATATAAATGAAAGCGTTTTTGGAACAGACCCGAAGAACGCAGATACAGATGCAGATGGCTTAAGCGATGGTTTAGAAGTTTATGGATTAGTTAAAAATGGACGAACGCTGGTAGATTTACCCGCAATGGGGGCTAACCCACTAAAGAAGGATTTGTTTTTAGAACTTGATTGGATGGAAGATGGCTCTCACACACATAAACCAACAAATGAATCGTTACAGATGGTAGTTAACGCATTTGCTAATAGAGATATAACTTTGCATATTGATATTGGACAATGGGGCGAAGGAAATGCAATCACAGAACAACCGCAGGCAGAATGGGACCAGTTTTCTTTAAATGACAGTAACGAAGCGCGCGCATTTTATACAAATAATAGTAAATATTTGTTTGACATAAAAAAAGATAATTTTGATATAAATCGAGCGGGAATATTTCGTTACGGAATATTTACGCATGAAAAGGAAAATACAACTGGCCAGGCAACAGTAGGTGGAAATTTCTTTGTTGCAATGCGCAACGGTTCAAATACTACTGCAGTAGCAGGAACGTTAATGCATGAATTTGGGCACACATTGATGCTAGGTCATGGCGGCAGGTTAGAAAAAGAACTTGCATTTGATAACACGCACTTTAAACCAAATTATCGAAGCATCATGAATTACTATTTCCAATTTAGCGGGATTCCACGAAATACGCCTTTAGGAATTATTTATGATTTAGATTATTCAGATGAAAAACTTAGCACGCTTGACGAGAATGCAGGTTTAAGTGAAACAAATGGAATTATTTCATCTAATCCGCTGGCGCTTTCTTATTATACTTGTACAAACAACGGACGAAGCGCAGCTTTTGGAAATGGTGTAATTGGACGCACTCGTACAAATTCCAGTTTAATGATTATGTTTGGATTAAATGGTTCAGCAGTTGACTGGAATTGCGATAGTAATTTTGCAGGAAGCCAGACTGTAAACGTAAACGGAAATAGAGATAATGAATATGACACTGCAAATGGTTCATTAACTAAATTAAATGGAACTAATGACTGGAAAAACGCCATACTTCCTATCGGCTGCCCGTATTATGGAATTAACGGAACTATGACAGAAAATGATGTGATTGGATTATCTAGTCTTAAAAATAGCTGTCCGGAATTAAACGCAATAAGAAATAATTTAGGAAAAATAAGCGAAGATACTGATGAAAGATATCCACCATTAGTTCCATTTTTAGGCGAAGCTTGCGATGGGCAAGATAATGATGGCGATGGATTAATTGATGAAGGATGCAGCGATATTGACAAAGATGGCATTGTTGATACACTAGATAACTGCCCTAAAATTTCAAACAGTGATCAAAAAGATTCAAATGGGGATTTTGTTGGAGATGCTTGTACAGTTAAATTTATGGCTAAAGGATTACAAACAGAAGGTAAAAAAGAAACTGGAACTACAAATGAAATAAATGATCCAGATACAAATGAAACAACAGAGACAAAACCACCAGTTAAAAGAGTTTTTAATAATACAATTTGTCCGTTACTTTATGTATTTTTATTTTTAGGTATTGGTTTATTTTTATACAATAAAAAAACTAGTCAAAATAAGCAGGGATAAACATGAAAAGAAATTTTACAGTTACTTTGATTTTGCTTCTTGTAGCTACTTTATTTATGGGTTGTGCAGCAGTACCTAAACAAAATAATTACAATGACAAATTTATTGCACCAAATAATACATCGGCGATTACGGGCTCCCCAATTGAGCAAAATAGTTTTCAAAATTACTCACAAAATGGTTCTGATAATAAATCCCAGATTAATCAAAGCAATAGTAACGTGCCACAAGAAATGATATTTCCAGAATTTATCCCTAAACTACAAAATATAATCGGACAAATAACGAATCAAAATGTAGAATGGGATTATAACTATTCTGGAAATAATTGGATACCAACTGGAAACCCGCCAGATTGTGGGCCTGTCCTATTTCAAAATCCAACTGATCTAAGCAAAGTAACATCAATGTTATACCCGGGTCAGTATAGAGGACAAAATGTAAACACAGGGGATGATTACAAACCTCATGGTGGATTTAGATTTGATAACCAAAAAAATAATGAAATTGAGGTTCGCGCACCTTTTGATGGTTATGTTTGGCGAGGTGCTAGATACTTAGAAGGTGGAACTATCCAATACGCTTTTGATATAGTTAATTCATGTGGAATAATGTACCGTTTAGGACATCTTCTTGAACTATCTGCAGAATTTAATAAATTAGCAAATGATTTTCCAGAAGCTAAAGAACAGGACTCTAGAACTACGAGCACCCCTCCAATTCAGATTAAGAAGGGGGATCTTATTGCAATTAAAGTGGGTTTACCAAACAATGTATTTTTCGATTGGGGCGTTTATGACCTAAGAAAAGAAAATCAGGCGTCTAAGAATCCAAGTTACAGACAAAAACATTGGCCAATTAGATGGTTCGCATTTCATGCGATATGTTGGTTTGACAACTTACCCATTGAAGACCAAAAAGTTATAAGGAACTTACCAGGAGCAGATGGTACAGCAGGTAAAACGAGCGATTACTGCTAGTTAATCCTTATTGGATAATAGTTTTAGAAAATACCTTTCGTTTAGAATATTTGTACCCAAATTTAGGCCAAAACGAAGCACCAGTTGATTCATCAAGAATTTCTAGTTCGATTGTTTTAATTCCAAAAATACTAGCCTGTTTTTCAAGTTCTTCGATTAATAATTTGCCTAAACCTTTATGTTGATGTTCTGGAAGTACGCCCATATCCTCAACAAAAATGCGATAGCCTTCGGGCCACACCATAACGCGACAAAACATAAAACCAAGAATTTCGTTAGACTCGACAATATAAAAGCAGAATTTTTTTCCAAGCGAGTGTAAGAACAAAAGTCGTTTGTATGCCTGATCTATCGACCATTTTTCATTAAATGGTGTGGAGCCAAATATTTTGATAAACACAGGAACGATTCTTTGAATTTCTTTTGTAGAATTGACTGTTTTGATTTGCATAGATTTACTTTGTATGCCAAAGATTAATAAAAGAATTATAAAAAAGAGGTATTTAAAAACCCTAAAAGTACCATAAGATATATGGTAGTTGCAGTCCACGTAACAGAACTAGTCAAAATTATCAAAGAAAAGATAATTGTAGACAATATTTCATTTACAGTTGAAGAAGGAGAAATATTTGGAATGCTAGGATCAAATGGTTCTGGAAAGACTACGACATTTAACATGCTATCAAAATTAATTCCAGCCTCGTCAGGGTCAATTACAATACTTGGGAAAAATATCGGAGAAATTTCATCTCTAGATATCGGATTTGTAACTCAAGAAAACTCATTTTATGAAACTTTAAGCGTATTGGAAAATCTTGAATTTTTTGCGGAGCAATTTGGTGTCAATGGTAAAGACATAAAAACAAGAATAAGCAAACTTTTGCAGGATATGAAATTAACAGACAAAAAAAATGTCATTGCAAGCAATCTATCAGGTGGAATGAAACGCAGATTAAATATGGCTTGTTCGCTAATACATGAACCTAAGATAATATTTCTTGATGAACCGACAGTTGGACTTGACCCAGTTGTAAGAAGGGAGATCTGGTTAATTATTAAAGAACTTCATAAATTGAAAAAAACAATAGTTATTACATCACATTACATGGAAGAAATTGAAGAACTTTGCGACAGAGTTGCAATAATGTTTGCTGGAAGAATAGTTGCAAGTGGAACGCCTAACGAGTTAAAAACAAAATACAAACTAAAACAAATGGAAGATGTTTTTGCACATTTAGTAAAACCCGAGGGAGTATCAAAGGTGACTAAATGAAGCTTTTATCGGCAATAAAAAAGGAATTTCGGGAAATATCGCACGACAAGACTATGCTTACTGCGTTAATTATTTTTCCAATTTTTATAATGCTATTTATGGGCAGCTCTTTTCGTTCAATCGATATAAAAGGATTGCCAATAGGATTAGTTTCATCTGAAAATACGACATTTAGTTCTGCACTTTTAGAAGAGTTAAATGAATCAAAGGCATTTAATGTAAAATCATTTCCAACGGAAGATGAGGCACGGGACACACTTAAAAACGGGCAATTAAGAGCATTAATAGTAATACCTCAAAATTTTGAGTATGCTCTATCAACCGAAAACAAATCCCAAATAAGAATTATAATTGATAACTCCGACCTTGCCCTTGAGCAGGCAATAATTTCAGCAATGTCATCAGTAGTACAAGCATCATCAGTCAACATAACAAAAACATATGTAAGTTCAGCTTGGAATGACTTAAAATCTCTTAATGCAACTGCAGCATCGCTTGGAGCACAAATAACACAAAGCCAGGTTAGGATGAGGGAAACTAAATTGATTTTAAATCAGATAAAGGAAAACATCAGTTCACTGGATATCGGATCTCTTGAAAACTCAATAACAAGTGCAGCAGACCAGACAACTAACCTTAAGGAGATATTAGCAAGTCAAAAAGCAGAATTGCAAAATGCATCGATGCAAAACGAGCAATTATTTAATCAAAGCGAGAATTTTATAGATAATTCCAGTAAGGCAGTAAATCAGGCAATAACAATACTTGAAGATAGTCACGATAAATTAGTAAAACAAACTAAAAACTTAAACACGAATATCGCTAACCTCAATACATCGATTAGTGCGCTTAAGTTCCTAAGGGCGCAAGTACAAAATTCTAACAGCAGTTCGGCAAATATAACTGTGACCGCACTTGACATCCAAATATTTTCATTAGAAGCACTTAGAAATAGTACAGAGCAACAAAGAAAGGATGCACTAAACGAAACAATACAATTAGAACAGTTAAATGTAACATTACAATCAATTAAACTAGAGATAAGTAATTACGCAACACAAATTAGCCTAACAAAACAAATAAACGGCAATGAACAGGCAAAACTAATAGCTACGCTGGGTAAAGCAGATCAAAGCCTGACTAACTTGAACAGCTCATTTGCAAGCGCACAACTTCAAATCAGCAAATTACGAACAGTATTAGAAAGAATAAATTCCACAATAGGAGATATAAATGAAGTATTTGACCAGATACTTGATCAGACAGGTTCAGTAGATAAACTTATAGGATCACTGCAAAAAACAGTCGCAACACAAACAGGAAAAAATCCAGATCAGATTGCAGAACCGCTTTCAGTAAAACTTGAAAACCAGTATACTCGTTCGAGTTTTGTTGATTTTCTAATGCCGCAGGTAATATCAATTTCGCTACTACTTTCTTGTTTCCTACTAGCATCAATTAGCTTAGTAAAGGAAAAAACAAACGGAACAATAATCAGAGCGTTAATGGCACCAGGCTCTCTTGGAAGTTTAATATTTGGAAAATTAATCACAATAGTATTGCTTTCAATAGGGCAGATATTTTTGATAATAATTATTGCAGTCGGACTATTTGGTGTAAGCATGCCAAATGATATATCACTACTTTTAACTGGAATAATTATATCTGGATTAGTACTAGCTTCGATAGGACTTTTGATTGGTTTTTATGCTAAAACAGAATCAGCAGCAATTCAAGGAGCTCTTATGCTCGCAATACCAATGCTTTTCCTTGGAAATATTTTATTTTCTCCTGATTTATTACCAAATTATACGCAAGTCCTGCAGCAGTTGCTTCCGCTAGCTCACGTAACGAACATATTCAAAGTAGTTTTGATAACAAATGGAGACCCGATTGCAGACTTTGCCGCGCTATCGTCATACTTTGTAGTTTTAGCAATCATAATTGGATACATTGTAATAAAGAAGAAGGATTTGAATTTTTATAGATGATTTTTAAATTAAACTAAAGTACGATTATATAAGAATAATAGAAATCAACAAACTATTTGTAGGTAGATAAAATGAAATTACTTAGAGATATTGAAAAAAAATTACCAGATGCGTATAAGTTAATTATAATAGCATTGATTGTTACTGCGTTACTAAACGCTTCGAGTTTCGGATACGATAGAGTCATACTTTCAGGAATTTTGGCAGTAATAATCGCCCAAGCATTTGACATAGGGATTACGTACATAAAGACAAAGAAAATTATATATGGGGATTCAGCGACTATCGCTGCATTAATAATTGCAAATATAATCATGCCTGGCCAGTACTTATTAATAGGCGCAGTTTCAGCAATATCGATGTTACTAAAACATATTATTCGCTTTGAAAAAAAACCCATATTTAATCCAGCTTCTTTAGGAATGTTTAGCGCAATTATTTTATTATCAGCAACAGGTGTATTAACAACTGGAGAGCAATTTTTACTAGGCTGGGGCAATAGTAGCTTGCAGAATTTAATTGGAACTGGAGCATTAGTAATTCTGGGATTACTTGTTGCGATAAAAATAAAAAGAATTACAGCGAGCGTGACATATCTTATTACTTATACGATCACGATCTTCTTAATGGCCGGAACTGCAGGTTTAGCATACTTTCCGTTTTTTGGAGCATTTTTTATGGTAACTGAACCTAGAACCAGCCCAACTAAGACAAAACACCAGATTATATTTGGGGTTGCTGCATGGGTGCTAGGCATTATTTATTCAATGTTCATTCTAAATCCGTTCCACGCATTTTCACTTGGTTTTTTATCAGCAAACGGACTTAAGATTGTACTAGAAAAAATTAATATTTAATTTTTTATTTTTGCATCATTGGTGCAGGCTGAAGCATACTTAACCTATTACCTTCAGTATCGACAAAGGAAACGTATTGTCCGACACCTGGAATTTCCATTGGTTCCCCTTGTAATTTACCCCCAGCCAAGATTACTTTTTTCATTGACTCTTGAATATTGTCAACTGAAATTACAACCGATGGATATTGAGGTGGCATTTCTTTTGTTTTTTGATAAATTCCGCCGTTAATTACACCTAATTTTTTTGGCCCTTTTTCATCAGACTCAGTTGTCATGGCGATTATGTACTCTCCCATATCTTTTCCTAGATGATTCATCTGCCAACCAAAAGCTTCGGTATAAAATTTACTTGATCGCTTTCTATCTTCTGCTGGTAATTCAAAATGTACTACTGGATTCATAACCATATTTTTCACCTCAAATGTCCTTATTTATTTTCTTAAGTTTTTTACTTTTTATTTTTCATTTCTTCTGGAAGGTTATCCATGTCCATATACCCTAGTTCCCAAATGTGGCCATCAAGATCTTCAAAAGCGCGTCCATACATCCATCCGTAGTCTTGGGTTTCGCGATATTCTTTTCCACCAGCTGCAATAGCTATGTTTATCATTTGATCAACTTCTTCTTTGCTTGCAGCGGATAGTGCAACAAGAACTTCAGTATTCTTTTTTGCATCACAAATTTGTTTATTTGGAATAAATCCTTTGAAGAATTTTTCAACTAGTAGCATTACATAAGAATCTTTTCCAATAATCATACAGGTTGCATTTTCATTAGTAAATTGAGGATTAAATTTGAAACCTAATTTTGTAAAAAACTCGATTGTTTTCTTAAGATCTTTTACGGCCAGATTAACGAAGATTTGTCGATTGTGACCAGTTGATTCAACTTCATTTTGTTGCATGTTTATTCACCGTTTTATTTTTATTTTTCTTCCCCAGCTTGTATTAGGTCTGCAATAATAATTTTCTTCATGTTAAGCATTGCGGGAGTCGTTTTATCTGGATTTTTCCCCATCAGTTCAGCCATATTTTCTGGCATTATCTGCCAATAGACGCCAAATTTATCTCTTACCCAACCACATTGTTCGAATTCCGCAACTGCAGAAAGTTTGTTCCAAAAATAATCGATTTCTTTTTGATCGTTACAGTTGACCATAAGGGAAACCGCTTCGTTAAATTTGAATTTGTGTGCATGAGCAGAATCCATAACACCAAATTCCTGACCTGCAAGAATCAACTGTGCATATTTCACCGTACCCTCTTTATCTGGCTCCTCGCCTTTAGCGTAGCGCATAAAGACGTGAGATTTTGATTCAGGGAAAACGGATTCGTAGAAACTAATCGCATCTTGTGCTTTTCCAGATAAATCTTTGGTAAACATAAGCGCAGGCATTATTCTTTGCTTAAAATTACCTTCCATGTAAATAACCTGCCATGAGACCCCGTATTTATCTTCTACCCAGCCATACCGCTTACTAAATGGATATTCTCCAAGTTCCATCATGATCTTTCCTTGAGTAGAAAGCATTGCCCAAATTTTATCTACTTCATCAACGCTCTTGCATTTAATATGAAAGGATATTGAAGGATTAGTCTTGAAGAGTGGACCTGCGCTTATGGCCATAAAATTATAACCCATGATCTGAAAACCAACAATATCGCAATCGCCCGATGGAGTATTACGTATTATTGACTTGTGTATTATTTTTGCGTCATTAAAGACTAAAGTGTAGAATTCGGCAGCTTCCACTGCTTCCTTATCAAACCATAAACATGGAACTATTTTTTGTTTTGCCATATTCTCCCCCGTTCATATATTTGTATAAGATTTATAATTATTACGATTGGTCTTAAGGCGTTATTGCCCTATAATTCCATCGATATTATTTATAACAAAATTAGGAATCTGAAATCTCTGGTTCAACTAACTTTTTTAATTTTTCTAATGACTCCTGCCACCCTAAATAGCACATTTCAGTTGGTATAACTGCTGGAATACCTTCTTGGATTATTTTAAGTTCTGTTCCAGTTGAAACTTTCTTAAGCCAAACCGAAGTAATCATTTCTCCAGGCAAGTTAAGGTCATCAAATTTATCAGTGTATTTTAAGAATTCATTTGGTTTAATTTCAAGATATTTTCCGCCAAAAGAATGTTTTTTTCCAGTAGAAAAATTGATGAATGATGATTTGTAAGCTCCGCCTGGTTTTACTTCCATACTATGGATAATACACACAAACCCGTAGGGAGGTATCCAAGAAGCAAGCGCATTAGGATCGGTAAAGGCGCGATAAACCTTTTCAGGTGTTGCCTTAAGGACTCTATGCAATGTTACGCTGTTGTTTGACATATTAATTCTTTCGAGCGTTAGTATTTATATTCTTTATCAAACCCCCAATAATAATTTTACTTTCTTTTTTAAGGCTTTAGGTTGTTCTAAGCATATGAAAAATGCCCTTCGAAAAAGAGTTTTCAAGGATATAGAAAGTTATATATTTACATTACCAAAAAATGTTCAATTAATTTTACAAAAATTGCGTAAAGTAATACGACATTTAGCACCAGAATCGCAAGAAACCATAAGCTACGGGATTCCGACATTTAAGTTAAATGGGAATCTGGTACATTTTGCTGCATTCAAAAATCATGTTGGATTTTATCCAACTCCATCTGCAATAATTACTTTTAAAAAAGAACTAACAAGTTATAAACAAGCAAAGGGTTCTATTCAGTTTCCGATTAATAAACCGATCCCATATGAACTTGTTAAAAGAATTGTAAAATTCAGGGTAGACCAAAATAAAACTAAGGACAAACCAAAGTTTTCACTTGCACAAATAGACCCTTATCTTTTAGATCTTGTCAAAAAAACAGAAAAGAAAACTTTAGCAATATGGGCAATTACTTGTGTTAAGAGAATTTTACATTATTTTGAAGATAGCCACCAAAAAGACAAACGACCTAGAAATGCTATTGAAACACTGCAAAAATGGATAAAAACTGGCAACTTCAAAATGGCAGATGTACGCAAAGCTTCACTTGATGCTCATGCTGCAGCTAGAGAGGTAGGCGAAGAGAACGCAGCTCGTTCTGCTGCGCGTGCAGCTGGTCAAGCTATGGCAACTGCGCATGTTAAAACTCATTCAATTGCTGCGGCTAATTATGCATTGCAAGCCATTTATAGATCTACAAATTCTGCAGATATCAATGTTAAGATTGCTAAAGAAAGAGTGTGGCAGTATAAAAGACTGATAAGATTAAATGCCAAGTATTAATTTAAGGCACAATAAAATTATTAGACTCTAAAACTTATGACACTTAACTTTTGGGTCTGCAAGTGATTATTTTCGTCACTACCCGCACAGGACACAGAACTCGCTACCTTTTTCGTCGAGACACTAGACCCAAAACTCGAAACAAAAATATTATCAGACCGCACGTCAATCTTCACTGCCATGGGGCCGTGGCCGGATTACTCCTGTCTCAATCTCGTTTGACACGAAATCAAGCACTAGCTTAGGGCTTGGCTCAGCGATCACCTTGGTCATCATCTAATAAATTTATATACACTTGTTATTTTATTTGTTACTAGAAAACAAATCTCGCAAACTTCAAACTTACACTTGCTCGTAAGCGATTTTCGCTTGCGTCGATAATAATATTAGTGTTAATCGTATCTACGAGAATGTAGTGAAAAAAGTTTTTCTTTCGAAATAATCGAAAACGATTTACAAAAGTTTAGGTTACTAAAAAATAAATTAGGTGAAAAACGATGAAAATATTTGCTGAATTTAAAGAATTTTTAATGGAGTACAAAGTAATTGGACTATCTATTGCTGTTATTATGGGAATTGCATCTACAAACCTAATTCAGTCATTAGTTAACAACATCATAATGCCAACGATAACGGGATTCATGCCAAAAGGAGGTTGGGAACTAGCAACATTAGATATTGGCCCAATTGCATTAAAGTGGGGAGCTTTCTTAAGCGCACTAATTAACTTTGTCATAATTGCATTCGTAGTTTTCATGATTGCCAAAGTAGTTCTAAAGGAGGAAAAAGTAGTTAAGAAGTGAATTCTTAATGCGAACTAAAAATGCATTTTCAAAAAGACAGGTAGATGTACTACTTACGCGATCGATAGTTAGCGAAGCGAAACGAGATTCGATTCGAAGAGAATTTATGTATTTTGGAGAAATTTACTACAAGAGCTTATGTGGTTTAAAGGATCAAGCGCTTAGGCAAAATCTAAGAGCGAGCAAACGAAGAACGGTACTTCGCTTAATGGAATTAAGTAATGGTGAACAAGGTAAATTATATTCAATTGCACTTGATATGAAACTAAGCAATAGTAACAAACAAGATACTTCTGGTCCACTCATGGTTGCCTGTGCGGCAGCTTCTCCTTTTCTATTTAGTGCTTTTGCGTCTTTGTCCCATAGTGGCCTTTCGGATTCTCAAACAAATTCCAGTTGGAACTATATGATTGCTGTAAGCATCTGTGTATTTTTGCCTTTTTCAATTTACGTAGCTTATACTAGCGCACACCAAAAATCGGAAAATCTTCATTCATTTTTACATGACGCCGTAAACAGATTAGAAGAAAAAGGATAATTCGATTATTTCTTCTGCCCAAAGTGTTCATGATAAGCTTTTCTTTCTTTTACCTGCACGAATACCAAAAATAGTCTTAGTAAAAGTGCGACAACCGCAATAACAAAAAATGCAACTCCATAAGGCCGGACATCAAACCCGATAACTGGCTTTGTTTCGATTACAAAAAAATGTACAACTGCGAACAGTAAACCGATGTAACCGAATGTTTGTAGTACTTTCCAGTTTTTATATCCAAGTTTTTTAACTGCTGACTCTGTAGAAGTTACTGCCATAAGGAAAAATATAAACAGAGAAAGTAATCCTGCTGTAAATGGGATAATTCTTCCTCCCGAGATTATTTTATCTAGATTAAAACTATAGAAAACATAAGCAGAATAAACGCTATGAATTAATGCAAATGCAAACCCGATTAGACCGACTGGTTTTCTATAAATTAAATAATGCGCAAATATTTTTGGAAAAAACTTGGATAAAGGACCCAGCATGAATACGATTGCAATGATTCCAATCGCACCAAGCGCAGTGATTTTATTTAATTCGTTTAAAGAGAGTTTCGTATCACTAAATGAAAGTACAGTAATTACTTTTTCAAACTGTAATGTTTTTGTTTGTTTATCGTATGCAGTATATAGTAAAAGAAGTGAAATCATAACTAACAGAACAAACCCAAATGACTTTAACCAAGTTTTAAACATAAAAGTTACCTATGTGAAGGTTTATTCACTTTGACTTTAAAAAGATTCGTCTGGAATCCGCACGTTTATAGATTTTCCTTAGCATTTAAAAACACTTTTAAACATTTATTTATAATGAATTTCCCTCCGTTTAGTATTGGTACTCTGGTTTTCAATATAGTTCAGGCAGTAGTAGATGATGCAGAACCAGTGGAAATTTCAAAATATATTTATAGAGTAGATGCATCGAGTTATGATGTAGCAAACAAAAAATGGTCAATAGTATTATCCAATCAGCATGGAATCAGAATTGTAAATCCAGACCACATAATCGCGTGCGATAAATCAAATATAAGCGAACAGAACCAATTAGCCAAGATTACCGAATTTTTAAGATATGTAAATACCGAAGTAGCTGATGGACGTGTTTTTACCATAGTAGATTTAAACGCTTTAGTTAGAGCAGTTTCAGCCTATTTATCTAAGCAAGAAGTATTGAAATTATACGCACCAAAACTAAAAGAGTACGGAGTTTATGAAAAATGTGCTGATTTTATGAAAGGTAAAATTCCATTAGACGAACTTTACAGTAAAAGATCGAATTTTGAAATAATAATAAGGGGTTATCGCAGTAGATCAGAAGCGAATATACGCGTACCTAGATTAGCTGCCAAAAGATTACCTAGTTAATTATTTCTTTCCCATCTCAATCGTCTTTTTCATCGCAAAGCGAATTGATTCCTTAATTTTTTCTTTTACCTGATTTTTATCAAGAATTTTTAATCCTTCTTCAGTTACTCCTCCTGGCGAAGCCACTTGTGTAATTATTTCTTGCGCACGCTTGCCAGATAGAAGAAGTTTCCCGGTTCCAACTAAAGTCTGGGCAACTGCTTGCATCGCTAATTCGTAATCTAATCCGTTCGATTTCGCTTCTTCTGCGATTGCATCAGCAAAATATGCAATAAAAGCTGGGCCAGAACCCGAACACACAGTTATTGGATCGATTAGTTTTTCGTCCATCTTTAGACATTTTCCTATTTTAGAAAAAGAGTCTAAGAATTGTTTTTCGTAGGTACTCGCATGTTTACCAAGCGAATAAGCAAGTAATCCTTCATCTACAGAAACGCAAATATTTGGCATAACTCGAATAACATTTTTTATTCCTAAGGACTCGATTCGATTTATGTTTACTGCAGCAGCGAATGAAATAAGTAGTTTATTTTCTAGTGCTTTTGCTATTGGTGCAACAACTAAATCAAAATCTTTTGGTTTGACTGCAATTAGTACAAAATCACTTTTAGTAGCGAGTTCGATATTATCAGTAGTTGTTTGTATGTTTTTGATTTTCTTAAATCGCTCAAGATTTTCTTTATTTGGATCACTAACAATTATTTTATAGCTTTTAGCAAAAGCTTCTGCAAATGCGCTTCCCAATCTTCCAGCTCCGATAATCCCGATTGTTGACATAAATATCAGCGATATTAGATTGATAGATAGCACTTTAAGCATTATCGAAAGTGTGTACTGCCGCTGCAAACTAGTATTCATTACTAATGAAAGCTTTTATTTCGTGTCAAAGAATATTTTATGTTTCTTTTTATGAAAAATAAGGGTTTAAAAACAGATTCAACCAAGTTATGTAATAGATGACTTCTATGGGTAGAAACCACAGACCTAAAAAACTTGAAAAACTTAAATCACCAGAGCAACCTTATTTGTTAGGTACACCTTCAAAGAGAACTAGGCTTCCTAAAACAGATGGAGAACCCAAATCCATAAGTTATTCTGTTCAAATAGAAGAAAATAAAATTAGCGTAACGCGGATAACCCCTGATCCTAAAAAAACAGAAGGTCGCACGAACGGAATTGAATGGACCCCCGAACTTGGATTTAGACTCATCTTCGATGGAGATTCAATATATCCAGCAGATCAATTATTAGTTTCCTCAGTTAGATTGTATGTTTCAGATATAGGGGATCCGATCGTTCAGAAATTTTTGACTGAGCACCCTAAATTTATGAAATCTTAAATTTTTTCTTATTCTTTCTAAATTCCAAAACATTAAACCCAAAACTGGGAACGATCAGTTATCCACTTCTGTGCCCCCAATTCTATTTAAAATACTTGTGCCCCCTAACTATTCATGACATATTTGGAAAAGAAAATTATCAAAGGAAAGCCATATTACTATTTAACAGAAACTAAAAGAGTTGACGGGAAATTTAAAAAAATAAGAAAATATATTGGAACACATCCACCAAATCAACTGCCAACCAAAAAGATCGCTCAATCGAAACTTACAAAAAAAGAAACAGAAATATTGAAAATAGTAGCTAGCAATTACTCAAAAAAACATTCGATAAGCAAAAATCTTTGGAAGGAAGAGCGAGAACGTATTGTGAGTTTTATCTACAACACAAATGCAATTGAAGGCAATACACTTACAATCGAGGAAACAGAAACAATTTTACTTGGCAAGAAGATTAATACTAAAGGGAAAGAACGAGATATCAAAGAAGTAGAAAATATGCGCGAATGTATTGATTTTCTTTTTGATTATCAAGGAGAAATGACAGAGGAAATGATTTTAAAATTGCATTACATCGAACAAAAAGAAATAATGAATGATGCTGGAAAATACAGAAATGTAAACGTTCGTGTTGGAAACTACGTTTGTCCAAATTTTGCAGATGTACCTGTTTTAATGCAGCAATTTATTTCCTGGCATAATCAAGCTAAGAGTCAGCTTCATCCTTTTGAACTAGCTTCTCTAGTTCATTTAAAATTTGTCCGGATTCACCCATTTAGAGATGGAAACGGAAGAATGGCAAGACTACTTATGAATTTTGTTTTGTTTAAAGCAAACTATCCGTTGTTAAATATTTTTAACGATCAAAAAACAATTTACTATTTGATGCTGCAGAAGTTTGATTACGATAAAAAGTATAGACCATTTATCAGGTATCTGTTTGAAGTTTTTGTAGGACAGTATAAGGGATATTTGTATTAATGTTATCCCCTAACTTGTCCTTCTCCAGTTACAACATATTTATAAGTAGTCAATTCCTTTAGTCCCATTGGGCCCCTTGCATGCATTTTTTGTGTGCTAATTCCTACTTCAGCACCAAAACCAAATTCTCCGCCATCGGTAAATCTTGTTGAAGCATTAATCATTACGGTTGAAGCATCGATTTCTTTTGCAAACTTATTCGCATTTGTTACGTTGTTCGTTAGAATTGCTTCGGTATGTTTTGTGTTATATTTGTTAATATGAGCAATTGCTTCATCTAGACTATTTACAACTTTTATGCCGATGATTAAATCTAAATATTCCTTTGGCCAATCTTCTTCTGTTGCGAACTTGCATGGGATTTTTTGCGAATCGAGAATCGTTTTACATTCTTTATCCGCTCTTAGCTCGACCTTTTTGTCGTTTAACGCTTTTGCAACTTTAGGTAAAAATTCTTTAACAACATTTTTATGAATTAATAATTTTTCAGCAGCATTGCAAACTCCGGGTCGTTGTGTTTTAGCGTTAAGAACAATCTTTTCTGCTTTTTCTAAATCTGCTGATTCATCAATAAATATATGACAATTACCGCTCCCTGTTTCAATAACTGGAACAGTTGCGTTTTCTGTTACATGTTTAATTAAATTCGCTCCGCCCCTCGGAATTAAAACGTCAACATAGCCTCTGGCATGCATTAACGTATCGACTACTTTTCGATCTTCGCTATCAATTAAAAGTGCTGCATCAGATGGGAGTACTTTAGAAATCGCAGAAACGATCGCTCGATTAGAATTAAGCGCACTCGAACTCCCTCTTAATACGCAGGAATTACCTGTTTTTAAACATAACGAGGCAACATCGACTGTTACGTTGGGCCTAGATTCATAAATAATCGCAACAACTCCAAGTGGAACGCGTAATCGTTTAATTTCCAATCCATTTGGTACTTTCCATACTTCGCCTTCGCCAATAGGATCAGCTAAACTCGCAACAAATCGGACATCTTTTGCAATTGAATATATACGTTCTTTTGTTAATCGTAATCTATCAATTAAGCTTTCTGAAGTTTTTTCTTTTACTGCATTTTCTACATCAATTCTATTTGCTTTTAGAATTTGTTCGCTATTTTTTTCTAAGGAATCGGCCATTTTCATTAAGTACTCATTTTTTTCTTTTGTACTAAGTAATGCAAGGGAAGAACTAGCAGATTTACTTCGCTTAAGAAGATCAATTACGTAAGAATCGACTTGGTTAATGTTTTCCATTGGTTTTCACCAGATTACTTTGTGAAATTACTTCCCTATAAGCATAGCCTAAGATTTTAAAAATATCATTTTCTTCCAATCCTTTAACCCGGTTTAGATCGTAAACGGAATAGTTACTCATTCCTCTTGCAATTCGCTTTTCATTACAAATTACTTCAACTACATCTCCTTTCTCAAAATCTCCTTCAGCAGAAACTACTTCGCTTGGCAAAACTACGCTAGTTAAATTGCAAGTTGTTTCTGTACTTCCTTTTACAAATATTTTCCCCTTTATTTCACTAGCAAACGCAATCCAGTTTTTATGAGCAGATAATTGATCATTATTTTTAGGTGGATAGAATGCAGTACCAACTTCATGGTTAATTGTTTTTTTAATCACATTAATTTCTGTTCCTTTAGCTACAATAACTTTTACATCTCCTAATGTTGCCATTTTTGCAGCTTTAACTTTTGCAGACATTCCTCCTCGACCTAGTTCACCACAGGTGCTACAAGCAGATTCTAAAAAAGCATCGTCAAAATCATTAACTTCACGAATTAATTTTGCTTGCGAATCTTTTGGATTTCGATCGTATAACCCATCAACATCCGTTAAGATAATTAGCATATCCGCATCTATAGCAACTGCGACTTGAGCTGCTAGCGAATCGTTATCTCCAAAGGCGACTTTCTTTATATCTTGGGCAGTTACCGTATCGTTTTCGTTTATTATTGGAACTACATGTTTTGAAATTAGCATGTTTAATGTGTGTTGAATGTTTAGGTATTGTAAACGGTTACAGAAGTCATTATTTGTTAAAAGAACTTGGGCTAAAATTTTTCGATCTGCGAATATTCTCTCGTAAGCTCGCATGAGTGAACCTTGGCCTACTGCGGCCAGTGCTTGATGTAATGCAATGTCTCTTGGTTTTTCTTTTATCCCAAGTTTACGCATCCCAGTAGATATTGCTCCAGAAGTAACAATGACAAAATCGTGTTCGCTTAAAGAACAGATTTCATCAGCGATTTTCTTTATTAAATGAGAATCTATTCCGTTTTTTGCAGTAACTAAGGAACTGCCGAGTTTTACGACTAAGCGCATAGAAATCAACAGTATTTATGTGCTAAGATTGGTTTAAAAAGATTGTTGATTGACGCTGGAAGATACGACGAAAGACGAAATGATATAGTTAACATATGTAAGAAGAATTTTGTCTAGTAACTAAATTAATCACTGTTTGAAAGACCTAGACCAAGAACCTGATACTCAAGATCGAGTGCTTCCAACTTAATTCTAGATTCACGGTCAAGCCCCCCATTCCAACTTAGAACTTCTATTAAAGCTAGCCTTCCACCTCGCGGATACATACTAAGGTCGGCATATAAATCTTCTGTAGATTTGGTCTTAATATGAAAACGATTACACATATCATATCGGTCTTGCATTAAGTAGCGCGTTTTTTGATCAGTAAAATCATTAGCAACACTTTCAAGAAAAGCAATCCTGGTCTTTAATACCCCTACTTCTGGGAAGTTGTGAGGGTAAAAACTGCTTACATGAGTTTTCAAGAAATTTTTAAGGTCTTCTTTAGCAGTCGCTTCTATAGCAGAGTGCATTGCAACTGCAAAAACATTTCTTTCATCTTGAGTGAAGAATTTTGGACAAGGAAATTTTCGTTTTATTTCTTCTTCGTCCATTAAAGCTAGATCTAGGACGACATCAGCTACGATAAATGGAAACGCGGTTAGTTCTAAAACTCCGCGTTTAATTTCTTCATCCATTCTGGAAGATTTGCACCTTCTAGAATCAGCCAATTCGCTATAAACTCTTTCATGAATTGTTGCTAATTCATTTGGATCACTTGACCAAATACGAGATATTGCATCTAGATTCAATTGATCAAGTTTAGTTTCTTTGAATCTTGAAACCGCACCGTTCTCCTCAGGAATCGCCTTAAGTCTTTGTAGCAACCTTAAAGTAGGCCCTCCAAGTCTTGAATAAACGTCTTCTCGTTTTACGTGAGGAGCAAATGTTTGTGATTTTGTTTGTGACATAAAAATACCAAAAATTATTTATTTGTGACAAACGCCATAACTTCAATTAAATTTTGGTCGAGTCGCAGAACTCCGACTTTATGAGCTATACTAGCGCATATAAAATCTCGTACCCTAGCCCACTCTAACTCAATTGATTTAGCCTCAGCTGGAATTGAAGCGTTTTGGATCCGTTGACTATACCAACGATTATTATAGACAATTTCCTTCGGATTGTCTTCAATACCTTCAATTAATGGATGTTCCTCTAGTCCAGCAATAAATTTACCTAATTTTAAGGCATTTTCAACTAATAATTCAACTGTTTTTGGAACGACTAGAAAAGCAGCGTATTGATATCCATTAGGTAAATCTACAGTATGTGCTTTTTCCTGAAAACCTTCAATTATGACACTATTAAGTTGGAGAGCTGGTCTCCACACCATTGTCAATTCGGCGCTTACAATTGTTTCTTTTTTATCAGGAGTATGTAGGGCATTAACAGCTAAATTAAAACCAGGATCATGAAAAAAATGATTTGTTTTTAGACCATAACTAAATTCATTTAACCCAACTTCAACACGAAACCCAGCTTTTTTTAAGTCATTCTTAAAACCAGGATATTCCATTTTATTGATTCTTCTTTGACCTGGAATTAGTAAATGTTGTGCTTGCATTTAATCTCACCAATTATAATAAGGTAAGAAGAATTTATAAAGTGTTGTTTAGATTAATATTGTGGAGTATATTTATGGTAGCAGAACCGATAATTAAACCAGTTAAACCATTAAACATTGCCAAAGGCAGACTCAGCTGGGGCTGCCCACTAACACGAGTTCCTAAAACGCTCGAGATTATGGATTTACAACCACACCATAGTGTCCTAACGATCGCAGCTTATGGTTGGGACTAGCTATGCTTCCAAAGGTAAGGGAAGTTGTTGCGATAGATGCAAGTAAAGAGCAGATTATTTATAACAGATTAACAAGAATGGCTACAACTGAATTTAGCAGAGCGGAATTTCTCGAATTATTAAAATTATTGTTAGCAAGTAGGTTTATAGTAAATCTTAATCAAGCATATGACTACTTGCGTAGCAATTCAATCCTGTTTCTTAAAGATTGTTTATCAAGTCATGAACGAGATATCTTAATTGATATTTTCAATCAGGCGGGATTAGATGTTAATAATGAACATCACCGTGTAAGTGATAGTTGTAACATCACCTTAGAAGAACAAGATATAGGAACGCATTTCTTTCCACACTTAAAAAATGAAGAAATTTATGCAAAAACTCGGGCGAAGATACTTGCAGACAGATATAACATAATCCAGACAACATTACCCGAAGGATTAGAAAAATTAAAAAGTCGTAAGTTCGACCGAATATTCCTCGCAAATGTAATGCACTTTATTAAAGAATTCCATAATCCCGAAACCGGATCCGTACTCGTAAAACAATTTTTAACAAAGTTACGCGGATTACTAAAAGATAAAAATAGTTTCATAGTTGGTTTAGACCTTGCTTCAACAAATACGTATTACGAACGCCTTGTAAACGAAGGAAACGCTGAAATTATTGCAAAGGTAAACGACCCTGAAGTTTGCAGATATACTGTTTTTAGATAGTAAAAACCAGCAGAACAGATGTCTCTTTATTTTTAACCATATAAATTACTTGATGTATGCTTACTTCCATCAAACTTACAAACTGGCGATCGCATGCAAACAGCAACTTAGCGTTTAGCAAAGGAACTAATCTTTTAATTGGAAGTATGGGGAGTGGAAAATCAAGCGTACTTGATGCGATCTGTTTTGCATTATTTGGAACTTTTCCTAGTTTAGAAAAAAGAAAATTAAACTTAGAAAACACACTGCGACTAAATGAAAATTCTGCACAAATCGAACTTAATTTTAACTGCAGGGGAGAAAATTACAAGGTAGAACGAATTATAAAGAAAGATAAAAGAGGAACCAGTACTGATGCTTATGTATACAAGAAAGATCAGTTAATGGATAAGGGTCCAGTAGCAGTAAATGAATATATTGAACAATTATTACAAGTGGACTACGATTTATTTACAAGAGCAATTTACAGCGACCAGAACAACATAGATTATTTTTTATCTGTTGAACCAAGAAGAAGAAAGCAGGAACTTGATAACCTACTGGGTTTAGATAAGTTTGAAACAGCTAGAACAAACCTTATTTCTGTAATAAACAGAATAAAATCTGGCAACAAAACATTATCAGAAAAATTTAGTAGCTTAAGAATAAAGGAATTAGAAGAAAAGAAACAAACAATAATCTTAGAAATGGATAAGGGAAAACAGAGGGCAACTGAACTAGAAAAAGAGATTGGGGAATTGAGCGTAAAAAGAAAAGACTTTCAAGATGAGTATGACCAATTAAAGTTACTAAAAGATAGTTTTGAAATCTTGAAAAACCAGCAGATAAAATTAACTGCTATAATTGAAAATTTGAAAAAAGGATATGTAGAAGTTCAAGAGGTAGTTTTGGAAGAACTAAAAACAAGAAGAACAGAGACACAGAAAAATAGACTAGAAGTAATGGAAAAAATTAAACCACTAGATCAGGCATCATTAGAAATAAGTAAACAAATCGCTGCAAATGAACAGAAAATAAAGAATAACAAAAATTCAGTCGAACTGATAGCAAAATATGATAGTTCGTTAAAACTTATATTAAAAAATGCCAGTATCCCAGATCTAAAGTTGAAAAAAGATCCCCTTTCAAAAGAGTCATCAGAACTAACAGCCGAACTTGGAGTAAGAAAAGCTAAAATCAAGGAGTTACAGGACATAGCAAATAAAATACAATTACAGGATAGTGCCGCAGTATGCCCAGTATGTAACTGCGAATTAAATCCAGATAAAATATCACACATAAAAAATGAAAGAGAAAAAATTGTTAGGGAGAATAACGAAATTTTACCGAAAATCGAACTAAAGATTAGCCAAATTAGAAGTAGCATTGAAACAATTGAAAAAGATTTAAAATCAGCTGAACTTTTAACAGATCGGATAAAAGCGCTTAAAGAAGGACTCATAGATGAGGCTTTAGTCATAAAAGAAACAACTACAAAGACAGAAAACCAAAAAATAATTGAAGACAATAAATTACAGATGCAAAAAAATCTAAGCGAGCTAACTAGCCAGATTGAAAAACTTATTTTAGAACAAAATAAAATGGAGTCAGAAATTAAGAAGAAAAAGGAAATAGAAAATACAACTAAAAATTTAGAAGAAATAAATACGAAACTTGCTCTGGTTAAATTTGACGATAAGGTATTTGAGGAAAAAAGAGTTTTACTTGAAAATGTAAAGATTAACTATGAAAAGATTTTTGGATCATTAGCAGTATTAAAAAAACAAGTTGGTGATTATCAACAGATATATGAGATTACGGATAAAGAACTAATTCACCTTAAGGAAATAGACTTAGAAATTAAGTACTTATCAAAGCTTGAAAATGAATTGAGTATCTACAAGGACGCATTATTAGAAACGCAGATTTCACTTAGAACAAATTTAATTGAAGCAATAAATAATGCGATGAACGAGATTTGGAATATATTTTACCCGCATAGAAACTACAAGGCAATTAGGATAAATGTAACTGAAAAAGATTACAATGTAGAAATACTTGAAAATGGCTGGAAGGAATTAGAAACAGTTGCTAGCGGAGGAGAAAGAGCTTGTGTTGCATTAACTTTGCGCGTTGCATTAGCGACAGTTTTAACACCAAATTTAAGTTGGTTAATTTTAGATGAACCAACACACAATTTAGATAGCGAAGCGATTGAACTTCTTTCAAATACTTTGCAATTTAAAGTTCCAAGCGTTATCGAACAGACGTTAATAATTAGCCATGAAGAAGGATTAACTGGAAGTGATTTTGCAACGAATTATGTACTAACCAGGGACAAATCTAATTTGGGACCGACGATTGCGCAAAGGGTTTAGGTAGTTTCTTTTTATTTTATATATTTACTTACCACACATTTTAACTATTAAATGTGTGCCTAAAAATTACGAGAGAAAAACTTACCACACATTTTTTAGAATTTTGTGTGATAAATGACGATTAAGGCTCCAAAACAATCTTCATTCCTTCTCTTTTTTTCATAACCTGGAATCCTTTTTCAATATCTTTTAGTTTAAACTTGTGCGTAACGAGTTTTGCTAGGTCTAGTTTTCCGCTAGCTAAAATAGATCTTGTTTTATACCAAGTATCAAACATTTTTCTTCCGTTAATCCCTGTGAGTTTGATGCCTTTAAACACAATGTCTCTAGTGACATCAACAGTAAATGGTTTCGAGAAAACTCCCAGAATTGAAGCTCTCCCACCTGCCTTAATTGTTGCTAATCCATCAGTCATTGCTGCTTCGCTTCCTGCGATTTCTAAAAATACATCTGCGCCTAGTCCATTTGTTGCATCCATTATTTCTTTTTGTGTATTGCTTTCCTTTGGATTAATTAGTACATCTGCGCCAAAATCTTTTGCCATTTTTAATCTGCTACCATGGTTATCAATTGCAATTATCTTTTCTGCTCCACCTAGTTTGCATAGTCCAACTGCACAAATTCCGATTGGGCCCATACCAAATATCGTAACTGTTTTTCCAACAATTTCGCCATCAAAAACAGTATGGACTGCGTTTCCTAATGGTTCTTGTGCTGTTGCAACAGAATGAGGAATTTTCTTGTCATTTACCCATGCATTTCGATAGGGTAGTGCTAAATATTCTGCAAAAGTTCCGTTTGTATCAACTCCTAAAATTTTAACATTCTGACAAATATGTTCATTTCCAGTTTTACACTGGAAACAATATCCGCATGAGATATGCGTTTCAGCTGATACGTGATCTCCTATAGATAAGCCTTTTACGCTTTTACCCATTTCTGCAATTTCCCCAGCTACTTCATGACCAAAAATATATGGAATATTTTTCCCGATTCGTTTTTGCGCCCATTCATCCCATTTGTAAATATGCATATCTGTGCCGCATATTGAAGTTGCTTTGACTTTGATTAGAACTTGGTCTTCTTTGATTTTAGGGACATCTGTTTCTTTTACTATAAGTCCTTCTTCTGGTTTTGTTTTCCAAACTGACAACATAATTAAACGCCTCGTTTGTTGATTTGTTTATTCTCTAAGTTTTTTTCGTAATTCGGTTTTTATCGATTCGGGAGCTTGGCTATATGCCAAAATTTCCTGTATGTGCTGTGGAACATTTACTTGAGCAACTAAGGTACCAATAGATCCGGGAGTTAACCATGTATTTATCCATCTAAGACTTCTTTCAGCATCGCCGAATTTCATTATAACATTTTTCGCATGTGCTGATTCGCTTACTTTTTCTGCGAGATTACTTAGAGAAGTCCTTAATTTTGGTTCAAAATACCCAACACCAATGTTTATTTCGATAGTACTTAGAACTTGTGAAGCACTAGCCGAATCAGCCCCAATAGTTTTTGCCAGAACATCTATCCATGGATAATATTTAGTAATTGTTCTTTTCCATAGCGCTCGCTTTGCATCATTTTGATTACCCGCATTAGCAATTGTTCTTGCCAAAGTATCCATCGTTGCTTCATCAAAATCAGCTCCTTCGGCTTCCATGACATCAGCTGCATTTGCGGATGAAATAATCGTTCCTGCGAGTCTAAAAATGCCTTTTTGATCAAGTTCGTTTCTATTCTTCATTTTTTTAATTGTGATTAACGCATTACATGCATCTATTTCTTTATCGATTTTTTTCATTAAGGCATGTATCTGATCAGCAAAATAATCAAACTTTGAAAATTCGAGTATTCCCTGGGAAGCAGATTTGGAATTTAGGTTCTCAATTAAAAAATCAAAAACAGAATTACTAATGATTTTAGCACCAAAACTTTCAATTTCAAGTAATTTTTTTATAGCCGCAACAACTTCTAATGAACGAAGTTGAGTAATTTTTTCACAAATTATGTAAAGTACAACATTTACATCCGCCCCTTTGCTAATTTTTTTAGCATCTAAGGATTGTAAAAGTTTATCTGCTTCTTCAGGAGTAAGATTTTGAAGTCTTTGATCATTGGCACGAAGCGAATTAGTTTCGATTGATTCTTTTAAATTTTTAATTATAGTAGCTTCAGAGTAACTGAAAAATGAAATAACACTTGCCCTAATCCTAGCAAAAACACCAGGTCTTTCCACATTATTTAAAGCAACCGATTCGTCTTTTACGCTAATCGCTTGAGCGAGTTCTTCAACAGATTGATATCGATATTTTACCCTGTACTGCATGGCTTTTTCTACGATTGTTCTAAGTTTTTTATTTTCAATTATACTAAAATCATATTCATCTGAAGAGATTTGGCATTTCTTTCCATCACCTAAGTACAAATCAGCAATAATCGAACCGATTGACCAAATATCAGACTGTTTACAAGGACTAAATAGTTCAGGAGCAGTTGAAAATGGACTTCCTACATGAAACATTGTTGATTCGTGATTTCGTTCCTGAATTTTAGCTTCACCTTCTTCAAGTGCACCACATACTTCAATTAGTTTAAGTCTGCCATCACTAGTTAGAACAAAATTACTTATTTTTAAATCACGCAAAATTATGTCCTCGGAATGTACATATTTGACGATTTCAATTATTTGCTCCAAGAATTGTTTTATTTTCTGCTCGCTTTGTGTTCCAATATCCTTAAGATTAGTTCCTTCAACCCATTCTCTTACAACGTAAATCATACCCTCGGATTTATCTTCAATAAATTCAGAATAACTCGAAATTCCAGAATGATTTAATCTTTTACCAAGTTTGTATTCTCTTTTTGCAATTATAGTTGCATCCCTATTTCTTTCTAAAACTTCTTTAACTACTGCAAACTGATTTTTTTCATTGTCCCAAACTTTATAAGTTGTCCCCATCTGCCCATTATCTTTAAGTATTTCGTGAATTTCAAATCTTCCTAATAACATTCGTCTTGCTTCAATTTCTTGTGTCGGTGGTCTAAATCTTCGTTCTTCGTTTCTTGTAGTTGCAACAGCAACAACTACGTTTTCTCTTTTAAGCGCATTAGCCATCATGACAAAGTTTTCAACCTTGTTTTTTAGTTTCTTATGTCCTTTACTCTTCTTGTTAAGTTTAGCTGATAGTTTAACCATTGATTCAATCGTGCTATTTTTAGATAAAGTTGCAGTAGAAACTTCTGAAAATTGTTCGAGAATATCTTCTGCTTCGCTTCGTAGTTCGCCCTTTAAGTCGCGTATCTTTAGTTTTGGAATAAAATCAGGCAAATCTGGTGATGAAGGAATATTTACCATAATTAAATTAATCTACCAAGATTTAAAAGTATACTAAAGTGTCAAATTAACAATAAGTTTATATTTATGTGAATTTTTCTACACGAACAGATTTAATAATTTAATAGGATATTTAAAACATCAAAATGAATAGATTATATGTTAACGGTGATTCTAAATGTCTCGATTATTAGAAGAACTAAAATCCGAACTCGATTTATTAGATAAAGATAACTTATTGTGGAAACCACGAACACTAGGCGGGCCATCAGTGGCACAATCCACAATTGACGGAAAGAAAGTAGTCATGTTATGCTCAAACAATTACTTAGGATTAGCAAATCATAAAGCACTTAGAAAAGCAGCAATAAACGCAATAAGAACGCATGGGGCTGGAAGCGGTTCAGTAAGGCCAATTGCTGGAACAATGGACATACACTTAAAACTAGAAGAATTAATCGCGAAATTTAAACATACAGAAGCAGCACTATATTATAATACAGGTTTTACAGCTAATAGCGGAGCGTTACCCGCATTGTTAAGAGAAGGCGATGCAGTAATTTCAGATTCGCTAAATCACGGATCGATAATAGATGGACTACGATTAAGTAAAGCAGATCGATTAGTTTACGAACACAAGAACATGCAAGATTTAGAAGCAAAATTGAAAGAAGCGAAAACTAAAAACGCAAAAAGAATTCTTATTGTAAGCGATGGCGTATTTTCGATGGATGGTGACATCGCACCCTTAGACCAAATCGTAAAACTATCAGAACAATACGAAGCAGTAACATACATTGATGACGCGCATGGGGACGGAGTTCTAGGGGAAAATGGCAGAGGGATTACAAATCATTTCAAATTAGACGGAAAAGTAGATTTTGATATGGGAACCTTTTCAAAAGCATTTGGAACAATGGGTGGCTATATCGGAACATCTAAAATTGGAAGGGAGTATTTACTAAATAAATCTCGAACATGGCTACTTACTGGTTCTCATGGTCCAGCTACTGTTGCTGCTTCAATTGCTTCGTTAGAACTTCTAGAAAGTAGTGATAAATTAGTCAAAAAACTCTGGAAGAATACGAAATATTATAAGAAGAGATTGCTTGAATTAGGATTTGATTTAGGGCAAAGCGAAACACCAATTACACCAATAATGACGTATGATTCTGGTAAAGCAAGGGTAATGAGTTTGCGATTATTCGAAGAAGGAGTTTACGCGCTACCGATTGTTTTTCCGATGGTCGCTAAAGATAAGGCAAGAATACGGACAATGATTACTGCGGAACATAGTAAAGAAGATCTGGATTTTGCAATTGAAAAAATAGAAAAGATCGGAAAGGAGCTACAATTAATAAAGTAAAATAGTATAAATATAAATGTGGGGGAAAAAGTTTAAAGATAATTACATAACCCACCACAGTTAGCTTTTAATTCCTTTGCATATTTATTTAGCTTAAAACTCTTTAATTTTATTTTAACGTATAGCGGTGAAACTATGATACCAATGAGAATGGATGACGAAGAAGAATGGGAAGACGACGACTTTGACGAGGAAGAATGGGACGAGGAAGGAGAAGCAGAAGATGGTTAACCAGGTCTTTTCTAAATCCTAAATGAATTTTTATTTTTTTCATATTTTATTTATAACTCCAATTAAAAAATAAAAATATTTATTTATATTTCTAAGAAGTACCTATTTCTTAGCTTCATACTGCTATTGGGCCCGTAGCTCAGCTCGGTTAGAGCGCCGGTCTTATATGTCCACCTCTAATACAGGTTATAGGTATACGACTGAGTTAGCCGGAGGTCTGGAGTTCAAAAACCAAGCCTTTTGATTTTGCATATTCTAATGGCAAAAGGCTAGGTCTTATCCAAAAGCCTTCTAGGTATTTCCTAAGACACGAAACCCAGAAAGCAAAACTTGAGAATCTCCACGGGCCCAAATTGCTTAATAAAATAAAGGATTTTTAGGTAAACGGCTATATTTAAATAGTTTTTCTTATAGTTTACTATTAATGACACTAGGAATAGAAACAACACTTTCTAATATTGCACTATTTTTAAGAACCGTAGCTCCGACACTTTCAATCATTTTGATTACTTTAGCAGGAATAGTTTATGGTTTAGCACAGGCTCAGCCACCAGAAGTACGAGGTAAATGGCAAAATACTTCAATAGCAATACTTATAGGAGGAGTAATAATTGCAGCAATAGCAGTTGCAGCTCCGAAAATACAGGAAATATCTTCTGGATTACTTACGTTTGTATTTTAATTTCTAAAATATTTTCTAGGAGTAGCCAAAATTTCTGATGCAGATTGAAATATATATTATTAGTTAAATCTGCATCCACAAGGGCGTCTAGAAGCAAATGTTAGACTAGCCCGGCAACCTACCTAAGAATAAATAGTTAAGGTTAGCTCAGTTGATCCTCTTGCGGCCATAAGTGGGCCAAATACCTTTAACATCATCGCTTATAAATTATTACATTAATAGTATATTAATTACTAGCATGTAGCTGGTGGCTTGTAGCAGGTAGCAAATATCTGATAAAATTCACGTGGTTTTCTGGCAACGCCATTTGAAAGATTATGGTGCGTTGCCCTACCAGTCAATACTTAGAGAAGCCTCTTTTTTCTAAGTAAGCAGAACAACCCAAGTTTATACAAGGGCTCATAGCTAAGCAGTATAGCGCTCGCCTTGCACGCGAGAGGCCGAGGGTGCGATTCCCTCTGAGTCCATAATGCGTTTCCTGTCTAGCGTTTTGGGTTTTGACTGATTTCGAGTTTTTTAGTTGTTTTTAATATTGTTACTTTTTATGTAATAAAACGTAGGTTTTTAAATAGTTTGAATGTTTATTAGTGTATGACTGTAATTACCAAGAAAGACCCAGCTAATTCTTTCTCCAAACTAAAACCGAAATTTACTCAAAAATGGGAAATAAGAGACGATAAAGATTATAAATTCCGATCCCATTCTTATACTGATGTTGAAAAATTAACCCCCGGGCATTTGGGAATTTATAATTCAGGGTTAGAACAATTAGTTAAAAGTTATATACCCGAAATTCCCCCAGAAAAACCTAAAGTCATAAAGTATCTAGGAGCAGTTGAAGTAAAAACAACAATCGTTACACGCGAATTATTTAAACATGATGCTCAAATGTTATTAGGTAGAGAAAGTGATCGGTTAACTACTGCTCTTGAAGAATTTGATAAACATACGGTTGATCCTGATTTTGGAACTCGCGTACTTAGTCAATATGTAAAACAAGGAAATGTTGTTTCAACTGATATGATCGAAAGATATTCTCTTGCCTTAGATTATGGTATTGGAAATCATACTAATTTTGATTATGAGGATAAATTTTGGGACGTACCATATCAATTCTGTTTACTTTATGAAGGAAAAATTGTTGCATCTCTTGGTTTTGAAGTCAACGAAGGCAGATTATCGATTTGTCAAATCCAAGGAGTAAATGGACAACATGAAAAGATTAGGTCGTTAAAATGGGAACGAGCATTAGTTGCTCACGCAGTTGCTTTTGCAAAGGAACATGGGATTCCAACAATAGAAATTCAAAGTGCAGAAAATAGTATGTGGAGTTTGGTAAGGCAAACCACCACAGGTAAATTATTGTACGATGTTACCGCCAAACGTTCGGGTTTTAAATTAGAGGAAGCTACCGGAAATTATGTCAAACATCTGGGTAAGTCCGTATCCGATCAACAAACGGCGGTTTAATAGTATTCGTCATCCGTCAAACCTATTTCTAACATTATTTTAAATGCTACGAAGCAAATTAGTTCTAAGATTCCTATGTCTAATTCCAACACTAATCAAACGAATGCAAATACTTCAACTCCAGTTAATCCATTCACCGTGCCAGTCTTACCAAAACCAGACTGGTTACGAACAAGAGCGCCCAATTTAGAAGGAGCAGCGCAGTTTGAACATGTAAAGGCTTTGACAAAATCAAAGAAGCTCCATACAATTTGCGTAGAAGCAAAATGCCCGAATATTTTAGAATGCTGGAGCGTTGGAACTGCGACATTTTTACTAATGGGAGATATTTGCACAAGATATTGCAGATTCTGTTCAACCAAAAGCGCTCGGCAAGGAGTTTCGATGCTGGAATTGGCAGATGAACCACACAACCTTGCGCAAGCGGTTAAGGAGCTAAAATTAGATTATATTGTATTAACAAGCGTAGATCGGGACGATTTACCAGATCAAGGTGCTGGACACTTTGCAGCGTGCATAAAAGCAGTAAAGGAATTAACCCCCGAAGTTATAATCGAGGTATTAATCCCTGATTTTCGTGGAGATGTTAATTGCATAAAAACAATTGTTGATTCTGGACCTGAAGTTATTTCGCATAATGTTGAAACTGTTAGAGAACTTCAAGCAACTGTTCGGGATTTACGAGCGAACTATGACCAATCATTAGGTGTTTTAGTTACTGCAAAAAAAATAAACCCAAAAATTTTTACAAAAAGCGCTCTTATGCTTGGTTTAGGCGAAGGGGACGAACAGATACTAAAAACAATGGACGATTTGCGAGCGATTGACTGCGATATTTTAACAATTGGGCAATATCTAAGACCAAGTAAAAAACATATAGCAATCCAAAATTACGTAGCTCCAGAAAAATATACAGAATATGGAAAAATTGGAAAAGAAAAAGGATTTTTGTATGTAGCTTCTGGGCCATTTGTCAGAAGTAGTTACAGAGCAGGAGAATTTTTCCTGAAGAATGTAATAAATTCACGTAAAGAGGCAAAATAATGATTGGTAAAAGTATTTTCAAAGCTGGAAAATTACTTAAGATTACGCTTGATTACAACGAGCAAGATAGAACAATAAATTCAATAAAAATAGAAGGAGATTTCTTTTTACATCCAGAAGATGGAAGAGAGAAAATTGAGGAAGGACTTAAAGGAACAAGTCTTAAGAAAGATCAACTTATTGGAAGAATAACCAATCTAATCACAACTAATTCTTTAGAAGTTCATGGATTTACTAGCGAACAATTAAGCGAGGCGATAATTAATGCAACCGTCCAAGCCTGAACTTAGAAAACAAATACTCAAACAAAGAGCAAAACTTAATCCGATAGAACAAAGACTTGCAAGAGATAGTATAATGGAGAAACTTTTTTCTTTAAAGGAATTTCAAGTAGCAAAAACGATTTGTTTTTACGTATCAAAAGACCAGGAAGTTGCAACGAAGCAAATGATCAAAAACACGATTGAACTAGGCAAAAAAGTTTTAGTTCCGGTAACAAATCACCATATCGAATTAGTAGAATTTACTTCTTTTGAAGACCTTGCACCCGGCGCGTTTGGAGTACTAGAACCCAAAACTAGAAACAAACCAAACACAGAACCAGATATAATTATTGTTCCAGCATTAGCTTTTGATTCAGATTGTCATCGCTTAGGCTATGGCAAAGGATATTATGACAAATTCTTAAAAACGACTAAGGCAATGCGAATTGGGATTGCTTACGATTTTGCGATAGTAAAGATTCTTCCACGCCATGAACACGATGAGCCGATGAATTTAGTAATTACAGATAATAGAATACTTGAAAATAAGAGGAAATAAAAATGGAAAAGAAACCTTTAGTAAAAACAATCATAATTCACGATAAATGTAGCAAAGCACATATTGATAAAGGTAAGTGGGCTACTTTTAACCATTCAAGGCATTTATGCGAGTATTGCAAAGAATTTTTCTTTGTTAAAAAAGCAAATGTAGGAATTTCTAAGGAGGGATGATTATTACAAACCAGGAAGTTGAAATTAAAATAAAAATAAACGAAAACAAAATTGAGAAGGTAGTTAAAGTACTAGAAAAATTAAAAGTAAAAATAATAAACGAAAAAGGAGGGATAAGGTATATTGCAGTACATAATGACAACCTAGCATCCCAATATCTATGCGACATACTAAATCAGGCGGGATACAAGATAAAAATTTACAACAAGAAAACAGACTTGATTATAGCGAAAAATTATGATTATTTTATCATTGATCCAAGTATTCATGTATTACCTAAGGGGATAGTTGAAGATATTGCAATTATAACTAATTCAAAGGGAATAAGTCAGATAAGAAATGACAAAGGAATTGTTATTACAAACTGCACGGGTAAAGACTTGCAGGAAATAAAGAAAAGAACAAAACAAAAAGATATTAGATTAAAGACACTGGATGAAAAATTCTTTATAAAAGTAAAACATTTGCAAAGAGGAAGAATAATCTTTGACTATATCGGTGAAAGTTTCTATTTGAATTTAGAAATTAAAAGCAAGAAAGCGCATGACGCAATCGATGCGGGTTTAGCAATTGCAGCGGCTGAAGAATTGGGGGTTGAAGAGGAAATGATTAGGAATGGACTAAAAGGTTAAACCTCTTTTTCAAAGAAATGGCTTTGCTTCGTTCCAGTTAATCTTTGACCTTTTATTTGATAACCGCGTTTAATATAGAAATCGATCAAATTTTTATACTCACAAATCGCATCAAATCGAACATAGATTATTTTTCTTTCAATTGCAATTTTTTCTGCAAAAGCTAGAAATTTAGTTGCAAACCTTTGTTTTTAATATTTTGACAATACGGCAAGGCCGCTTAGATAAAACGCTTGCGCATTTGGTTCTTTCCAGAATGTTTTATCTTCGTCTTTGTAATAATAAGAAGAGCAAAGACATAGCGTTATAGTTCCGATTGGTTCTTCCTTTTTATATAACAAATAGACTTCTTTCTCTTTAATTCGTGACTTTATTTTTTCTAGATCGTGCGCATTAGTCCAATGGTTCATTCCTTGATCTAAAAGCCATTTTGTACAAGAAGAAAGAATATGCAGAACTTCTTTTGCATTTTTAAGTTCTACTTTTTGATTGCATAGGTCATATATATAATATTGATTCTAGAATTAATAATATGGTCCATAAACCAATGATGTCAAAAGAAGAAATTAAACTAAGAAAAGAGTGGGCAAATTCTGCGTACGAAAATATGAAAACTAGAAAAACAAACTCATTAAAAATTTTAGGAAGAGAGCTAATCGTGCCGTCAGAAGTTTTTATTCCTCACGAACTAGATGCAGAACTAATTGGAAGAGCAATTTTAAGAAAAGTAAAAAAGACAGATAGAGTACTTGACTTAGGCACAGGAAGCGGAATAAATGCAATTTTGGCAGCAAACAAATCTAGTAAAGTAATAGGAACGGACATAAATCTGTTAGCCATAAAATGTGCAAAAAACAATGCCAAAATAAATAACTTGGCTGATAAGATAAAATTCTTAAAAAGCGATTTATTTGCAAAGGTTAGAGGGAAGTTCGACTGGATAATATTTAACCCTCCTTTTAGATGGTTTAAACCAAGAGATATGCTTGAGCGTAGTATTGCTGATGAAAACTACCAGACGCTTACTAAATTTTTTAAAGAAGTAAAAGAATACCTAAAACCTAAGGGAAAAATATTGATTTTCTTTGGAGACTCTGGGGATTTAAACTACTTAAAAAGTTTGATTAAAGAAAACATATTTAGAAGAAAAGAGTTGAGGAAAAAATCTATAGTTAAGTATAGTTCAAGGTATTGGTATTATTGCTATGAATTATCTAGGATAAACGAAGGATTAAGACAAAACGAAGCTGTAAAAGAACTTCATGAGAGATAAGTCTAGGATTTACAATCTTTACCATAAATAGAAACATTTAAAAGGAGTTCTAGGCCATTTATAATAATGAAAAAAGCATTATTGGCAGTAGAACAAAGAAAAACCTTAGTTAAACTTAGACCTACTTTGCCACCTGTACTTGCAGAAAGACTTGCAGCAGGATTAGCTCCAATAGAAGTTGATAATGAAACATACGCTCAGGATTTGAGGGACAGAATCCTTTCAAGATCAAGTCAAAGAGAAAAATACGCACGTTTTCTAAGAACTGTACCAAGTATTCATGAATTTGATACTACTACAAAAGTATTTGCTCAAAAATCTAAAGTAGACTGGAGAAGTGCACCAACTGAATTAGTAGAGCAAAGAAAAGGATTGATAGAACTATTAGAAGACAGAAAATATAGAATGATATATGCCGAGCATAAGCTCGAAGCCTTAACTCACTTATTAAATTTAGTTTATCATTCGATGAAAACAGAATCAGGCACATTTGATTATGACTCTTTCTTAATGGAAAGTGCAATTTTAACATGTAAAATTTTCAAGCTCCGGGATAATGTCTTTGATCGGCAGGATTTAAGCTATTATATAAGAACTGCAACCGAGGGAATTCTAACTCAAAATGACTTTAGAATTTTAAAGGCTTTTCAAAACTTATGGAAGACAGTAGATTCTAAAATGCTTTATGAACTTGAGATTTTTGCAGACAAACTACTTGAAAGATATTTCTTTTGTTCTCGCTCAAAGTTAGCCACTGGACAATTAATTCTAATTCCGTTTGATCACGTTTCAAGTTATGGCAACCTAAAACTTTTTGGAGATTTGCCTGAAGTAGTTTTAAGGCAAACTGGATTTCACGGCCGGTTTTATCTTAGTAACTTAATGTTATGGATAGGAGACACAAAAGCAACAACAGTTACGAGCCATGAATTACAGCACGGTTTCGATGGCATATCAGGCATTATAAATCCATTTAACATCTCAAGAATTGAATACCTAGCTAAATTAAGACAACTAATTGATGCGGAAAGTTCTCGGGATGCAAAAGAAATAACCGAAGAATGGGGGGATATGAACAAAGATTTGGTAAAAGAAGTTGAAGAAGACCCAGAAGAAAGGGATTATATCGAATCAATCAAAGCACATTATTACGCGAATGTAAGATTAACAAAAGAACTATCGAAAAGACCAGAAGGTCAAAGAATCCAGAATTTTGCAAAAAAACTCATGAATGAAGAATATGCAAGACTAACCGGCGGTTCACGAATTGGTTTGACTTTTGATCAGATAGTAGAACCATTTTTAGTGTAGTATTCTAGTTCTAAATATAAAATACAAACATTTAAATAAATAGGCTATCTAAATAGATAATGGCAACAATAACAATAAGCATAAACGATGATGTTGATCGAATTTTCAGAGAAGAAGTAGAAGAACATATAGGCAAGGGAAAGGGTACTTTAAGTAAGGCAATAACTGAAGCGATGGAATTATGGATCGAAACTAAAAAACAAGAAGATACTGCAAAAGAATTAAAAGAAATATTAAATAAAGGCTACGACATGGGCAAAATAACTTATAAAACTAGGGATGAACTGCATGCAAGAAAATAGATTGCTAGATTCAAATATCCTTGTTTATGCTTTTGATACATCTGAGGGTGACAAACATAAAAAAGCAAAAATATTACTTAACGATTGCATCGAAGGAAAACAAAGTTTTTCCGTTTCTTTTCAAAATATTTCTGAATTTTATAATATCGTAACTACAAAAATCCAAAAACCACTTCCTTTGGAAGAAGCAAGTAGAATTTGTGAAAAAATTTTCGTATTAAATTCATTTCGTAAGATAATCCCGACATCAAAATCACTTCTTTTGGCAATGACCATAAATAAAGAGTATGGAATCCACTATTGGGATGCTTTAATCGCGGCAGATATGATTGAAAATGGAGTTCATGAAATATATACGGAAAACTTAGCTGATTTCAAAAAAGTTCCATTAATAAAGGCAACAAATCCGTTTGAATAAAGGCTAATTCGCATACTTCTTATCAATCTCCTCAAGTTTCTTATCAATTTTCTTTTCAGCTTCAAGTCTTTCTAAGCCATACTCTTTCATGTCCATAAAGTTAAAGTAGTTTGCGAATATCGGATGAATTTTTGCAATTTCTTTGTAAGTATCTTGTGCAACTAATCGATAATCAATATGCCCCTGCGCCATGCTTCTAAGTTCACAGAAATGAATTGCTTCTCTTAGGTTCATTTTCATGTAATAACGAATATTGTAGGCGAGCGGGACAACATATTGCGCTTCTTGTGGCATAACTTTTGCAATTTTATCGTACGCAGTTTTAGCCTTTTCCATCGCTGTTCTAAATTCTTTTTCAAAACCTGCTTCAATAATTTCTTTTGGCATTGTGTAGCCATGATCGCAGGATAAAAGCTGGCGTTGTTGCGTCAAAATCCGGTGCCGATGCAAATCTCTAAATGCACCATAGTTTGCTAAAACATCAAAGGTATAGAAAATATTTTCTAAGGCTCTGCCTGGTTTATGTCTTCGATTAGCACGAGTCCCAGCATATTTATTAATTAGATCAGATTTTTCTTCGCTAGACATTTTCTGAACTATTTCTCTAATTTGTTCGATCGAAAGAGATAGATACGAATACAAAATATATTCAACAACTTTAGTTTCTGCGTTCTGTTCGTATTCGACTAGTTTAACTGAATGTGGGACTGAAACAGCACCAACATGGTTTGTATTTACGTTTTCATACTTTTTAGAAATTTCAAACATCTTGGATTCAATTCCAGCCAAATAAGCTTGTTGTTCTCGTCCATATTTTTCTTCTGCCCGTTTAACAAAACTAGGAATTACTTTTTTTAGTTCGTCGCCAAGCGTGCTTGCAATTGTTTTAGCTTCGCTTAGTTCATTAGCATAAAGTTTAGTTAAAAGATATTCATACGCTCGCCCATCACCAAAGAATCCCATGTTTGTAATTGTTGAAGCGGGAAGTAACCCACGAATAATGTCGCAAACTTTCGCTCGAACAGTTGAAGCATAAGCGCGGTCGCTAACTCCGGCTTCTTTTGGATATTTTTTTGTAATGTAATCAGATATTTTTGGGATCAAATCGGCATACATTTGAAATAGCATATCGCAAGTTTCTTTGTACAAAGATGCAAACTCACTAGCCATAATTTTTTGTTCTTCTAAATATAACCATTTTCCGTTTCTTTTCTGATCGAAGTAAACATAACGAGTTGATTTTTCTAATGGCGATAATCCAATACGCGAATCTTCTAAAAATTTAGTAGCGATAATTGAAACATCTTCGATTGCAACATGTGCACCAGCTAGTTCAGCAACCGAATCATCGCCATAACCAACTAAAACTCGATCATAAAACTCTTCGGCTTTTTTAATCGCAACAAACTGATTCGCGCCAGTATTCTTCGTTTCTTGCATATTAACTATTTCTTTAAATCCAGTTTCAGGTTTGAGAATAAACTCATCAAGTAGAACGCGTCTTAAACTTTTTGTACTCCTAGAATATCTAGAAAACATCGCTCCTTTTACGACTTCGGGAAGGTTAATTAGGACAAATATATTTTTGTCAGTATTTGTCATAAACGGAGTTAGAACTTTCTTTTCTTCTTCGGTAAGTTCGCTTGGTGTAGTCATAAAAATTACCTCTTAAAAGATTTACTTAAAATTAGCTATTTTTGCTTACGCACTTAAGGTTTAAATGGCTTTTACCTTAAGATTATTGGAGAGATTTAAAAGGTTCAATAAGTTCATCATAAGTCATAGCACTAGCTTGAGAATAAACCGAATTTAATCGTTCATGTAAAAAGGATCTTATATCTGGTCCGCCGTATAAATATGGGAAATAAAAAACATCTGATCCAAATTGATCGTAAATTTCATCAAGTATTTTTATATCAGCAATATGATGTGGGTCTAAACTTGTAACATAAGGATAGACCATACCTAAACGATTTGTTAAAAGATAAAGGTCGCCAAAAATGCCTTCAGATAATTGGGCGCTATATTCTACATTTTCAAATTTAAGCCCTAATCTTATCCCTAAAACGTGATCTAGTTCATGCTGAATAAGATTATTAGTTTCGCCTGTGGTTTTGGCTGCAAAAGCAAAAAAACAGTTTGATTCTGCCCAGCCTAAGTGCGGCATTACTGACGCTTTACTTTTAGCATCGTATGCAAAATAATTCGAAGGGTCAAGTAAATACCCAAATGGCATGTGTGGCTCTCCAAATGTAGATAAGACCTCTGCTTCTACAGTGACAATGATCGGTTTTCCAGCATAGGACAACGTAGCATAGCTATGCAAAACTAAACCATTATCTTGTAGTATCGAAGTTAATAGAAGATTCATGGAAGCGCAAGTTTTTCCGCACTTAATTTTAGAGGATATTGTTCGAATTTGGTCTTTAGTAAGGTCAAAATAGCCTCGAACTTCTTGACATCTTGGCATCGCAGCTTCGATAAATTTACGAATATTGTAATCATTAGGAAATTCAAACGCAAAATTTAATTCTCGCTTAACTTGTTCCCGAGAGGTAAATAATTGAGGAATCTTAATTGTATCAAGAATATTCTGCCTGTCGGTTAACTCCCCTATTAGTTTTGCGACATAAACTGCCTGATTATAAGGTAAACACCTAAGCAGAGGATGGGCGCGTATAATTGGTGCTAATTTATGTTCTTTTTCTACAACTAAGCGTGCAAGCATTTGAACCATGAAAATAGTTTAATTAAAACAGTATATAAAGAATAGTCACGAAATTATTTTGCTCCAAGCAATAGGACACTTAGCCCTTTTGCCATCATGTCAATTGCCATCGCAGTTAAAAACAAACCAAATATCTTAGAACTTATACTAAGTATTTTGGTATTTATTTTTGAGATTACTGATGAAAATATTACAAAAATAGCCATAATCATTACGAACGTCGCAATAAGATTTAAAACAACGGGCATCTGACCTAATTCGTATGTTTTAATCGTAATAAAAGAAATCGTAGCTGGTCCGGTTAGTAGTGGAGTTGCGATAATTGAGATTAGTCCATCTACTTCATTTACTTCCTCTTCGCTATGTTTTGTGTGGCGTATTGTATCTAAACCCAAGAGAAATAGGACAACACCGCCCGCAACTTTAAATGAATCTAAAGTTACTCCAAATGCAGTAAATAGAAGAGGACCCACAAATACCATAATGATTGCGATTGCAAACGCAAGTAAGACTGCGTTTATAGCGATTTTCTTAACATTCATTTTCTTTTTGTATGCGTCCATTAATACAGAAAATGAAGTAATCGGATTTAGAAGAACAAATAGTTGGAGAATTAAAACGAAATCGAGCATAAAATAGTAAACTTGTTTGGTGAATTTAAAGATTACCTTTCTTAAACAACTTCTTAAAAGAGAAATATTTTGTAAACTAAACTTTACAAGATACATGCAGATTGTAAACTAGAATTGACAAAATGCGAAGATTTTTAAAATAAATCAATGTAATCTTAGTTATGGAAGAAAACATATTCTCGGAACTAGAAATAAATAGCGAAACAAGAAAGAAAGAAGTACTGGCATTTACTAAAAAAAGATATTTATACGAAGAGATCAAAAATACCCCAAAGGGATATTTTACAGGTATAAGCGGACTAAGAGGTATTGGTAAAACAACAATGCTGCTACAATTAGCTAACGAAAGCGAAAACAGCCTTTATTTTTCAGCAGATTCTTCAAACCTAAGAAGTGAAACGACTTATGGAGTAGTAAAAATTGCAATAGCTAAAGGATACAAAAATATATTCATTGATGAAATTCATTACAAAAAAGACTGGCAACAAGATATTAAAACAATATATGATGAAAAAGAAGTAAGAATTTTCTTTTCAGGTTCTTCTGCAATCGAGATAAAAAAGGGTGCGGATTTATCAAGACGGGCAATAATTTATCATCTTGAGCCTCTTTCTTTTAGGGAGTACCTGATAATAAAAAAAGGTTTTCCGGAGTTAAATTCAATAGCTGCTACTGATCTTTTTAATAGTGAAAAATTAAAAAAAATAATCGTTGAGACTTCAAAGTTTCATAGTTTATTACAAGATTACTACAAATCAGGTGGGTTAATGTACCCAAGCGAAGACCAAAATTACTTCTATAAATCTCTTGAAAATGCACTTGAAAAAATAATTCATGCGGATTTAGAGTATTTACGTTCTGTTGACCTGGATATGGAGAATAATATTTACCGACTTCTCGAGTGGGTTGCGATATCTCCCGCAGGGGAAGTAAATTACTCTAGCCTCTCTTCAAAGTTAGGAATTTCAAAACCAACTGTAATTAAGATAATCGAAGATTTGGTAAAAATAGGCGTAATTAAAAGAACGCTTCCTTGCGGTAAAGACCTAGTTCGTAAGGAGCCAAAGCTCTACCTTGCGTTTCCATTTAGAGAATATTTTAATTATATACTCTCAAAAAAATCCGATGTCGGATCACTTAGAGAAGAATTTTTTGTAAATCACGTACTAGAAACTTGCTACTTAAAAGGAGGAAGAGGAGAAATAACTGCAGATTTTCTTTTAGCAGGCAAGGTACTGGAGATTGGTGGGGAGGGCAAATCATTTTATCAGAACCCTGATTTTATTGTAAAAGATGCGGTAATTATCGCAGACAGAATAATTCCGTTGTATCTAATAGGATTTTTGTATTAGTGCCTAATTTATACATTTTGTAAACTAAACTTTACAAGATACATGCAGATTGTAAACTAAACTTAACAAAATGCATTGTATTGCTCATGTTATCAAAGCATTTCAATACTTTGTGCGTATATTTTGTAAACTTCAATATTCTTTCCAAACTGTTTAAAGAATTCGTCCATTAGTTTTTCTTTTTTAGGTTCAACCGCAATAACGCTTTTAGTCCTAAACGCGTCTTTTAACCCCAGTTTGTTTAAGTAATAGTAGAACATACGCTTAACGCGATTGAATTCGCGCTTGTTTGGGGCTTTAACATCGTAAATGTAAACTATATCCATTTTCTTTCACGTAGATGTAACTAGAGTTACAAATAAAAGCATTTCTTTATAATTTTTCTTAACGATAGAAGTACATGGCAGATAACGAACAATTGCATCGTGATTTACAATATGCCTTTATCCTAGCTACTACTTTTGTTTTATCAGTTGTTTTAATCGAAGCGGTTGCAGCTAGATTAGGCTAGTTTTATCAAGCGAGTCGAAACTTTTTGGTGAACGCATGAAACTTATTGATGAGATTAGGGAAAGAATTGAAAGATTTCATTCGCAAAATGATTTACTAAAACTTGTAAATGTTTACATAACACTACCTAAAGAAGTAGAAGAATTTGAACGAATGCAGGGACTAATAGAATCGTATGTTATTCAAGCAATTCATGCATGTGAAAAGCGTTGGAAGAATGGAGGCGAATGGGAACTTGGCGACGTTGCAAATATATTACGACGCGAAGGACTAAGCGACTGGATTATGCTAGAAGCGATGCGTGCAGCATCTAAAGTACCGCAATACAGAGATGCGATCGAAGAATTACTAAGTCGTGCTGATGTGAGTTATACGGTAAAAACAGCCGCATCACGAAGACTTGAAGAAATGGACGCAACCATACAAAACCCGCTTGCTGGTGACGGAGTTAAAAGCGAGGGGATAGGTAAAATGAGTAGTGGAGGCGGAATTAAGCCTTGTATAAATCAAGCCGCTTCCAGAAGGGGCGCATTATTTACAAGATAAGTTCAAAAAGACCTTATTTTTATCGTTTTTCTGCATTGTTAGAAAATAGCAACTAGAAGAAATGATTTATAAATCCTATGTGAGAAAACTAATTATGAAAGAACTGGAGGCAAAGAACCAATTTGCGCTTGCGACCGCGAAACTTTTGTTTGGAAAAGGTTTAGACCTAGTTTTTATAGGTGGAACTGCATTAAATGCATTTTACCTAAATTATCGTTATTCGGAGGATTTAGACCTTGCTTATTTTAAGAAAGAAAAGAGGGACGAAGTAGTTATTTTTCTAATTGAACAAGGTTACGTAGTCAATCGGGAAGAACAAAACTTTAGGTACACGATATCTTTTCAAGGTTCAACAATAAAGATGGACATTCTACATTATGAGGAAAAATACAACGGAACAGATGGCAAAGAATTAGATGGTATTTTAGTTAAAACCTTAAAGATCGAAGAATTTTTTGTTGAAAAATTAATTAGTTTTTTTACAAGAGAGGATAGAATTGGATTAGGGCGTGATGCTTACGACTTATTTTCAATAGAACAAAAATATCATTTTACATTAGAATTAACTAAAAAAGCTAAGACAAATATAAAAAATAACATTGTAAGTTTAGACCATAATTTAGGAGTTCTTGAAGCGAATAAGAAACAGATTGAAGACGCGATGACGCCTTACCTAAGAAACCAGATCAAAATTGATTTAGTAATTAGATTTATAAAAAAACTTCAAGGTGCACTAAAATGACTCCTTTGATTTCGGGTTTAGTCTACAAGCACAAAGACATTCCGGATTCAAATAAACTGTCCAGAGAACTTAGGATTTTTCCAACTCCGTTTAAGGGAATATACTACGTTCCTTATGAAACTGAAAGAGCTGGCTGGTATATTACTAACCCCCATTTAGTAATTTTTAAGGCGGCAAGACTTTACCTTGGAAATGAAAACTATTATTTTGGTCTTTATAGTGCGTTATACTACTTAAGAACAATTTGGAATGCACAGGGAATAAACATAATTAATGAAAAATTAAGTAGAACAATAACTAGGAAATCACCAAGTAACAAGTACTGGAGAGGCAAAATAATAAATAAAATCATGCAAGGTTATCCATTTCCAATAAGGTTTCACAGGATTAAAGATTTTGATCGAAAGAATTTAACCCAAAAAGGACCGATTACTTATTCTGATAAGGAAAGAACTAAGAAGGATGCGAATTATTTATGCAAAAAAGGAGATAAACTAGCTTGCGAAATTGTAAGATTGCTGGAGAAAGCGAAGAAATGAAACTATAGTTTCACTATTTATAAATAAAATAAGAAAAACTTTGTTTCATTTAAATACTGTGAAAGTATACTTTCACTTAGTGCTTTTTGTCAATCGTTACACAAAACATACATTTTTAAACACTTTTGATAATAGTTTTAGATGATGTAATTATGATTTCTTTACGTAGAATACGAGAATTTTTAGGAGAGCAAATAGTACGAAAAATTGATGCAATTATGGACCGAATGGAAAAGTGAGGTATTAGGACTAGAGCTGGTTCAATTATCGAAAATGTTCGAACTGCTAAAGCTAAGAAGGAATTAGGCAAATTATTAGAAGATTTAAAGTTAACTAAAGAACAGAAAGACTGCGTTGGAGTTTATATCATGGCTAAAGCAACCGATCAAATTTCCAAATAAATTCAGTTTTATTTTGTCAAAAACCATCATCTTTTTTTATCTATCCTGTGTAAAGTAAATACTTACATCAACTAGTTATAGGTGATCAAATTATGTTTCGCGTAGCAATAAACGGATTTGGAAGAATTGGAAAAATGTTCCTTCGAGCCGCGCTCGAGCAAAACGCACTTGGCAAGGAGTTTGAAGTTGTTGCTATTAATTCTCGAAGCGACATTAACATGCATGCTCATTTATTCAAGTACGATTCTACTTTTGGCAAAGTTAACGCAAACGTAAGCGTGAAAGATGGAAAACTAGTTGTAGGTAACCACACAATTAATTGGATACAAGAAAAAGAACCAGAAAACTTACCTTGGAAAGATATGAATATTGACCTTGTACTTGAAAGTACTGGTGAATTTGCAACAAAGGAATTTGCAGAAAAACACATAAAAGCAGGAGCAAAGTATGTTCTAGTAAGTGCTCCATGTAAAGGCGCACCGATGACGATTGTTCCAGGAGTAAACGATTCTAAAATGACAAAAGAAAACAAAATTTATTCACTAGCAAGTTGTACGACAAACTGTCTGGCGCCTGTTCTAAATGTGATTAACAAGAAGTTTGGTATCGAACGTGGTTTCCTAATTACAGCGCACGCTTATACAAACGATCAAAGGATTATTGATTCTAGTCATGATGACTGGAGACGAGCTAGAGCTGGCGCAGTAAATATAGTTCCAACAAAAACTGGAGCAGCGATGGCAATCGGAGAAGTAATACCTGAATTAGCTGGTAAAATGGATGGAAGCGCTTATCGAGTTCCAGTTCCTTGTGGAAGTATTAATGATATGACACTTGTTTTGAAAAAACCAGTTAAGGCAGATGAAATTAATACAGAATTAAAACGAGCGAGCGAACATGAATTAAAAGGAATTTTAGCTTACACTGATGAACAATTAGTTTCTAGCGATATTGTTGGAAATCCGCATTCGGCAATAGTTGATTCAAAACTAACTAAGGCAATGGATAACTTAGTAAAAGTAGCTGCATGGTACGATAATGAATGGGGTTACTCTAATAGACTGGTTGATTTTGTTAAGAAAATGGGGAAAATGTAATTTTGTTAAAAAACGAAAGTGAACATATTCACTCAAAAAGGCAGATTAAGGGGGATATACTCACTTAAAAGGAAATAACCCCTACAATTGTTCGTGAATTCGCGCTAGTTCTGCCCTAATTTGGTCTGCTCTTTCATGAGCCATATTACGACTTTCCAGATTTTGACCTATGCTATTAAGTTGGAGTTTTTCATTTAGTTCAAGACCAACAAAACTACGCACGCCTTTTAATCCAGATTTTATTTCGCTTACATCCGCCATTGGTTTTCCTAAGAAACGACCAAATTGGTTTGCAACTGCTTCGATTTTATCAGCAGAATGCACTAAACCCATAGAACGAGCAGCTGATGCAGACAATCGTAATTTTTCCCTAGTTAATAAAACCATTTTTTCACCTAAAGCTAACTGTAATTGATTATACCCTTGTAATGCAAACAAGTTTTATATTTTACTTTTACCTGCAATCTCTGATCGTAAACGAATATTGAACAGACGCAGGTGTATTTGCAAGTTTTAAATCGATCTGACTATCGTTTTTACTTATTACGATCGAACCTCGCTCTGTAATGAAATTAACTTCTCGAGTAGTGGTAAGATTACCTTCGGTACTTGTTGCGTTAGGCACAGGACTAAACGCAGTAGTTGTTGAGTATAATACTCTGCCCCGTGAGTATTGCCCAATATTCTGGTCAAGACTTCTTAGAGTTTTATCATAAACGAAAGCTAATGCACCCGGTCTTTGAGCGCTTATTGAAACTCCCGCATCTTCCGAAGCGATTACTGAAACATATCTACTTGTTGGTTGACTGCTTACTGAAAAATCAATGTTACCTCTTCCAATTGAAGAAACTGCTGAATCAGCATAAGCAAATGTTATTGCTCCGCCCGCACTTATGTTTCCGCTAGTTCCAATTGAAGGAGTTGAAACAGTTAATCGATTCCTAGCTTGTGCGATTGAACCTAAAATTACATACTTTCCATTAGCAAGTCTTAACATTACCTGATCAGCGTCTGGATTCATGCCTCTTGGAACCGCGTTGTCAAAACCAAGTCTTATTTGATTTCCAGTACCTTGCGCAGATACGAAGAAATTTTGCTGATTTTGTCTTATATCAACGTAGGATGTAACATTCGCAATACTGGGTGTATTTGACCCGTCTAGAGTATACTGGAAACTGCCATCATTTGCACTAATGCCCATCGTATTGTAATCTACAGAATTGTTTGGATTTAGATTAAGTCCATTATAAGAAAAGCTCATTAAATCAGGAACAACTAATGAACTAAACAAAGATTGACCAGTACTAATAAAGTCGGTTGACCCATCTTGGAAAAATGTTATTGAACGTAAATGATCCGCAGTTTGATTTCCGGAATTAAAGCCGCGATTTGTCCATGCGAGAACGGCTCCAATATTACTTTGTGAATCGACAATTCCATTGTACCTGACAAAATTATTATTTAGACCACTAGTATTGGTTCCATTATCGATAAATTCCAACTCGTCAGTTATAATAGATAGATTTGCCCACTTTGCAGGGAATTGATTTTGTGGTGAAACTTCGTTTAGTTTTACCTTTATTAGGTTACCTATAGTCGTAACGTTGTTCGTTATTGTCACTGCGGGGATTAACACCCGCCCGCATTCATCAACTACAGAAACAATCGCTCGACCATCTGGAGTTACATCATCTAATCGAACTCCGTATCTGTATCTATTATAGCTTAAAATGTCTCCTTGATTTATTACACTTGAAGCAGCAATTCTTCCTAAATCAACCTGTCCACCGCGAACTACTTCTTGTGCGTTTGTAAATGTAACAATCGGAGGTTGCATATTAGTAATGAACCAATCATTGTTTCCAATTCTTACTCTTAAACTATGATTTTCGCTTTTAATATCTGAAGCGCAGTTTGCCCAGTTTCCGTTTGTTGGCGTAGTACAAACTGGAATACCAAATGCTTCAGCAAAAGGATTTGGTGGAACGTTTGAATAGAATTTAAGTTGATAAATAAGATTACGATTTCTTGTTTGAATTGTATCTGCTGCTTCGCGGTATTGGCTTTCCGCTCGCACGAACAAACGCTGAATTTCGCTATAAACAATTCCTGCACTAGTGTCAAGAACATTCCAAGTATTAAATTCCGGAACAACACGCGCACCTGCAACAAGAGCATTACCAGTTAAAAGATACATATCTGTTTGGGTTTGTTCCAAAATTCCACCAATTCCATCTGCAAACGGATGAGAAGTTAACATTGGTTCTGGAGTTGACCATGAATACGTTCCAGTATTTGATTGTCTATCAAGTAAACGTGAATCTAAAGTTTCACCAATTAAAGTTGAAATTGTAGTAACTGAACCATTCGTACAAGTTACGGGTGTTGGAGTAGTATAAGGTCTGCAAACTAAAGCGTCAGGCATTGCATCAGCTATCGAAGAATCAGTTACTAATCCATCATTAAATGATCCATCAATTATTGATCGGTCACTTACTCCTGCGTCAATAACCTGCGCATCTATCGCTTGTCGGTCTTGTGAAACTAACCTGTCTTGAGAAATTAATCGATCAGAAACTACTGGCGCATCTGCATTTACTGAAGCATCTTTCTGTACGCCTAACGGGTTTTCTGCAGAGCATCCATAAATTGTAGCAGTAGCAGCAAATACTAAACTTGCTTTTCTTGTTTTTTGGATCGCACGCTTAATGCTATCAGAAATTCGGTCTACTGTTCTTGCAAATAATCTTTTTCCAGTTCCTTCTGTTTTTTGAGTAATCATGTTTTTTACACCTTTGTTTGTTTTTTATTAACTTACTAATCGAACTAAATCTACTTTTTCCCCATCTAAAAGAGATACAATCGAATCGTCATCTTGGTGAAATCGATTTAATGAAGCAATCACGTAACTAGTAAAATTCGAACTAACAGCACGAACTAATTCCGTACCTTGTAAATAGGATGTTCCATCTTCACCGCTTGTTCTTAAATGAACATAACCTGGAAGCATAACTCCAGTTGTAGGTTCAACCGTATTTTCATAATCATGATGCATTTTTTGTTCGTCCAAACCATTCGCTTTTAATATTTCTAAATAAAGTGATAATGCCGCACTTGGAACATATGCCATTAAACGAAAACCGAAACGACCAGGAATTTTTAGATCAGGTATTGTATATTTAAAAGAGATAGCATAACCTTGAATTAGCAGATTTGCAAAAAGACTAGAAGCAAGTTTAAGCGTTTGATGTAATGTGTCACGCGATAGTTCAAAATTTAACCTAACTGCTTTTTCTGGCATACAACTCCAAGGTACATTAAAAGAATCTCCGAATAATTTTTTACAAATTTTTGTTAAACGATCTACTTCAACTTTATTTGTGTCTGTTCGCTTAGAGGAATTATCTAGCAAAGATCGATGCCTAAGTTCAGCTCTTAAGAAAACATTTAATAGACTAACGTAACTTGAAATCATTTCAGGATCAACTAAAGATGGTGTGCCAATTGTTAAGTAGGAACTAGTTAAACGAGCATCAGCTATAATATCTCCAGCTGAGCTTCTGTTTGGTAAAACGAAATCAGTTCGAACAGAATACTCTTTAGCAACTAAAGCTTGTTTTAAGTTTTCATCTAAAACTTCTGGACAAGCTAAGGATAATGCAAACATATTCGAATAATCAGATTCTCTTTGCAAAGAACGTGCAAAAGAACGCAAACCTTCAGTTCTTAGATTTCGTGCCTTAAAATATCTAAATGCTTTTGCAAATGTTGCACTAGGCCATAAGCCAGAGGGATCAAAAATAATCCCGTAACCGACAGCAAGCATGAGTCTTAATGGTCCGATTTCTTTTGATAAATCTTTAAATGAACTCGCAATATGCTCAATTTGAGGACATACATATCCTAGTTTAAGAATATGATTAAGATTAGAACTAGGAATTTTTGCACGTTCTATGTGAGTTTTAATATTTACCATTATATAACAGCATATAAAACAATTTAAAAATAGCACACAAATACAGAAAATAGTCAATTAAACCAAATACCTAGTCAAAAGCTCCTCCGCCACCTTTTTATTTATCTTAAACAATTCGTCAATATGTTTTACAGCAGCTTTTTCATCGTTTAGGGTAACAGATAGAATAAATAACAGTTTTTGTGCCTCAACATTATCCTTAATGTTGGTTTTGGACAAGAGAACATACGCGTCAGAGTATTTTTTAAGCTGGTAATAAGCGCTCGCAACAAGTATTGCGCAATCAGTTAAATCCTTGGAATTAGCAAGATTGAATGCTTTCTTACCCTCGCTAACACATTCTTCGTACTCATGAACCCAAAATGAGGATTTAGCAAGTAGGAAATGAGAGATTAATTCATCAGGTAAAAGTTTTACAAAATCTTCGGCTAACTTATGCGCTTCCGGATAATTTTCAGATTTTAAGTATAGGACAATTTGTTTTACAAAAGAATCCTTACCAGTTAAACCCATACAAAATCAAAACAGACATTATTTTTTATCCCTGTCCTTTATTGCTTCGCGTACTTTTTGAGCAATACCAGCACTATCGAGTTTATACTTTTTAAGTAAATCAAACCCTCTTCCACTTTCACAAAACCGGTTGTAAACGCCATGCCGAATTACAGTACAAGGATATTCTTCAGAGAGTACTTCACAAATGGCGGAACCTAAACCTCCGTCAACTTGATGCTGCTCAACACTAAGAATGAGGTTTGTTTTTTTAGCGTATTCAACAACAGTTTTTTTATCAATTGGTTTAATAGTGTGACAATCGATAACCGCGCAATCAATGTCTTCTTTAGCTAGTAAATCCGCTGCCTTTAGTGATTCGTAAACACATGTACCGATTGCGAATATTGCGATATCCTTCCCTTCCCGATAAACGTTTGCTTTTCCAATTTCAAATGGAGTATTAGTAGTAGTAAATGCGGGAGTTTTTTCCCTTTCAGTTCTAATATATGCTGGACCAAATTTTTCAGAGATTGCAATAACTGCTTTTTTTGCCTGCTCAAAATCCGATGGCGCGACAACAATAATATTTGGTAATACCCTAGTCATCGCGATATCTTCTAGTGCCTGATGACTTGCCCCATCTTCCCCGACAGTTAAACCGCAATGTGAAGCATGAATTTTTACATTTACATTATTATAGCAAATACTAACCCTGATTTGATCAAAATTCCTTCCTGGAGAAAATGCACCAAATGAGGAAATGAAAACCGTTTTACCGCAAGCGGCAATTCCAGACCCAACACCCGCCATATTCTGTTCAGCAACGCCAATTTGTACATACCGCTTTGGGAATTTTTCACTAAACCAGTGCGTACGTGTGGACTCGGATAAATCAGCAGTAAGTGCCCAGACATTTTCATTTTTTTCACCAACTTCTAAGAGGCCTTTTCCAAAGCCATCCCGAGTAGCAAGTGACTGTGCAGGCGCAAATAAATCATCAACCAAAGACATTTCTTTTGTAAGTATTTTTCCCATATAGTTCAACCATGATTTTTGTATTTATTTTAACCTTCCTGCTCAATTAGTGCGCGCTCTTCTTCAAGAGTTTTAATTGCATCATCTGCTTGTTCTTTTGTTGGTGTCTTACCGTGCCACTCGCTTAAAAATTCCATATAGGGAATTCCTTTACCAGGAATTGTATGCGCAATTATTACTGTTGGACGCTCAAAAACCGCCCTGCTTTTCTCGCATGCTTCGATAATTTCTTTTATGTTGTGACCATCAACTTCGATAACATGCCAACCAAACGCACGATATTTATCAGCAAATGGCTCAAGTGGTAAAACATCTTCTGTAAATCCATCTATTTGGATATTATTTCGATCGATTATTGCAGTTAAATTTCCTAATTTATATTTTGAAGATAACATTGCTGCCTCCCAGGTTTGTCCTTCGTTATGTTCACCATCGCTCATTACGCAGTATACTCTCCATCTTTTCTTTTCAGTTTTTGCTACTATTGCCATCCCGACTGCCTGGCTTAAACCTTGGCCAAGTGGACCACCTGAACTTTCAATTCCGGGAATTGAACCCCGATGAGGGTGACCTTGTAATCTTGAACCGATTTTTCTAAATGTTAAAAGTTCTTCTTTTGGAAAATACCCAACATTTGCCATAACTGCGTAAAGAGCAGGACAGACATGAGCATTACTTAAAAGAAAACGGTCACGATCTGGTGATTCGGAATTTTTCGGATCATGATTTAATACGTTAAAGTAGAGTGCAGTAAAAATATCAGCCAGACCGATACTTCCAGCGCTGTGACCGGATTTTGACTCAAGGAGCATTTTAATTATGTCCTGCCTGATCGTATTGGCCATTAGTTTTAGCTGTTTTATGTTAGTTATTTTAACGGATTTTGCCATAAGTATAACCTTGGATTTATACGCCTGATTTTGCTCTAAGACATAAATTTTCTATTGCTTTTTTTATGTCTGCGTTTTCGTAAATTGCGCTTGCAGCACATAATTTATTTGCTCCAGCTTTATACGCTAAATTAATAGTTTCTAGGTTTATTCCACCATCAATTTCAATGTCTAATTTAGGATTGCGTGCAGATAATATTTTAACCTTCGCTTCAACTTCTTTAATGTAAATTTGGCCAGAGAAACCAGGATTAACGCTCATTACTAAAATTTGTGAAACTTTTTGTTCGTAAGCGAATACTTTTTCAACTTGCGTTGGTGGATTTATTGCAATCGCAATTTTTCCGCCATTTTTTTCTGCGATTTGTTTTGCTTTATTAAAATCCATTTTCGCTTCGATATGAACAATGTGAAGGTAATTTCCTTTGATTTTTTCAATGTAATTTTCAGGATTATTTACCATCCAATGAAATTCATAGTTTACACCCGAAGGCAAATCATGCAAACTTTCTAACCCGATCGTTTTATTTGGTACAAATTCGTTATCCATAACGTCAATTTGAACAGTTTTAACGTATGACTTAACTAAATTGATTCGCTTTAGAAGTTCGTCTCTTGTTTTAACTAGGATTGCGGGAATAATTTCAAAATTAGGAGTAGCAGATTTGTGGGTAGAACTAGTTGTGTGATTTTGTGCCATAATTAATATACGTGATTAAGGTTATAAAGTTTTGGGAAAAACAGTAAACGTACGTCAAACCATTCTTCGCATAGCAAACATCAAAAACTTTCCATTTTCACTTTCATCGCCAACAGTCGTTTGTATGTCTTCAAGTAAAGGAGTTGAAATAAGTTCTTCTTTTGGAACTGGGCCATTAACAACAAAACCAAGACTAGAAAGTGTAGCAATAACAACGTGTGAGACATCTTGCCCATCTTGAGTTCTTGCATCAACTTCTCCGCTAATTATTAGGACTCCGTTTTGCTTAAGAACACGGGCAGATTCTTTGATTTCTGCATTTATTTTTTCGCGTGTTTTTTCCCTACCTAGAAAAGAGAGATGGACTTCATCAAATGAACTATCTGAAAGGGGTAAGTTACTTGGAGACATTATTTTTAGGACAACATTCTTTGGTAGCTCGGAGATATGAACTGCAGATCCAGATGAAGAAGCTAAACCATAATATAAAACTCCTTCCGCTAATAACGTGCTTAATTTTAACAATTGCCTAGCACGAATGCCGCCTTTAGTATAAATTTCAAGAATATTACGAACAGGCAATTTTAATTCCGCATGCATAATAATACCCTCGGATAAATTTAAAAAAAGCCAGGATATTTTTAAAAAAGATAGTAAATATATATGATCAGACGCTGTTGACATCTTCACAGGAGTTAGGCCCCTCAGAGGTTGTTCATGTCATCATTTCAATATAATTATGCTTTCTTAATTCTTAATACCATCAGTTTTTCAAAAAAACAGCGTTGCTGCTCAAGAGTTCTTACAACAAAACCTTTTTTGGATAGAATTGAAATCGTTTTCTCTGAATTATTTAGTGAACTATGGATTAGAAAAACAGCACCACCGGGTTTTAGAAATTTACTAAATTGACCTAAAAATTTATCCAAAACAATTCGACCATCTTTGCCCCCATCATAAGCGTAATTGATATTTCCAACTAATTTTTCTTCCTTAATAGTAGGCAAATAGGGTGGATTGAATAGAATGTAGTCGAACCTTTCTGTTTTTGGTACTTTTGAGAACAGATTACTTTCGAAAATTTTAACATTTGTAAGTTTGTTTAATTTTGCGTTCTCGCGAGTTAATTTTAAGGCGTCTTTACTGCGATCGCAGGCAAAAACAATATTTTTTGAATTTTTTAGCGCATTAGTAAGGCAAACAACCCCACTTCCGCAGCCAATTTCTAAGATTTTTCCTTTTAGATTTTTAGTGTATTTTATTAGTAAAAAACTATCTTCCGCAGGCTCATATACGCTTTCGCAAACTTTATAATGAAGTTTATTCAAACTAGTTACTATGTCCATAAATAAATATTTTATATACTTAGTTGTTTTAATAGTTGCAATTTTAGCAGTATTTTTTATTTTCAACAAACCACAGACAATAGATAATTCAAATTTTAATTTAAAGCCACCTTACCCGTTACCAACAACCCCAACGCACTGGCACGCGGATTTGAAAATATTTGTAAACGGGCAGGAAAGATATATCCCGGAAAATATTGGTGTAAATATAGGCAATGTAATTGACACTTCGTTAGGTATGGAAACTGGGATATCCCCAATACATACACATTCTGCCGCAGACGAATATGGTTCAAATGGAAGACGATTACACGTAGAAAACTTAAATCCAAGTAAAAAACCAGAGACACTTACCCTAGGTTACTTCTTTAAAGTATGGGGAAAAACATTCAACAGCACATGTATACTAGATGTTTGCAATAATAATGGAAAGACAGTTAAGATGGCAGTTAACGGTCAACCAAACACTGAATTTAATAATTACTTTTTAAGAGATGGTGACCAGATAATAATACGATACGAATAATTTTCTTGTTGTGAACGATCATGGACAAGTTACTTTTCTTTCTTTTAAAAAAGCGAGCGCATTTAACTGCAGTTAATATTTCAACAACACAAATCGCAGAAGAAACCCAAATGAGCCAGCAGAATGTTTCCAGATTATTAATCGGATTAGAAAAACTTGGTAAAATAGAGCGATCCAAGGATGGAATAAAAATAACTGATTCCGGAATGGATGAGATATCCGACCTTTACGCGAGCCTTAAGCATGCGTTTGAAGAGAGTCCGCTTGTGATCGAAGGGGAAATTTGTGATGGTCTTGGCGAAGGGGCGTATTATGTTTCCCAAGAAGAATATCAAAAACAATTTTTAGATAAACTAGGATTTAGATGCTACCCCGGAACCTTAAATATAATGCTCGATAGCACAGGATTAGAAAAGCGATCGATGCTAAAAGCACTAAACCCAACAATAATAGAAGGCTGGAAAACAGATAAAAGAACTTTTGGAGATCTTTTTGCGTACAAGTGCAAGATCAATTCTTACGAATGCGCGATAATAATTCCAGTTAGAACGCATCATGGACAGAATATTTTAGAAGTAATTGCAGATGTAAATTTAAGGGAAAAATTAAAGAAAAAAACAGGGGATAAAGTTAGTGTTAAGATAATATAGATAGAAGGTAAGACAATGTACAAACAAGCAATTGTAATCCGAACGGATTTGGAAATGTCAAAGGGAAAGATGGCAGGACAAACGGCACATGCAAGCGTATCGGCATATGTTAAAGTTGAGCATAAAGAACCCGAAATTGCACGAGCTTGGTTAAATCAAGGTCAAAAGAAAATTGTACTTAAAGTCGGCAGCGAAAGCGAACTATTTGAATATTTCGAACTTTGTAAACGAGCAGGATTAATCGGAGATGTAATTCATGATGCAGGTAAAACGCAACTGACACCAAACACGCCGACAGCATTTGGAATTGGCCCAGCTAAAGAAGAAGAAATTGATAAGATTTTGGGGAAGTTGAAATTATTATGAGTTTTATTCTTTTTCTTTAGGTTGTGTAATTAGACCAATACAAAAAGAAATATTTGAAAATAAGGAGGAGATTAAGAGAAATGGTAACGGGTAGCTTACTAAAAATTTATTTATGTGATTTGAGATAATATTTATATCTGTTAATAAGTTAATGCATTTTATAACTGTGAGAAAAAGAATCGTTTTTATTGCAATATCTCTAAGCTCGATATTGATTTCTTCGTCAAAAAGATTAGAAAAACGAGACAAACGGTCTTTGTGGCTAGGTTTTCTTTTTTTAGAAATTTCTGGTGTAGAGATAATTTTAACAGAACCCGTAAAAGAGATTTCTCCAGCAAAACTAGATAATTCTGGATTTGGGTCTTCCAGGTGTGTTTGGATAATGGGTTTTTTACTAGACCATCTGGCAGCAATGGCAGAAGTTTTTACATCTAAGTGTGGATCAGTTCGTCGCCTAAATAGTGTTTGCATACAATTAATTTAGACAAAAAACAGTTTATAAACCTTTCTTTTTCATTTTTTATAACTATTCGCTTTTAACAGCATGTTTTAATTTCTTCACTAAGTCCGTATAGCCTGGTTGTTTTTCCAGAGCGGATTTTAAGGACAATTTTAAAAAAACAGCAATTTGTACAGCCATAAATAGAAATGCAAAAATAATCCTAGAGTTAGCTGATGTCACCAAGCCAGAAGCGAAGTATTCGGCCACATAGCTTGATGCGACAAGCGCAAACATTTCCTTTACATTTTTATTATTTGTCTCAATCCGCAAATGTGCAAGTTCATTTAAAGCATCTAAAAAATTTAAAATTTGTTCGGATAACTTTGGATCCAGTTTGCGTAATCGGTATTGCGAATCGTAAAGTAATACCGCAAGCTGGCTAAAATCCCCAGTTCTAAATACATCTGGATCGCAAAGTAATTTAGATATTGATCGAACAGATTTACGTACGCCCTCGCTATCTCTTGCATTAACGCATTGTTGCAACCCACAAACTTCTTGCTTAAGAGAACGCATTGGAACATTTTGTTTTGGTTTTAAACTTGCAGGATGAAGTGGTTGATCTTTTCTGAGTTCAACTAAAACTGGGAAAATAGTTTGCCTTTTAGTTAAGTATTTCATTAGCGAATAAGCTCTTGGTTTAGAAGGAGAAAATTTAGCTAATTTATAGTGACTACTCATAAATATATTGTTTATACAACAATTTAAAATTCTTCCAGCTTTCTTAAAAGCAATTCACGATTCATTCCGATTTCGTCCTTTGCCCTTAACGCAAATGATTCAAAAACTCGTTTTTGCCGTTTAAACTTTAAGTAAAGCATTAACCCAGCAATCCCAGAGCCGAATAGAGATGCACCAAGAAGACCCCCCGAACTAAAATCCAGGTATGATATGGCATACGCAAATACGTGGAAAAGACCCGTGGCTTCACTGGCAATTCTTTTTCCTCTGGATTCTAAAACCGCGAGGTCTTTTGCACCTTTTCGTAAAGCAGTTTCTTTAGAAGAAATGTTACCTAAGCGCTCGCTTAAGATACGAAGGTCTTGGGAATATACTAGCAGATCGTTTTTAGTTTTCACATCTCTATCCAAGTCAGAATTTTCTGCCCTTAAACGCGCATTGGAAGAAAGGTCGTCTAAGGCAAGTGCAAGGGCATTTTTTATTTCACTTACCTGGTTTGCCATTTCTATTGCTTCGGCACCATCAAAATTTAAATCTTTTTTTAAGCACGCATTTGCGCATCGAATAATTGCATGAGCTGCTTTTATCCGTTCATTTTCATCGACTTGTGTTGAAGTTGCAAGCTCCGTAAGTTGACCAATGATTTCTGGTAAAGAATTGTGCTTAGCTGCGATTTTAACTAATTCAAATGGTTCAAGTGAAGTAATTTTTGGATTAGACTTACGAGGTACTGAAACTTGTTCCTTAGAAGGATTCTGATCCAAAAGAGGGGGCTTATTGGAAAGTGGATTTTCTTTATTTCCAAAATTAGGATAGGATGGATGGATATGTTTTACAGAATCCAGATATTTTTTGGCTTTTTCAGATAGTTTCATCTTAATCAGCCTAAATTATATTTTTTAAATAATTAGCTAGTCTTGGTTTTTAAGATTATGTCACCATGGATATCTTATATGGCTAATTTTCTTATCCTCCACGGTTGGGGCGCAAACGGAAGAAGTAACTGGTTTCCATGGCTAAAAACAAAACTTGAAACCTTAGGCCATAAAGTATATTGCCCGAATTTACCAAACACAGATAATCCAGATCAAGAGGAATGGTTAAACGCAATAAGGAAAATAGATGGACTAAAATTTGATGAGAATTTAAGTATTATAGGGCACAGTTTAGGCTCGATAGCAATACTTCGAATTTTGGAAAATTTAGCAGATAACGAACGAATCAATAAAGCAATTCTTGTTAGCGGATTTACCCGAGCGCTTAGCATTAGCGAATTAGAAAATTTCTTTAAAACTCCTTTTAACTGGAAGAAAATTCAAAAGAAAGCAAATAAAATTTTTGCAATTAATAGCGATAACGATCCTTTTGTACCAATTGAAGAAGGAGAATTATTGGCAGAAAATTTAAACACAAGATTAATTGTTGAACATGGGTTAGAACACATTAATGCAGGAGATTTAGGAGATACTTTTGGTTATAAAAGGGTTTTGAACTTACTATTAGATAGGGATGAACATGATTGAAGGATTTTCATTATTAACACACGCAACGCTTAGGATAAATGATAGTAAAACGAATCAAATAATTTATATTGATCCATTTAAGATCGACAAACCTCAAGAGGATGAAAAAACAGAAATCATCTTAATTACGCACTCCCACTTTGACCATTTTCACTTAGAAAGTATTGCTAAACTTTATAAAAAAGGCTGCACTGTTATTGTAACTAGAGGGTGTGAAGAAATTACAAATATCGTTGCAAAAGAAGACATAAAAATTGTGAACCCAGATGAAGATTTTATTGTTAAGGGAATTAGAGTAAGTACGATTGCATCGTACAACAACAAACCAGAAAGCTTGAAATTTCACCCAAAACAAAACGAATTTGTCGGATACATTCTAACTGCAAATAATAAAATGATTTATCATGCAGGGGATACAGACAACATTCCTGAAATGAAAACACTTGCTAATAAAATAGATTTTGCATTTTTACCAATTGGTGGAACTTATACGATGGATGTAAATGAAGCAGCAAAAGCAACACAAATAATTATGCCCAAAATAGTCGTACCAATGCACTGCATTCCTTTGGGAAGTATTGAAAATCAAAAGAAAGCGCAAAGCGAGTTTAAGAAATTAGTTGAAAACCAAACCAATGGAAAAGTAAATGTCGAATTATTAGGTGGAATAGGTAGTTTTGATTAAACTTTTGATAAATTCAAAGAGTGCATGGGGTTTTTAAACTGTTGTGAATTATATATTATTATGTCAACAGCATCAGCAAGGCAGGAACCTAGAGCAGATAGGATTAAGCTAATTCAAAACAGAGCGCAAGCACTGCATAGTGCTATAATCGGCACAGCTAAAGCTGGAAATCTATTAGTAAAGGAAGTTAAAGGAACAGATGGTTTTTCAAGAATAGATACGACCGCAGAAGAAGTAGTTAGAACCTTTGTAATGTTCACGTACGAAGTCGGAAAGATGGACTTGGATTTAGAGGGAGTAAAAATAAAATCAGAAAGAGAACTTAGACTAGATGGTACGGATTATAGCGTAGAGCGAACAGAGGTACTTTTTAGAAATCCCGGGGGAAATCAATTTGTGTTAGCAACATTTAAGGCAACACCAAAAGAAACTAGTGAAGGTCAAGAACCACGTTTTGAATTTACGATTACAGAATACGACGATTACTGCAAAAGACCTAAATTAAGAACAGGATTAACCGAAGGGATTAGAAAATAAATTAGTATAGTCTTCTTATACCGAAACACTCCTCGATTCTACGATTTAGAGTAAACGGGTATCCACATCCACTAAGATAATACGCAATTTCTTCAAACCCGTTTTTTCTTTTGGGATCAGATTCTAGTTCAGATGCTTCTAGAAAGATTCCCGCCACCAAACCCCCTCCGAAACCAAAGTCTGGCCAGATAAACATTTCTCTGAAATTTGATACAGCATCACGAATTTGCTGTGATCCTTCTTTCATGGATTCTGGAGTTCGTTTTAGAATATTTAACTCTGCAATTGCCATTGTGACTTCGAAATACAAGTTACGGCCTTCATTATAGAAATCGCAGTATTCCTTATGTAGGTTATGCTTTTTTGCGCCTTTATCCCAAGCAGCCAAATCATCACGCAAAGCATTTAGCATTAATTCATACTCAATATTTCCAGCTAATGCTTTTTGACGCATTAAGTAAAGAACTTGATTAAAGACGTCGTCTGCATACTTGAGTTTTCTGATATAGCCAATCTCTAAACCCAAGGTTGATGTAATTCTTAAAACTTCGCACATATTTTCTTCTCTTGTTCTTTCAATCAACTGGCTAAGACTATCCGTATGAAATTTATTTAGTGAAGGTGGCTTAACTTCTCTGGACTTAGGCATTCTTTCAAACATCCTTATTGACATAAACTAATTAGGTAGCAAAGGATTTATAAATAATGTTGAAACATGATGGTTTTAAGGAACTAATGGCGCAATTATTCTATTCGCTCTCTCACGAAAAACATGACCACATAACGAACCGATTTCTGCTGCGAGTTCTGATTCTAGATTTGCTGCATAAGTATTAACTACCGAAAGTCTATTCTCTAAATCTCTAGCTAATAGCATTACATGCGAAACTCTTGCTCCTAGTTCAGATAGGTATTCGGACGCATCCAAAGTAAACTCCAACAAATCCTCTCGACTTAAGCTTTCGGGCAATTTTAACCTTGCATAGTAAGTTGCGCGGATTAGATGAGGAAAACGCTCATTAGTTGCACTGTGGATTTCTCCATAATGGCTAAGATTAGGGGAAATTTTTTCTGTAAAAATCCCGAATATATTTGGTATTTGAATATCTGTTTCTAGAGGGATTCTAATAGCGCCAGCTATTTGCGTGTGTTCTAAATCAGGTGTTTGTACTCCGGCAACAACTATATCTGCCATCTCCATATTATCGACTAATCCGCAGATTTTTTTACTTCTCCTTGGAGCATAGAGCGTAAGTACTGCATCTGGTGTGCCTCTTACTGCCTTCCAATTTTGATCATGGCACTGGACTAAATAACCGCACCGCTCTAGAACTATTTTAAGACTTTCTGCTTGTGGATTAGAGATAGTTTTTCTGGCATTTGCTTTTGACAACTTTGTTTCGATTGGAGACATAATTTCACTTCGCATATTCAATAAACTATAGCGAAAACAATTATCCTTTAACGTATTTTTTAGAATCAGCTAAAACTTCTCGGATAAAAGCTAACCTTGTTGGTGAAGGATTTTCTTGTTCTTTTACAATTGGTTCTAAGAAATTCTTTGCATCTTCACCAGATAAAATTGAAGTTGAATGAAATGGTTTTGTCATAAATAACACCACTAATAACATTATTTATTAGGCTTTGAATGTTTAAATAGGATACGATTTGCATTTTGTTCATTATATTGAACGTAGAACGTGTTCTATGTCTAGGTAACTAGATGTAATGCAAATAAGCAAAAATGCCCGCACAACCTCTTTCAGTTCGATTTAAAAATCTTAACATACATAAACATTATTATGCACAAAATTAAAAAACCCAAGCAAACTAAAAAAAGCAGCTCGAGCAGATACTTGTTAGCTCCGCTTGTTGCAGGCATAATTACTGCAACGGCTTTATTATATACTAAGGAAACCAAAGAGATGGCTATGGTTGAAACCCCAAGTCCCAATACAACTGTGATTGTGGGTCCAGAACAAGAAATTAAATCGAAAAGTCCAAAAACAGTAAAAATTTTAGGCAGGGAAATACCTCAAGAAGAAATAAAAAAAGAAATCGATACTAAAGATGGGAAATTCATTTTTCTTAAACCAGGCTCAACTTTTTTAAAAACCGTTGATTCTGACCGTAGAACAATTCACTCAATGTTAAGCAATGGATTCAAGGCAGTGACAATTGTTGGTTTATCAAATGAGGAAAAAAACAAAATATTTGTATTTTTTATAGATAAAGACGAATTATTTTCAGATGAACGACACAAGGTAGAATCATTAAAGGCAAGTTTCTGCAAGGAAATTCAAGATAAGATTGTTAGTGTGGGTAAAGTAAAAAACGCGCAAGCAATTAATAACCTAGTAAGTGAAATATTGGAATCCAGCTGCATTTTTAATCCAAATGTACCTCTTGGATCATGGTACAGAGATATAGCAACTAAGAAGAGCCAGATAGTTGCCGATATTTTTGCTCAACGCGTAGTGCGTTTTGCACTATTTTATCAATACGTTTTTTCTGGCTTTTTAGCTCAGGATAATTTTGATGGAATAGCTTTCCATGAAGTCGTTCATGTCCTTACAACTAGGTATGAAATAAAACGATATGGAAGCATCTTACCAGTAAATTTGGACACTGAAGCGTTAGCTTACTTGACAAAAATAATTTATGGAGTACCATTCTATGGTTTAAAAGATATATTCACAAGTTTAGAAACTGCGTATGTGAATGAGGGCATGGCAGAATATTCCGTATTTATTGGGAATCCAAACACAGAGCGCCAAAATAAAGTTTTCCTGGATATGCTTAATGATTTGATGACTAAAGTTGGTGTTTCTGACCCATTATCGTTATTATTTGTGTCACAGCCAAAAATCAATGCTGCTGCCAAAAAAATGTTGGATGAAGTTTCAAGGAGAAGGTACGGGGTCGATTTTTCATCCGTAGTAGACGTATCAGAATTAGAAAAAATACACGCAAAGTTAGTCAAATAACTTTCTAATTATTTCATTATCTTCCCAATTGCATCCAAAGCCGCATCCAAATCTTTTATGTCAAAGTTACCCATATGAGCAATACGTAAACCATTATTAATGAATTCTCCCCTCGCTCCAACAATTTTTATATTGTAATCGCTTTGGAGTTTGGATTTAATTAGTTTAGCCTGTTCTGGAGAATTACAAACAAATCCAGTAACAGTATTCGATTCAAATTCTTTTTCAGCAATAAGGCCAAAACCCATTTCAACTAATCTTTTTCGAACATGTACGCTCGCATCATGATGCCTTTTTACTGCTTGCGTTGTTCCGCCTTTAGCATCCATTACATCAAATGCTTTTTGTAATGCCCAATAAAGAGTAACCGCTGGAGTATTTGGAGTTTGCTGATCTTTTTCAAAGCGTTTTTTATGCTTTCTTAAATCAAAACAATAGCTTGGAATTTCTTTTCTTGAACTAAAGACTTCAACTGCTTTTGCACTTAATCCAATTAATGCCATGCCAGCTGGCGCACCAATTCCTTTTTGGCTTCCAGTAACAATCCCATCAACATCAAACTCTTTCATATCTACTTCTGTTCCTGGCCAAGCTGAAATCGCATCAATAATCGTTAGCATTCCTTTGGATTTGGCGTATTTACACATTTCTTTTATGTGATTACGTACACCGTAACTAGTTTCGTTATAAACGATTGCGAAAACTTTTGCGTTACTATTGTCAATAGCTTGTTTGGCTTTTGCTAAATTCCAACCCATTCCGCCTTTAGGCAATACATGGACTTCAGGGTTTGCATAAACTTTAAACGTTTCAACAAGTTTTTCACCAAATTCCCCATTAGGAAAACAAACTACTTTGTCGTTTTTCTCGCATAAATTTAGAACAAGAGTTTCTAAACCGACTGCACCAGAACCTGTGAGTACGTACGCGACTTCCGCGTTAAAATATCCCTTTAACCGTGTGCAAAGGTCAGAATAAACTTTTGAAAATTCAGCACTCCTGTGAGTAATCATTTCCTTTGTTTGAGCTTCAGATATTTCTTTTAAAACTGGAACTGGACCGGGGGCTAAGAGCATAATTTATCACCTGAAACGTTTTGTGTTTTGAAAAATATTTTTAATTTAAATTACTTGTGCATTGAATATTTTTAAGAGTATGGTAAAGATAAAAAAGAAAAATGAATCTAATAAATTACAGGTCAAAACCATCCGACCGTAAAAAATCGCGGGTCGGGTCATTCATATAAGGTTTAATTTTAAGAGCAACATATTTTTCAACTAAATCACCGCTCTTTTCAAGATATTTACAAAAACTGCGTTTGACGCTTAGGTCAAGTAACAGTTCGAATATACTTAATGGACCAACTAAAGCCAAGTCTAAGTAAAGCAAATCACGCCCAGGCACGATTTTATCATTAAGGACAAAAGGAAGTACCACGCCAAAAACTAAATTTGCCATGCCAATTAGTATAAACGTACCTGCAAGGCGTTCAAGTAAAGAAAAGCGAGTAAACCGAACAGTCAAATGGGCTAACCCAAAGGCAGACACTTTTTTTTCAGACTCTAACTGATGGCTAAGAGTTATCGCAAGTGCCGCATTGCAAGCATGCGGTGTAAGTACTGAAACAGGTTGACCTTTTTTATCTTTTTCTAAAATATCTTTGTATCGATTAAGAAGCTCGAACCTAACTTGTTTGGTGTACCCAGTACTTCCGAAAGTACTTAAATCCTAATGCTTTTCTTAGGCTGGCTATGAGC
>JBBSVN010000011.1:0-66603 GCA_038046765.1 Microcaldota archaeon | reverse complement strand
CAAGTTGTTGTTTGAGAAAGTATTGTTTTCTCCTCCTGTTATGTAGATACCATAACTGTTATTGATCAAAGTAGTTCCTGCTAAAGTATTATTTGTGCTTGAACTAAATGCAACACCATAGTTTGTGTTATTTGTTGCTGTGTTGTTTGCAATTGTTGAATTGTAAACTGATGTAAAGTTCATACCTAAAAAGGTATTGTTGCTTGCAGTATTGTTTTGAACAGTGTTATTATTGTTATTAAAGAAGAACATACCTTGAGAATTGTTGTATACACTGTTATTTGTTATGTTGTTATTGTTTGCATTAGCCCCCACAGATATACCAAATGTATTTCCAATAGCAAAGTTGTTGATAACTACGTTTGAAGTTGCAGTAGTTAAGTTGAAACCAGCAAAAGTATTGTTGATTGCAGTATTGTTTGTTACATTATTTCTTTGTGCAGAGTTATTTAAGAAAAATCCTGTTCCCATTGATGCTGTGTTATTGAAGATTGTGTTATTGTGACTTAGATCAAGTGCAATAGCTGCAACACTTGCTGTGCTTATACTCCAGTTAGCAGTTACGTTGTTATCTTTTATCGTATTATTATTTGAACTAGATTGTAAGAAGATACCAAATGTAGTTGAATTTAGTACTGCATTGTAGACAAAGGTATTGTTTTCTATACCAGTAGAGTAGATACCATAACTGTTATTGAAAATTCTGTTATCTCTTAATGTTGTATTTTGTACATTATCTAAGGCAAAACCGAATTGAGTATTGTTAATTGCAGTATTATTTGCAATTGTTGCATTCCAGACTAGAGTAAAGTTAAATCCAGCAAAAGTATTATTTGCGGCTGTGTTATTGAACATCGTATTATTTCCTAAGGAATTAAAGAAGAAAAATCCTTGGCTGTTGTTTGTTGCGCTATTGTTTGTAATATTATTGTTGCTTGCTTGAGAACCAATTGAGTAACCAAATCCATTTCCATAAGCAAAGTTATTGATTAAAACATTGTTATTGGATAAAGTTACGTTGAATCCTGAAATGCTGTTATTTACTGCAGTATTATTTGTTAAGTTATTAACTAGTGCAGTATTATTTAGGAAGAACCCATGTGCCATTGATGCTGTGTTATTGTAAAGAGTATTGTTGTAACTAGCTCCAATGTAGAAACCAGCAGTACTTGCTGTGGCTAAACTCCAGTTTGTAGTTGCATTGTTATTGATAATTGTATTATTGTTTGATGTAGATTGTAGATAGAAACCAAATGTTGTCTGGTTGATTAAATTGTTGTATTTGAAAGTGTTGTTGTAGCTGTTTGTTGCATAAACACCGTAACTATTATTGTAAATCTGATTGTCCCTGATCGTTAAGTTTATTGCAGTATCAAATGACATACCAAGAGTGTTGTTTATTACCGTGTTATTCTGGATTGTTGAGTTTAAGAACAATGTAAAGTTGAATCCAGCAAAGGTATTGTTTGCAGCAGTATTGTTTACTACTGTGTTATTATTGTTATTGAAAAAGAAGAACCCCTGGCTGTTATTTGTAGCAGTATTATTTGTAATATTGTTCTCATTTGAATTGGCACCTACAGATATACCAAAGGTGTTGTTTGTCACTACATTATTGAATACAGTGATATTGAATGAATTGGTTAAGTTAATACCAATAGTGTTATTATCCACAGTGTTATTGACAATAAAAACATTTTGAGAAGGGGCCCAAATAGAATCTAACAGAATACCTTGCCCGTTGCCCCTAATTACGTTGTTTGTAAAATTATTACTATCAATGCCTGCACCACCAGTAGCATCGTAATAAATACCGAAAGTACTATTAAGAATAGTATTATTTGAAACATTGATGTTTGTTACGCCCCCGGCAAGGTAAATACCAGGTGCAGCATCAGATACAGTATTATTTATAACTGCACTTCTTAAAGCACTATCGAGCCAAATACCCCTACGACTTATATTAACTACAGTATTATTTATCAGAAGATTTCTTCCAACAAGACCAGATATTACTAAACCATCACCACCTGATCCGCTACGATTTATAAGATTGTTGGAAACATTGTTAGCAGCAGTAGTAATTAGAATACCATTATTTCCGCCAAAAATGATTGTATTATTAGTTATATTATTGTTACCACCAGTTTCATCACCAATATTAATGCCGTTACTAGTAGTATTAAAGATTGTATTATTATCGATTACGTTTCTGGTACTAGTACTTAGAATAATACCAGTATTTGACTGATTTTCAATTCGATTATTAGTTATGAAATTAAGATAAGAATTTCCCTGAAGGTATATCCCAACCCCAAATGGAGGATATGTATAGATCCTATTAGAAGTAATATTGTTATCTGCACCAGTGATTAATAATACCCCGTAGTAAGTACCGTTGAATATACTATTATTTCTTAATGTACTGTTAGCCATACTATACGCATAAACACCGTAAGTATTGTTATAAATAGTATTATTCTCGATAGTATTGTTTTTTGTAGACCCATTTATTTCAATACCCAGACCAACTAACCCCGCGTCAGTAAATGTAAGGTTTCCAATAAGATTATTTTCAATAAGACTATTGTTACTGTTTGTAAGTAAAATACCTCCCATTGTAGAAGAAAGAATACTGTTTCTTATGTTAGTGATATTACTGTTATTTATAAATACTAGATACTTACTTGAAGAACGATTGAGACCTAGGGAACCTAAGGTAACGTTTTCAGTAAAATTAATAGAAAGACCGTAGGAAGCTCCCGCTATAGATATGTTCGTATTGTTGATATTAACACCAACAGCAGAGGTAGTTTTTCCATCAATAACTATACCTGGAACAGCAGATGAATTAATTGATAAATTTGTGATATTTACATTAATTGCAGTTATATTTAATACGGCGTTTCCTTCACCAGGATGACTAGATATATTTACCGCTTCAACACGCCCAATACCATATACATTTATTGAAAAATTGATGTTTGCTCCTCCAATATAAAATCCAGATTCGTTACATACCATTAAGGTATCTCCAGGAAGCCCTCTCGCTGCAGCCATGGCTACACCATCAACAAGAGTACTGTTAGAATTTGTGGAGTTAGCACCATAACTACTACAAGAAGTGGTGTTTACAAACCATAAAGTTGCAGAGCTTGTGCCTGCCAAAATTACAAACAAAAACAATAAACCAAAAAGTAATTTAAAAGAATTCATAGCAATAAAAAGGAAAACGAGATTTATAAATAAATCGGTCAGAGCAAAATTATATGAGATGAATAAAATGTGAATATTTTTTCAAACTAATAAAAGTTTTTGTATCCTTAACGCTTTTAAGATGCCTGATCTTATCGATTTTAGTATCAATAGCCTCTAAATTTTCTGCACTTATTATTATGCAACCGTCATAATCCCCTGAAATTTCATATGCTTCTTTCACAAGATTAAGAGAGATAATATCATGCATCATTTTTTTTGTCTCTGCCTTTGCTTTTACCATTACAACAGCAAAGTTTTCTTCATGTTCATCGACATCGATTGTAAAATTTCTAATTATTTTATTATTTAGAAGTTGTTCGATTCTTCTTCTTACTGCTCCTTCAGTTAGATTGACTTCTTTTGCAAGTTCAACGTTGCTAATTCTGGAATTTATTTTTAGAAGCGAAATAATTTTCCTATCAATATCATCAATTTTCATAGTTTAAATTAGACGACAGTATTAATAAAGTTTACGAATTTCGTAATTTAGTTAGATTTTTAAGTAGTTATTATTAATATAATATTATGAGAGAAAGGGAAAATACAAGAAGTGCTAAAAACGAACCAAGCAAGTCAAAAAAATTGTTTAGGTACATGCTACCTCTAGTTGCCAGTCTTGCTGTTTTTGGATTTTCAATTAGACCATGCAAAGATGAGATTATTAAAACAAATGCAACATTTAGTTTAAAAACTTCGCAAACAGCTGCAAGTAAAGCAAACGAAAGTAAAAAGAAATTTGAAAACTTTTGGAAAAATAGACAAGAACTTAGGGAAAAACTCACAATGCTGCAGGAAGCAGAAATAAAAGAGAATATTTTTGCAGACGCAAAAGTACCCGAAGTAAGATATGAACTGCAAAGAGGAACTTCTTTTAGCCGGGAAAATTTTACTTTTGATTTTGATGATTATAAAACCAGCATAATTGACATACCGAAGCATATGACGAAGCTAGAAGACGGATTTTACATAAAAATAGCAAATGAATTTGACACTGAATATAAGATTGTAAAATATAACCAGCCATTTTATATGCACATGGAATTTTTAGAAGACGACGCTAGCCATATAGTCGTACCAGTCGAATTTGAGCGCTCAGCAAATGAAGACACTGTGATGTTGACTTCATCCTGTAAGCTACCTTTCATGGCAGAACTTTTTATGTCAGAAAAAACTACCGGATTTTATCCAAATTGTACCAAGTAGTATCAAGTAGCGAGTTCATTATATTACTAGCTAAATTTAAAAACCATAAACGATTATGCTAGTTATGTGTAATCTTTATCTAGAAGGAAACAGAGCAATAGTTGATTTGTCAAAGTGCCCCTACGAATTTGCATCACCTGAATTTTTAAACGCTCACTTAAAGGACTTAGTAACCCAGGAAGTACCCATAAAAACAATCCGATACGAGGAAGAAATAGTAATAGAACTTGACGAACAAAAAACAAGTTTTTTAACAGAGTATACTGCGATAATTAAACAAATCGAATTATTACTTTTAAGAGAAGATATATACGGGTTAAAACAAGATCCACAATATGAAAACAGAAGAAAACTTATTCGTAAATTTTACGAGAACATGATGGTAAACCCCAGTGGTGCAGAAAAAGATCTTGCAGCATATAAGGAAGAACCACCTGAGAAATCATTGTATATGAACGGTTACCAGACATTTAAGGCTTGGGTAAACGGAATATTAAAAAGATTTATTGGGGCAAAACTTTACACTCTTGTAAAAAAGACAGGCGATTTGCGGGCGGCATTTCTTTCACTAACTGGTTTAAAGAGCTTATTTTTTGTCAGTTCCATTTCATTAGAAATTCCTTCAACTGCACAAAAAATTAAGACTGCGGAGGCCAGTTACGATTTACCATTTGACTTAAGTGTTCAACTTTATGAGATACCTGGAGCAGAAGCATATTTGTACGTACAGAAGAATCCAGTAATAGAAAGCTTAAAACCAGAATTGATTGCGCTACTAAAACGAGTAATAAATGAACAGATAAAAGAATCCTTTGAAAATGTCGAATGGGAAATATTGATGGATGCAAAAACCAGAGAGTATCGAAACTATTTTCTGGATCAGGCAGTTTTACAAGGAATTGCAATAACACCAAAAGAAGCCCTCGCAATGGGTAGGGAAGCAGCATCCTGGGTAGTTGGTTTTGGTTCGTTTATAGAAAATATCGCGCTTGACAAGGAAAACATTACAGATATTTATATAGATAGTGAAAACTCGCCGATATATATTGAACACGCTAAGTTTGGGCTTTGCCATACATTATATCGATATAACCGGGAATTATTAGAACGAGTTTTTAGGAACATTACGCTAACAACAAAAGCTACAAAGAAGTTTGATGAATCAAACCCATTTATGGATACAGTAATAAAAAGGCTTAGCATGCGTTGCAGTTTACAAAGACCGCCAGCGACATTCGAAGAATTAAAATGCGCGCTAAGAATAATGAAAGAAGAGCCTTTTACTTACCCGCAATATATATCATTAAGAAGTTTCACGCCATTTTTTGCTGGATACGATGATGTACTAGTAAGTTTGGGTTGTAGCGAAGCAGTGCTTGGACTTAAAGGAGTCGGAAAGACGATGTTTACTGCAGCAAAAATTTCTGCGATAGGAACTAGGAAAAGGATTTTACCGATTCAGGACATTGAAGAAATACCAGTTCGGGCGTTTAGAAAAAGAGGATTCCACATTGGAGCCGCCAGAGTTCGAGGCGCAGAAAAGGAAGGAGTAATAACACCAGAACTTGACCTAGTTACAATGGCGAACGTATTATTAAGGATGGGAGACGCGGCATTAATTATAAACGAAGTTCGATCCAGATCAGGAGTCCAAGGTATAATTAACCTTCTTAATACTCAACCAGGGGTTTTCCTGCTTTACAATTTGCACGCCGAATCGCTGCGAGATGTACAAGATAGATTAGAATTAGTCTTTGGAATTCCTGCAGCAAGTATGTATGCAACGGATAGATATACTTTCTTAAAGAAACTTAGGTTCGGAAGACGAGGAAGAGTTTACAGAGTACTAGGTTATGAATACCAAAGTGACATTGAAGAGAAAAAGTTTACTGAAACATTTAGATTTAGACGAGGCGAGGATATTGATAGCTGTCAAACAGAGTGTAAGTTCCTTCGTAACCCCGAAGCAAGCATGACTGATTTTAGTAAAGTTGACATTGGAAAATTACAAAAAGATTTGGACATTGCATTTGTACCTCCCGCACTTTTAAGAAGAAGTGAAGAAACAGGAATTTCACCGGAGCAATACATAATGCAGGCATTTTTCAAGGGAAAAATGTACTATGATATTTATATTGCAAGTAAGGAAATGAAAGACAAAATACTTCTTGAACTTGATTTTGTACTTAAATGCAATTCTTATGCCAACAAACTTTTAGCTAGTTTAGAAAAGGATCATGGACAAATCGACTTTAAAGACGCGTGGAAGAAATGGGAACCGATGTTTAAGGACATAATTAAGGAGGAACTAGAAGCTAGAAGATTAAGGGAGAATCCTAAGGAGAAAGACTGATCTGAATAATTTCTCTACTAAATGTTACAAACTTTAAGGAATTTGTGAACTATAGGTTAGAAATTTAAAGGTTTCGGTTCTAATTATAGATATGGACGAATTTATATTTTCAAACATAGTTGCTGCATCTTCTAAAATAGCAGAAAAAGCCCAGATAGAAAAGATAAGGGAAAGTAGCGCAGAAATAGTTGAAAAAATATCTCAAAATAATAGCGGACTATTTGTTATTCATGGGCTTCGCGGAGTTGGAAAAACAACAATTCTAGTTAGACTTTCAAAAATTACAAATAATTCAATTTATTTGAGTGGAGATGTGATACTTAAATACGCCGTAGATTTTCTAGAGATATTAAACTATTGTGATAAAATTGGATATAAATTAATATTAGTAGATGAAGTACATGCGATACCGAACTGGGAAAAGGACGCTAAAATATTTTATGATCAGACAACGACAAAATTAGTTTTAACAGGCTCTTCAGCAGCAGCACTTCGAACAAGGGGTTCAGAACTCTCAAGGCGTGCAATGTTATTTGAAATCAGACCGCTTTCATTTAGAGAGTATCTAATTTTCAAAACTGGAAAGCACATACAAAAGGTAACTATTGAAGAAATACTAAATGAAACGAAAAGGCAGGAATTGTCAAAATGGGTAATCGCTTATAAAAGTGATTTCGAAGAGTATATCAGCAAACACGGACTGCCCGCAAGTTTTTTTCAAAACAGGCAAGACGTATATATGAACATAATTGAACGAATAGTCAGATATGACTTAGAGATTCTTCATAGCATAGATATCCATTATATTGATGCTGCTTTTAAGATAATAAAATTTATAGCAACTTCTTCGCCTGGGGAATTAAGTTATTCTGGATTGTCATCTAGTATTGGTAGAAGTATAAAATTCACAAAAGAAGCAGTAAACATATTGTCACTTGCAGGATTACTTTATATAATTCCACCCCAGGGCGCAGGACATAAGGTAATAAGAAGCGAGGATAAAATTCTAATGCCACTCTCATTTAGAAGCGCACTTTGTCAAAACTATGGAATCAAACCTTCTGAAGGTGGGTTGAGGGAGGATTTTTTTATCCAGCACGTTAAAGAAGCACAATACATTAAAACAGGAGCAGAGAGAAGAACACCTGATTTTGCAGTAGGGAATTACATATTCGAAATAGGTGGACCAAGCAAGGGCTGGGATCAGCTTAAAGGAAAGAAAAATGCTTATTTAGTAAAAGAAAGTTTGACTATTGAAAAGAATGAGATTCCGCTTTATCTTTTTGGTTTTTTATACTAATTCAAATAGTTTCTCTATTATAGGTTAGAAACTTTAAGGAATTTGTGAACTATAGGTTAGAAACTTTGGATAAATAATTACACGTTTGGATAGACTAAATCGAATCGATTGTCTTCGTATAAGACAACAAGTTTATCTTTTATCAATAATTTAACCATGTCTAAGTTAGGAAATAATAAATGGAAAACAACTTCGATAAATCTTGGATTTGTTCGTATTGAATCAAAAATATCTCTTAAGAATTTTGAATCTAATTTTATAGCAACAGTAAAGTCAGTTGGTCTACCGCAATGATCATGAACATTAGTCATAACATGAAATCCAAATAATGAGAACGCACCAGAAGGATTGAGATGGAGGGTTACATATCCCGTGTTTTTAGAGAAAATTTCTCCACGATATTCCCCACGATCTCGTTCTTTTAATTTATTAGATATTAGTTGTGTAACTGAGTAATGATAATTTCTAACATTTATAGGATTACCAAAATCGTCCATTAATTCTTGTGGAACTTCTCTTCCAAGAAAACTAGAAACTACACTAAAATCTAGCCTATCCTTAGGCATTTTTCCCCAAACAACACCAACAGAATACAATCGTAAATTTTCCAAAGTCCGCTCTTGTAAAGTTTTTTCTTTTGGAACTTGTGCAACACTATAACCTAAGGACATTGTAGTTAATTCACCAGTTACTATTCCACGCCCAAATGCACGTAATCTTTCATGGGTTTCGCTAATAACAAGTTCTTCTGATTCGCCTTTTGCAACTCTACGCTCTATTCCTTCGAGTAATCCAACAACAAAACTATCAGCAAAAGCAGTAGCACCAATGCGTTCTGCAACAGTACGCGTAACAGGAATAACTAGCTTTGAAGGTGTTTTAGTTTTTGGTTCCATAGAATTCGTTATAGATAGTGTTTGGTTAGTTATTTAAGACTTTCGATATCCCAAAACGCATCAAAAACTCCGTTCATGCCTAAGTAATACCTTATGAATACCGCTCCCATACTGCATTGCTCTTTTCTTTCGATTTATCGCAATTTCTGTTAGACCAAGCAATTTTGATGCCTCTCTAATTAAACCTTTTTTTAACTCACGATCTTCCATACGAAGTTCAAGCGGAACAGCAAAAACAAAATCAGCTAAATCTTTATTATAAAATGGAAAACGAGCTTTAATTCCAAAATAACGACATACTCTTTCAGTAGCATTCATGTCCCTGCTCTTTAGCGTTTTATATTCATCTTTTAAAATGGCATCTAAATCTTTTCCTTCTGCAAGATAAGTATAATATCGTTCATATCCAACAAATAATTCTTCACTTGCCGAACCAAAAAGCATAGTCGTAAATCCTTTTTCTTTTGCCATTTCACAAACTTTATAAACAGGAACTAAAAGTTCAACCTTAAGTAAATCACCAGGACATATTTTTTGACATTTTTCATAAATCCCAAGTATTTGTGAATCTTCAAAAATATGTTTATTTAGAGGTAGTTTCATAGCAGAGGCTACACGCTCTGCGTAAACTAAATCTTCACTAATAGGAGTTCCGCAGGTAAAAAGACCTACTTCGCAATTCTGTTTTGCAACGTATGCAATTAAAGAACTATCAACGCCTCCAGAAAAAGCAACGGCAACTTTATCTTCCAAAGATTGTTCAATTGATGTTTTAAGTAGCTCTGCAAGCTCGGGAATCATAACAATAATATACTAAGAATAAATAAATAGATAACGTTTATTTGTAGGTGTTTGTTACTAACCATGGCTTAATTGTTAAATTTATATTTTTTATTTTTTGGTTTTTGATCTAAAACCCTTTTTAAGCCAAATACAACAAACAAAAATGTAGCGATTACAAATACAATTTGACCATAGTTGATACTAGAACTAGATATAGTAGATAAGGACGTTTGTTTTGATGGAACTAGTATTGATTCAATATTAGGCAGGATTGATTTGGTTTCTTTGGCTTTTTTAGTTTCTGTAGTAACTGATACAACATTGATATTTTTAGACTTTATAACCTTACCATCTGAAGATACCAAGGAAACCAAGTATTCACCAGTACTTTTTAATGGAATAACTGCCTGTCCTTTTTCGTCAGTTTTCTGTGTATCAATATCTTTTTTAGGAGTAGTTATTGATAATAGGACTCCAACACAAGGTTTATCACCTGCAGACAAGTGGATTTTATGATAACTACCAATAACGGCATCGCTATCTGTTGTAATGTCGCATTCGTCTAAACTTGCTTTCTTTTCAATAGATTCCAAGGCACTAGCACGAATTATGTAACCTTTTGAATCAATTAGATAGATTTTATAAATACCTTTTTGGTCTAATAGGAAGTCTGCAATACCATATTCATTAGTAGTTTTATTTGTAAAATTTCCATCAGGTGAAACAAGTTTTACAGAATAATCCTGGCAGGCTTTGTTTTGTTTATCCAATATTTTGACAAGTTGATTTTGACCAATATAACCAAAGGAACTAGAATAAATATTACAATCTTGGATCACTAGAGGAGTACATGAATTAAATGAAAATGAAGTACAACCACTACAGTATAATGTTCCTCCGCCGTAACCTTGCGTTTTACAAGTTTGACTAGCAAGATCACTACCATCGCAAGTTTCTCCTTTATCAATGACACCATTACCACACAAATATCCGCAATCCTTGCGGCACGTAGTTATCGTTTCACCGCGAAAGTATTCACATGCACCATCCCCGCAGAAATTTTGTGGAGTGATATTTAATACTACGGGCGGAATGCTACTATCGTTTTTCGTTTCTACCGGAGGGGGAATTTCTTGGTTCACTTGTTCGATGTGTGTTTCTTCAGCAGGTTCTTCTGTAGTTACATCATGTGAAGAACTACTTGATGATGAACTTGAACTAGAATCCCTAGTTGGATTAGGAGTATATCTTGAAGGAGCATAATAACCATGACTGGTTATTGGATTATTTGAAGTTATCAAAGTATCTGCACTAAGAGTTGCAGGACTAGATAAGGTCCAAAAACTACTAAATTTGGCCATATAAAGAGTACTCGTATCAATTCCTGCAATCCTACTAGCTTCAACAAAAATACCCAAGTGAGATATAACTGGTTCACTAACCACATCACTGATATTTACTACATATGCATTAGTAGTAACGATATTACATTGACCACTATCACAAGCTTCATCAGCATTAATTGTAATACCCGTATCACCACGTATAATAGTTTTAAAACTGGCATTAGTAGCCTGCTCAAAAGTAATTGAAAGATATTCCGTAGTAAGATTATTTAATGCACTTACTGACCTTGTACTTAATGTAGAATTACTTAGATTAATATCTAAAGAATTCGCAGAACCATTGCTCGCATAATTGTTAGAAGTAAAAGTTGCGTTGGAATTAATTAAAAAATACTGTGCCCGGGAATTATTAGTTGCATTGTTATAACTTAGATTAATTTCTTTTGAATTTTCAATAACAAAACCATAGATAGAAAGGTTTTTTGCAGTATTATTTGAGATAGTATTGTTACTACTTGATAAGAGATAATAGCCGTACTCTGTACTATTAGAAACAGTATTGTTGGTTATACTATTATTCTCGCTTACTTGCAAGGATATGCCGCGTGTAAGATTATAAAGAGTATTTCGATTTATAGAATTATTCCCGCTATTACTAAGAACTAAACCGTATGTCAGATTTATTGCAGTATTATTTTGTATCGAACTGTTAAAAACAGAAGTAAAATTGAAACCTAAAAGAGTGTTGTTTGCTGCAGTATTATTCAGAACAGTATTATTATTATTATTGAAAAATAAAAATCCTTGGGAGCTGTTATACACCGTATTATTTGTAATGTTGTTATTGTTAGAATTGACGCCAACAGATAGTCCGATAGTACTATTCGAGAGTACATTGTTAAATAGAGTAATGTTTAATGAAGAAGTAAGATTTATGCCGAAGATAGTGTTATTGTTAAGAGTATTATTAATTATAAAAACATTTCCCGACCTGCCAAAAACAGAATTTAGGAAAATGCCGATTTGATTATCTCTGACCAGGTTATTAGTTATATTATTAACATCAGACAAAGTGTCCAGATACGCACCGTAAGTGGTATTGTAAATAGTATTATTGGTAATGTTGTTATTGTTTGCGTCATTGTTTAGGTAGAGGCCAGGATCAGCTGAATATATCGTATTATTAATAATTGCACTTCGATTTGCGCCATCAAACCATATTGCTCTTCGGCTAATATTTGTAATTGTATTATTCAGGAGAATGTTTCGATTAACTCCAGATATAACAATTCCATCGCCAATAGAATCCGATGTACCATTTATCCAATTGTTAGTTAGGTTATTATCGCTCGTTGAGATTAGAATCCCATTATTACCAAATCTATGAACAGTATTATTTTTAAGAAGATTATTTCCACCAGTTTCTGTACTTACACGTATCCCATCATTCGTACTATTCACTACCGTATTATTCTCAATTATGCTGGCAGTCGTCTGATCAATTTGAATCCCATAAAGAGAACTATTGAAAACATTATTGTTCGCAAAAAGAATTTTATATGAATTTGCTACGGCATAAAGACCAATACCTAAGTTTGAAGCATTAAAATCGTAGATGCTGTTATTAGTAATATTTATTTCTCCCCCGCCATAAACTGCAATTGCGTAGTAGCTACCATTTGAAAGCGTATTATTGACAATAGTACTATTTATGGCTGTTGCACCTAGATATATGCCATAAGAAACATTGGAAATCGAATTATTAGCAAAGGTATTGTTCTTGGTTAGTCCTGAAACATTAATTGCAGCAGAATTACTTATGTTTCGCATAGTATTATTTTCTACCCAACTATTATTGGATTTTTCAAGTGTAATTCCAGCTAGAGTTATATTGTTTATTTTACTGTTTTTGATATAAGTGGAATTACTATTATTTACATATATAGCGTATGAAGTGGTACCATTTACGTAGATTGCACCCAAAGTAACATTTTCAGCGAAACTGATATTGACACCAATTCCATTGAAGGAGGTTATATTTGTATTATTGATGTTCGTCCCATACGTACTAATAATAGAGATACCGTTTGACGTACTTGTATTAATAGACAAGTTAGTGAAATTTACATTAGGAACAGTAATATTGAATACGGAAAATAAGTCCGAACCAGGATTAGTTATATTGGGAGGGTTAATTAGATTAGTACCAAAAAGGTTCACGGAAAAATTTACTAAAACAGATTCGTTATACACCATGCCAGATTCGTTACAAATAAATATATTGTCCCCCGGAAGCCCACGAGTTGCAGCATCGATTAAAACTTGTGAAATGGTCTGATTGGAATTTATGCCTACGTTAACGCCGCCATAAGTACAAACAGATTTATTTACAAAAAAATCTAGTGAAAAAGAAGTACTGATCAACAGTATAAATAGAAAGAAAACATAAAATTTAGGTGAATGAAAATTCATGTATATCAAAATAAGACAATATTTAAAAGGATAAAGGTACTGCGAAAAAATAGGAACTATTTAATAACTTATTAAATATATAACAATTAGTATAATACAAGACACAATCAAAGAAATCGGAGGGACTAACATGAATAACACTAAAAATAATAAAAAAATTAAATGCGCAGTTGTGGGAGTTGGAAACTGTTTTTCGGGTTTAATTCAGGGCATAGAATATTACAGGCAGAACCCTTCGCAGCAAGTTATTGGTATAATGCACGAAAAAGTTGGAGGTTATACAATACATGACATCCAATTTGTTTGCGGATTTGATGTTGGAGAAAATAAGATAGGTAAGAAAATAAATGAAGCGATTTATCAGGAACCAAACATGATCAACTGGATACCTCAGGAAAAAATGCCAAAAACAGATGCATTAGTATATGAATCACCAATTTTAGATGGCGTAGGTCTTTGGGTAGAAAATAAAATTAACCCCATAAAAAGCACAAAGACAGATGAGGAACTAACTTCGCAGATAAAGGCCGTACTCAAAAGTAGTGGCGCGGAAATTTTAGTTTCATATTTACCAGTTGGTTCAGAGAAGGCAACAAAATTCTGGGCACAGATTTGTCTGGATACAGGAATCGCATTTGTAGATTGTATGCCCTCATTTATAGCTTCAGACCAGATTTGGGGCGCAAAATTCAAGAATGCTAATATACCCGTAGTTGGTGATGACATAAAGGGGCAAGTTGGGGCAACAATTGTCCACCGAACTTTAGCTAAACTCTGCGACGCGCGTGGAACAAAAATTGAAAAAACATACCAAATTAATGTTGGAGGAAACACCGATTTTTTAAATATGAAAGAGCAGGATAGACTGGTTAGTAAAAAAATATCAAAAACTGAAAGCGTACAGTCACAACTTTCGGAGCGTTTGCCAGATGATAAGATATATGTTGGTCCAAGCGATTTTGTCCCATTTTTAGGAAACACAAAATTAATGTTCATGCGCATAGAAGGACGAATGTGGGCTAATATGCCATACAACATGGAAGTTCGATTGGAAGTTGATGATAAAGCAAACAGTGCAGGCATTGTTGTTGATGCAATAAGATGTGCGAGAATTGCACTTGACCGCAAGATTGGAGGTCCACTTGTCTCCGCGAGCGCATATTTAATGAAGCATCCACCACTACAAATGACGGATAGTGAGGCAAAGCAAGCGCTAGAAGATTTTATAAATGGCAAACGAAATGATTGATTATTATACAACACAGGTGTTTTGATTTTATGTTAAAATCATCGGATGCAGCAAAAAAAACTTCTGGAATTTTAGGAAAAATATTTGCATGGGTACCATTACACCCAACCGCGATTACAATACTTAGTGTAATTCTCGCGCTGCTTGGTTATGTTATTTTTAACCCACTTGACAACATTGCAAAGTACTACGCACTTTCTTTATTCTTATTGGCGTTTTTGTTTGATGCGATCGATGGAGCAGTTGCAAGAGAAAAAAATCTAGTTAGCAAAAAGGGCGCATTTTTAGATGGAATAAGCGACAGATTAGTTGAATTTTTCCTGATATTGGCTTTATTTAAATTTACGACTGATTCCACAACACAGTTATTACTTTTAGCAATACTATTTTTCGGAACAGTTATGACTGCGTTTGTAAAAGCGTATGCAGAGCACTCCCAAATAATAAAACACAACGAAGCATTATGTATGCCAGGAATACTCGAAAGAACAGAAAGAAGCATACTTCTATTGCTTGCACTTATGTTCTTTGTGTTCGGATACTCGAACTTGTTCTTAACGGACTTGTTTCTAACTGCGGTGCTTTCGATTATTACATTTGTACACCGAGTACATTATGCATATCAGAAGGCAGAAGCATAAATAATTAGCATAATTTTTCTGAGTTTTCTTTTTTTACCATTTTGTGATTAATAAAGTTTAAAAGCGCATATTTAAAAAACAGATTATACCTTATTCTAATACTAAACTATTCGAATACTAAACATGTGATATTTATGACTAGCCTAACTTATAGCACAAGAGGAAAAACTAAAGAAAAAATGCCGGCCTTCCCTGCGAACCTAATGATCAAACCACAAGCCCATGAATTAGCCAGTTTAGAATCAGCACTTAGCATACCGATTGAAAGATTTGTTCGCGATTTAAAAGGTATGACTCAGTCGAATCAGGAACAATTGATTGCAGCTTGTAAAAGAGCAGGAATAACGGACGTCAAATCATTTGTCACGATAATTAGAGATGTACAAGATGCACGCGACAAACTCCCCGGATTCTTTGGACCAAGAACAGAAAAGTTAGTTTTACCTGCGCTTGAAGAAAAGGGACTTCGCCTTGGGATGGGTAAACTAGTAGTTGACGAGGCAATACATTTTGAATTGGCTACAAAAAAAAGAAAGAGTATAACTGAGAAAGATTGCAGTATTGGCCAGATAAAACTTCTTGCTTCTTCAATTGAAGCTTCTTTGTTAGATCGAAACAAATTCGACGAATTTGTTGCAATTAGATGGTGCAAGAAAAATGGAATTGATATCTTAATTAATTTAGTAAGATTAAGTTCTGCAGATATACCAACAGAATTTGAATATTCTAGCACAATCGTTAAATTAAGGGAATTACTTAGAGGAAAGATGCGTCAAAAAGGTCTTGAGTTTGGCATGGTATTTAGCGAGCTTACATATACTCGAGTTGCAATGGCAAGAGTAGATACAGAAACAAGATTAGATCAAAAAAGAAGAAAGGAAGAAAGATTCAAACGAACAGATTAACCAAAAGATTAAACCATCGTCCCAAGTAGCATCTTTCTCATTTCAATCGGTTCTAAGGCGCTTAAGGCTTTTATTGCAAAACCTAGTTTTTGTTCGCTCTCTGCGTGTATTGTAAAGACTTTTTGTCCTTTGTCTACTCGATCTCCTCGAACTTTATATAGATAAACACCTGCGCCTTTATCGGTTGGTGCTCCCGCAATTCGGGCAATTTTAGACATCGTTTTATTGTCAATATGGAATATCTGACCGCTTTGCGATGCAGTAAAATCATAAGTGTATTTTCCAATAGGCATGTCATTTGATTTTACAGTTTTACTGCCGCCTTGAAGTTCGACAATTTCACGCATTTTAGATAATGCTTTTCCATTGTCAATAAGATTAGCTGCAATATCATAACCCAGGTTTTTTTCACATTTACCAGATAATTCAAGCAGTTTTCCAGCCATCATACAGCTTTTATGCCTTAAATCTTCTGGCCCTTTTCCTTCTAAAACTTCAAATACATCGCGACATTCTAAACCAGGACCGATTCCATTTCCAACAGGTTCAGCACCATCGGTAATTAATGCCTCAATTTTCATTCCGATTCGGTCGCCAATTTTTAAAAAATGTTTGGCTAATTCTTGACCGCGTTCGATAAATGGAACTTTCGCACTTCGACCAACAGGAATATCGATTATTACATACTGCGCCCCAACGCTTTTTTTCTTTCCTAAAATACTAGCTAAAAGCATCCCTTCAGGGTCTAGTGAAAGCGGATGCCTTATTCTAATTAATTTATCATCTACAGGAGCGAGTTTTAATCCGCCTCCCCAGACAATGCATCCATAAGATTTTTTTACGATACTTTTGAGTTCATCAATATTAAATGTAACATCAGCTAGAACTTCCATCGTATCTGCAGTACCTGCGGCACTAGTAATAGACCGAGACGATGTTTTTGGAATATATGCTTTAGCTGCCGCAATTATTGGAACAATAACCATAGTAGTACGATTACCGGCGACTCCGCCAACGCAATGTTTATCGCAAATAGGACCTTTTCCTAAGTTTAGTTGTTCGCCCGAATTTACCGTGGCATCAGTTAATGAAATAATTTCATCATCACTTAATCCTTTTATGTAAACAGAAGATACCCAAGCTGAAGTTTCAACTTCGCTTAGTTTTCCATCCATAATGTCTTTTACTATAGTATTGATTTCTTCTGTACTCAAACTAACCCCATCCATTTTTTTTCTGATGTACTCAAGTGAAGATGGACGATTCATATGTAAGACATTAATTTTCTGACCTTTTTTTATCCCTAATTCATCCGCAGTATCAGAAAAAATACCTATTTCACCAGGTTGCACGAGCTCTTTTGTAGTATCGACAATTGCAACATATTTGCTATGATCATATTCGATTTCAGTTCTAAAACCAGAATAAATATCGTGCTCCTTTGCTTCAGTTTCATTAAGCATAACGACTCTTGTGCCAGTCTTTATATCAATAATTTTTGTTTTGCACATATAAGGTTTAACACGCCAGACATCAACTTTTTTGGTTTCTTTTTCAATAAATTTAACTGTTCCCTGGCCATGAAATGTATGTTCTGCACCAACTTCATTTTGAGCATTTTTATTTTTTAGTTTATTGTCGGACATTTAGATCACGAATGTGATTACTCACTTGTATTTTAAAACTTTACACTTAGAACGTGTGGCACATAACAGATGGGACGCAGATTTTTATTTACGCGTTGAGGCAATACCCTGCAATGAAAAAAACAGGAAAGTGCGCTTGTGTTTTTGGACTACTTAGTTGCGTTTATCTGACTACCAATTATTTTAAAGAAAGAAAAACAATGACAGAAACTATAGAATTGAGAAATTTTAGAGAAAAAACGAAAACAAGCAATCCTTTTTCTAAATATATTTTACAAGATAAACCAGTAAAAGAAAAAGATAAAAATATATTAAAACTGAGAGAAATTCTAAGAGAACTTAGAAAAAATATTAAGACAACAGATGAAATGCCTGTATCTGCAATCGATGCTAACATTAATGAGGAACACACAGGTAATGAAAATAATGAAGAGAAAATAGAACTGCTTTCTCAGTTTGATGTATCACCAGCAACACACGGATATTATATGGGGCCTAGAATGATGGTTAGTTTAGTAACGGTTGAAAAAGAAGATGAATCAAAAGAACCTGAAGACGAAAACCTGAGCCAACTTACAGAAACAATTGAAATACAAGAGGGGAGTAAGGGGGAAACTGTTGGCGAAGTTTTAGCTAATATAGATACGACTAGTCAAAACGAAATTGGAGGAGTGGAAGAACCAGAACAGCATATAAACCCTATTTTAGTAGAAGAGCAGATAGGGGAGGAATAGATCCATAATTAATTAACCACAGACACCCGTAGTAAAATTACATAACTGACCATTATGGCAATCTATGTTGGAAAAACAATAGCTAATCTCTAATTGCATACTTGTTTGATTAGATAGGTTAATAGAATCATTTGAATCGGCATATATTTGATCCAATGTTATATCCCCATGTGCAACAAGCACAACAAACAGGGAAGTAATTACTAGTCCAAATACCATTAAAGCTAAGACTCCATGTTTCATAAAAAAGCTTCGCATAAGAGCTTTAAAAACGTTTATATTCTTTACTTATGATAACTAATAAGTGCAAATTAGCCTAAATGCTAGTTTTTGCTATCTCGAAACAGAAAAAATTCTAGTGAACAGGATAACCATTTACTAGCTCTCCAACTTCGTTGAAGTTGTAGATTCGGTCTCGATCTATGTCGAGAAGTCTAGTGCGCTTCTCGAGCATGATCGCGAAGACGATTCTTCGCGACATTTAGAACCATTGCGCTAATTCTAAGTAAGTAGAATGAAGAGAGCTTAGTTGGTTCTAAATATTTCTAAATTTAAAAATATAAATCAATCTAAAATATTAAAATTGGTGAAACAAACATGGTACGAAAGGAATTTGTAGTAGACGAAGTACAAAAATTAATGGAAACGGTTGAACAAATCAGGAACGTCGCAATTGTTGCTCACGTCGATCACGGAAAAACAACCTTAACGGATTCATTAGTAGCTCGAGCGGGTTTAATTAACAAGGAATTAGCAGGTCAACAAAGAGTAATGGATTTTGATGTGCAAGAACAGGCGAGAGGAATTACGATTAAAGCTGCAAACATTTCATTAGGATTCTTATTTGAAGGAAAGGATTATCTAATTAACTTAATTGATACACCAGGCCACGTAGACTTTGGAGGACACGTAACAAGGGCAATGAGAGCAGTTGACGGAATTACGCTGGTAGTTGACAGCGTAGAAGGTGTTATGCCCCAAACTGAAACAGTATTAAGACAGGCATTAAAAGAAAGGGCAAAACCAGTTTTATTCATTAACAAAATTGATAGGTTAATTAACGAATTAAAATTAGATCCCGTTGCAATGCAGGAAAAATTACTTAAGGTAATCCACACAGTAAATAAAATTATCGAAGCGAACGCTCCAGCAGATAAAAAAGATGAGTGGATGATTAAAGTTGATAAAGGAAACGTAGCTTTTGGTAGCGCTTACAATAAATGGGCAGTTAGCATAAAAGCAATGAAAAAATTCAACATTACTTTTAAGGATATTTATGATTACTGCGCAAAAGAAGACCACGCAGGATTAGTTGCAAAATCACCCTTAGATGAAGTTCTCTTAGAGATGATCATTACACATTTACCAAACCCGAAATTTGCGCAAGCTTATCGTATCCCAGTCCTATGGAAAGGAGATTTAGAAAGTGAACAGGCAAAAATGATGCTTAGCTGTGATCCAAATGGAAAAACAATCGGAGTATGCGTAGGAGTTGTTTATGATGAACATGCTGGAGAAGTCGGATTAATAAGATTATTTTCAGGAAAAGTAGTAAAAAGCGACCAGATATATATTAACTCCAAAAAAGTATTTGCTAAAGTACAGCAAATCGGAATTTACATGGGACCAGATAGAGTAGCTGCAGAAAAAATAATTGCAGGAAACATCGGTGCGATTGTTGGATTAAAAGACTTATACGTGGGAGAAACGATAAGTTCTGAAATTGTTGAACCTTTCGAAAAGATTACACACTATTCAGAACCAGTAGTTACAAAATCGATTGAAGCGAAAAATAACAAGGAACTTGCTAAATTAATTGAAGTATTAAGATCGATTTCGAAAGAAGACCCAACTTTAAGAGTGGAATTAAACCAGGATACGGGCGAGCACTTAATTAGCGGTATGGGAGAATTACACCTAGAAATTATCGAATACAAAATAAGCAAGGAAAAGAAAGTAGAAATAACGACTTCTCCGCCATTAGTTGTTTATCGGGAAACAATAATAGGTAAGTCACCAGTTGTAGAAGGAAAATCTCCAAATAAACATAACCGATTAAAAGTAACTGTTGAACCCCTAAGCCCAGAAATTTTAAAAGCAATTGATGATGGAGAAATACCAAATGGTAAACCCAAAGGACGAGAAGTTTGGGAAAAATTAGTGTCTCTAGGTTTAGAAAGAGAAGAAGCAAGAAACATTTATGACATATACAGCAGAAGTATGTTCATAAACGGAACAAAGGGTATCCAAAACTTAAATGAAATAGAAGAACTTTTAGTCCAAGGTTTTGAAGAGGCAATGGACAAAGGACCATTAGCTAAAGAAAGAGTAACTGGAATAAAAGTAACTTTAACAGATGCGTTCTTGCACGAAGATAACATACATAGAGGACCAGCACAAATGATCCCAACAATAAAAAGACCGATATACGCAGCAATGTTAATTGCAGGAACTACATTGTTAGAACCAAAGCAAAAAGTGTTAATACAAACTTTGCAGGATTATGCAGGAGATGTAATTAACATGAGTAACGGTATGCGAGGTCAATTATTAGATATGCAACAAGAAGGAGAAAACGCAACAGTTAACACATTACTACCTGTAGCAGACATGTTCGGATTTAGTAATAAATTACGTGGTGTAACTCAAGGCAGGGCAATTTGGTACCAGGAATATGCTGGGTATCATATGATGCCAAAGGATTTGGTTCCTAAAACAGTTAGACAGGTTCGTGAAAGGAAGGGAGATAAACCAGACCCACCAACACCACAGGAATTCTTAGAAGCTTAAATTAGATTTCTTTCTTCGTTTATTTTCTTTTTTTCTTTCTAATTTTTTGTTCTTGTGTTTTCTTTTTCTTCTTTTTTACATTTTAACCAATTGAATTACTTTTTATTCTTTTTCGCTTCATTAATAGAGTATTGATTACTATGAAAATTATTACAAACGGAAAAATCTTTTTCAAAAACCAGTTTATAGAAGAAGACATATTCATTGAAAAAGATCGAATCTTAGGTATAGGTCACACGCAAAAACATGATTTGCGAATGGCGACAGAAATTATAGATGCAAAAGGATTGCTAGTTCTACCCGGACTAATCGATGTCCATGTTCATTTAAGAGATCCAGGTCAGACATATAAAGAAGATTTTACTAGCGGAACCAGAGCAGCATTAGCTGGCGGTATAACTACAGTAATGGATATGCCAAATAACACAAAACCAACAGTTACACTAGATAGATTAGAAGAGAAAGAAGAATGGGCAGCAGAAAAGGCATTATGCGATGTAAGATTTCATTTTGGCTGTACGAATAATAATTTTAATGAAATAAAACAAGCAAACCCAAATTCGCTAAAACTTTACATGTTTAAAACAACGCAGGCACAAGATTTATGCATTACTGATGAAAAAATAATAGAAAAACATATGCTTAATTTTAATAAGAAAATAGTTGTTCATGCAGAGGATAATGATGTTGAAAAAGTATGTAGCATCGCACAAAAATGCAAACGAAAAATACATTTAGCTCACACTCCAACAAGAAAACAAATTGATATTACTAAACGAACTGGAAACACTAATGAAGTTGCACCACACCATTTATTTTTATCAACTAAAGACCAGGAACAATTAGGCAAATTATCAGGTGTTCACCCTCACCTACGAACTGAAGAAGAAAGAAAAGATTTATGGAATAAACTAGATGATATTGATTGTATTGCAACTGATCATGCACCACATACGCTTGAAGAAAAAAGAGCGGGCGCAGCAGGTTTCCCAGGACTAGAAACAAGTTTAAGCTTAATGCTTGATGCTTATAATAAACGATTAATGAACATAAACTGGATAGCAGGCAGAATGAGCGAGAATCCAGCTAAGATATTTAACTTACCCCATATTGGTAGAATTGAAAGCGGGTATTACGCAAATCTTGCATTTATAGACCTTAAAAAAGAATGGGTCGTTAAAGGAAATGAACTAGAAACAAAATGTAAATGGTCGCCATTTGAAGGAAAACTACTTAAAGGCAAAAATGTACGAACGATGTATAAAGGAAAACTGGTTTATGAGAATGGCGAATTTATTGATGCTTATTGAGATTAGCTGATACTTGTTCACATAAACCAACATTTAAAAGCAATTCGTAACACTATTTATAACATAGAGTATAGATTATACCAAACCGACTAATTAACTGATACGGGCGAATTTATTAGGAGTAACAACTTCACTAGCAGCGCGATTGACGCGTTCGAATACAGGTAGTTCGCATGATTTAATGGGAATAGTATAGATGAGTATTTATTTTAGCAACAGTGTGAAAAATATGACAAATTATAAGCCAGTTCATAGTCCAAGCATAAAGCAAAGAAATGAACATTTCCTTAAACTATTTCAAAAATATTTAACTAGAGAAGTCTTTGGAGAGCGAAGAGAAAAAACAATGGCAATAGACATAGGCTGCGGAGGCGCACCAGAATTAGCAACATTTGGACATTACTTAGCAATGATTGGTTGGAGTCATAAAGTAAAAATAGTTGGTATCGACATTGATTACGAAGTAACACTAACAGCTAGAGATTTGTTAAGGATAACAGATGACAGATTAACTGGTGCGGATATAGTACATAAAATAATTAGCGGAAATGCAATAAAATTATATAGCGAGTTAGTTCGAGCTGGTGTAATAGAAGATAAAGAAACTTTTGACTTGGCCTTAATGCGCCACCCACACGTTTTAAAAATACCAAAAGTATATGAAAAAATACTTGCAGAACTTTATCACTGTGTAAAACCAAATGCTCCTTTAATGATTACGTGTTATTATGAAGCAGAAGTAGAAAGAATGATTGAGATAATTAAAAGAGAGGGTTCGTTTAAAGTGCTCACAAAAGAACAGTATAATGACCGAACAACAGAGGGAGACAGCTATATAATAATCGCAAAAGCAATTGGATAGAGCATTATTTTTGCGCAAACAATCCCTGTAATTTTCGATTATATTTTATCTGTTTAAAACCAGCGCTTTCAAGTCTTTTAGCAACTTCTTTTTCTATTGAACGCCCCTTGTTTTTCGAGCCAAGAGAACCCACATAATGGAATAACCTTCCACCTTTTTTCAAAACACGATAAAGCTCTTTATAAAAGATTAATGAATATAAACTTTCTGCAGTAGTCAATCTTGGTGGGTCATGAATAATTACACTAAAAGAACCAGTTTCAAATTCATTTATTTTTTCGCTTGAATCTGCTTCAAAAATATCTATTTTTTCATTCTCAAATAACCCATTACTCCAAGGATTCCATTTTGCAAGGCTAAGAACAGCCTGACTAATTTCACAGGTAACAATGTGCTGTGCGAATTTGCTCGCTTCAAGTGCAGTGTAGCCTAAACCTAAACAGGTATCAAAAACGACATCGACTTCATTAATTTTTAGATTTTTCACTACTTCTTGCGAATATTCAAGAGGAGTTTTAAATTCCTTAACTAAATGCATCCTTAGACCATCGATTTCTAAAATAGCAATTCCATCGACTAATCTTAGTTTATAAAAATGCTGGTCAAAAAGTGCAAGTTTGTAAACTTCATCCCCCTTTTTGGCATAGAGAAATTGATCATCATAGTAATATTCGGCATTAGGTTTTCTAAACAAAAAATTCATATTGTTTATTAACAGATAGAATATTTAATGGGCTCGTTTTTAGAATTTTATTTCTTCCTCTTGCATGTAATCTTGTAGAACTTTTGGGATGGTGATTACCCCACGCGCTTTATCCTGATAGTTTTCCAAAATTGCGATCAATGTTCTTCCAACAGCTAACCCAGACCCGTTTAAAGTGTGCACGAATTTAACACCGTCTTTTGCCCGATATTTTATGTTAGCACGCCGTGCCTGAAAATCAGTACAGTTAGAGCATGAAGAAATTTCCCGATAAGTATCTTGACTTGGAAGCCATACTTCCAGATCGTATGTTTTAGCACTTGCAAATCCAGTATCTGCAGTGCAAAGTTCAATTACCCTGTAGGGCAATTCAAGAGCTTGAAGAACAGATTCCGCATCACGAACAAGAGATTCTAATTCACTAAAACTAGATTCAGGAGTACAGAGTTTTACTAGTTCGACTTTGTCAAATTGATGTTGTCTGATTAGTCCTTTAATATCTCTTCCGTACTCGCCAGCTTCTCGCCTATAAGAGGGAGTATAAGCACATAACTTAGTTGGAAGATTTTTTTCTTCTAAAATTTCATTAGCATAAAAACCAGTTAAAGGAACTTCTGCTGTTGGGATTAACCAAAGCCCGTCATCTGGGCATTTATAAAGCTGTTCTGCAAATTTTGGTAAGTGACCAGTACTTGTAATCGTTTGAGTATTAACTAAATGCGGAACACACATTTCACTGTATCCGTTTGTAGTTTGTAGATTAAGCATAAAATTAATTAACGCACGCTCGAGTTTTGCAACGGGACCAGATAGAACAGAAAATCTGTGGCCTGCGAGTTTTACACCACGATCAAAATCGATCCAGCCTGTTTTTTCACCTAAGACGTGATGATCCAAAACATCTTTAGCGTGTTTGCCGGGTTTACCGTGAGTTTTTACAACAACGTTGTCCTTATCGCTAGTTCCTTTTGTAACACTTTTGTCAATTATGTTTGGAATATAAAATGAATGCTGTTTTATTTCTTCTTCCAATTTTGCGGTTTCTTGTGCAATTTCTTTTATTCGTGTTGAAACTATACCAGATTTTTCGATTAAATGATCAACTTCTTTTCCAATTTTTCCTGCTTTTTTTAATGAGGCGATCTCCATAGTAAGTTTGTTTCGATCTGCCCTTAGAAGTTCTTCTTCTTTTTTTACTTTACGCCAGTTTTGATCTATAGAGATTATCTTCTCTAGAGTAACAAAAATGTCAGCATGTGCATTACGTAATTTTAGTGCATCTTTTACAAATTCAGGATTCGACCTTAGGATTTGAATATCAATCATAAAAAGAATTAGTAAGAAAAGTTATTTATTTGCACCTATAGCAGCCAATCTAGGGGCTCGAGGAAATATGGTGGCGTGAACTACTCTAGAATTTCTTAAGCGTAAAACAGATAAATTAGATGTGTCGGTAGCTGTATGTAAACTAGATAACAAGTTTATTCTTTGATCTAAAAATCCAATAAGAGAATCGACTCTGGAAAGAAAATCCGAGTCATTTTTAAGTTTCTTATCAGATTTAGAAGTTTCTTTTGCGCTTAATAAATGCAATTTAAACTCTTGCAAATCACTTAGAGAATCAGATTTTTGAAATATGGCAATTATTGCAAATTGAGCAGATATTCGAAAATCAGTCTCTTTTATTGGTTCAATTAACTCTACAACAACTTGATTAGTAGTCGTAGCTAATGATGCAAGTAACGGTTTCAAATAAGCAGGATTTGCAGTTTCGCCAAGCATTCTTGCAGCTTGTGACCGAACCTCAGATGAAGAATTTCTTAGGTCATCAACTACAGATGCAAACGGATCGTCTAATCTTAAGCAGATTTCACTAGTTGCCATAACATAGGATTAGATGTGCAAAGATATTTAAGAAAGTGTCACAAGAAGAGAAATTAAAGCAATTTCATCATTTTTTCAACGCTTTCGTCTAACTTCCCTTCTTTATTATGAATTATTGTACAGGGGGCACCAGTAAAAGCAGAATATGCCGCTAGAAAATTCTTATTCACATCATCATGCTCAGCTACATTATCTACATCTCGTACGCGTGTTGAATCATTCTGCCTTCGTTGTATGATTTCCTGAACGCTGGCAGTAACATAAATTAATTTTTCAACAGTTAAACCTTTTAGAAAACTAAATGGTAACCCTGGATAATATCCGTTTGGAGTGGAAACAGCGCAGTGAGTATCTAGAAGTACTTTTCCTTTTTCTTTTGACAATTTTTTTGCAACTAGTTCCTGAACTTGTTTTTGTTTTTCGATTGGAAGTTTTCTCATCTCATCTCTATTTTGTACCCAGTTTTTTTCCTTTTCTATTTCAAACATCAGGTCTCCGTAATTGAGGAACGTATAGTCGCTTAATTTAGCTTGTAATGATTTAAGTAAAGTACTCTTTCCTGCTCCAGGTAACCCCATAACGATAATCATATTATAAACACCTCGAAATTATTGAATTTAATTAATTGAGCACATAAATCATTAATGTTTATTGTTTTACCTTCACGATATTTTTTTTAGAGCGGCTAATCTTAATTTTTTTATCTTTTTAAGTTCAGAATTTGAAACGACTAAGTAGTTAGTGGATTTAGGCATGAAAAATAATTAGTAAATTGTATTTTTATTGTTATCGAACTAAGAAATTAATCCTTAAAATAATATCCTCCGCCAACAGAATATTTTATCTTAACGCCCGTTGAATTTTCTAAATATTCCAGTAAATCTCCCAAATTGTCAAAAAATTATAGATTAAGAAGGCCGAATTTTCTGAGAATATGACTAGTAAACGATGCTAGGAATTACTAACCCAGATAGGATAAATAAGAAGTTCAACATCATGGAGATCAACTTTGCCAGCCGTGGAAAAGAAAACAAATAAGAAAAACTTAAAATAGAAAAAACAAAAAAATCTTAGAAAATAAAGAAACAGAATATTTCAACTTAGTCACCAGCAATCTTTCCTAAGATCGGGTACAAATCAAACATATTCATCTGCTCCATCTGTTCATACATCTTATACAGGATACCAACAGTAAGTAAAATACCTGTACCAGTACCAAGTGCACCAAGTAAATCGGCAGTACCTGCCAAGAAACCAACACTAAAACTACCCACAATTGTCAAAGGAAGTATATGTTTATTTAGAATTGTTTCTAAGAGTCTTGGGTCTCTTCTAAAACCAGGAATTTGCATTCCACTTTTAGTTAATTGACCAGCTACGCTTTTAGCATCCATATTTGAAGTTTCTACCCAAAACATACCAAATAAAATAGATGAGATTGACAAAAACAAAACATAAACAACCGCATGAACGATTTCTGGGATGTTAAATACAGGAGTTGAAACAACCAGAAGTTGTGCTAAAGGAACCCGCACAGGAGTTATAAAGTATAAAATACCATCATCAATTGAATTATTTGGCCCAAATGAAGCGAGCCAGTTAAGCCCCGTATTACCCGCTAACGCAATTGAGGACATCAGAACTACGCTTTGGATAAACGCCTGAGCAAAAATAACAGGAATGTTTGAAACATATAAAAATTTCAAAGGTAGTTTTGGCACAATCCCACGCGCCCGCTCAAATGCCACCGGAATTTCGACTTTCATTCCCTCAGCATAAACAGCTGCAAAAAAGACCAATACAGTAAACAAAAGAGGTAATAGAATTATAAGTGTATTTGGTATTGCTTGAGCTCCACCATCCTGAACAGTATTTATTACACCGCTTGGTCCAAAAATTAAGCCAACTACTCCAGCAATAATTGCTAAGGACACACCTGCCGCGATAAATAAACTTATTCCGCTACCTAGACCATATTTAGATACAATTTCGTCAAGATAAAGCAGGATAATTGAACCTAATGAAATTTGTAGAATTACCAACGGAACAGTAAGACTTCCTAAAACAGGAGTTAATAAAAGCCCAGTTTGATTTGCACCAATAACAAAAAGCGTTGATTCTAAAAATGCCAGAAGAATACCGAGAATTTTTTGTACCTCCTGGAACTTTTGTTTATCAGCGGGATTTTGAAGATCAAGTTTTATTAAGCCGGCTCCGACAAAAAGTTGTAAGAAAATACTAGCTAAAACGATTGGACCAATACCAATAGTGATAAGACTTCCGATCCTACTGGCAGTAATTGTCTGTAAAAAATTAAATCCAGAACTTTGGTCAACAATACCAAAAGCTGAGACATGGTACATTAAAAAGAATATAAGAAGTGCAATTCCTGTCCACATCAATCTTTCTTGTGTACTTGGAGGTTTTACCGGGTTTTTTACTTCCGGAAGAACTTTTGCTACGTTGTGCAGAAAATCAATTATGGCATTGCTCATAAAATCCTAAACCTCAAAGAAAATTTTAATTAGTATGTTCTAATGAATTAGTTATAAGATAACTATTCATATATTTTTAAATATATCTACAAAGTACATAAAAGTAATGCCATTTCTTTTTCCATTGCTTCTTTTATTGAGATATATATTTTGTCTCGGGCAATTTTATAGATTTCAACTTTAAACGAATCTACTGCTCCAAAATCATTCCAACCATCATTGGTAAAGAGTAACTTATTACTTTTTATTATTTTAAGTTCAGATAGCATACTTATGGCTTCTGTAGCGCCATCGTTTACGCTTTTAGTATCAACAAACCCTTGGATCGATGCAACGTCATCTAATATTGTTAGACCAAAAATTCGTTCATTATGATCCCACCGAAACAAATTGGTAAATAGTTTGAATGCTGGAAAAAATTTCGAATTATGTTTTTCGTTAAAATCACGTTCGATAGCTTGATAAAATCCAGTTTTATATTGGAAATAATTAAATTCGCTTAGGTCAATACGTTTTGCCCCACTCAATTTTAACATATCGATAATTAAACTTGATCCATCTTGCACTTCTTCGCTTGAAAAGTAAAGATCAATATCAGTTTCGAAGTCCTTAACACCATACTTTTCTTTAAACGCAGATTGAATTTCTTTAGCATAAGTACTAAGGAATTTTTGCTTACCAAAATCTTTTAATTCATCTAAAAGTTGTTGAACTTGCATTTGATTAAAAATCCAAATACTTGCAGGATAACCCAAATATTACACCTAGTTTAAAATTAGATTAAGATAAATTAGATAAAATTAAATAAAAATAAATAAAAATCCAGTGACTGATGCCACTAGCTATCCATCTGTTGATGGAAATAAATAAAAATTATTTCTTAGTAGGGGTTGTTGGTACCAAAACCAACATTTGTCCTCCGGCTTGTTTCACTTTTTCCTCTGCGCTCTTGCTCCAAGACAATGCCTTAATTGCAATTGGGAAATTTATTTTTCCACTACCTAAGATTTTGCCATCAAAATCAAAATGGAATTTACCATCTTTTTTCTCTAATTGCTCAAGCAATGCTTTTCGATTTATTTCGAAAAGATTTATGCTTTCATAAGATTTTTGATTGACTCGAACAAAACCATGTTTTCCAAAATGATCTGGATCGAATTTAACAGTCCAGGTATACTTGTGCTTATGAAGTCCAGCTTGACCACGTCCACCGCGGTTACCACTTCCACGCCTGTTTTTAACATTACCGCGACCGAAACTTCTTCTGCCTAAATAGCCTTTTTTCTGTCTTTCTTTTCGTCTTACCATAAGTATCAACTCATTATATATTCATAAAAATATTATAATAATTTAAGTATAAATGTATCAAGATCATCTCGTTTACCTAAATCACCAAGAGGATATGGTTTTTTTATGTCTTTATAACCTTTTCTTGGTGGATGTAATCTAAATACAGGATTAACAAATTCTTTTGTTTTTTTACCTGAGAATATTTCCTTTGAAATTTTTGCAATCTGGTCTGCAGTCATAGTCTTACTTATTTTTTGACCATTTAATTCTCCTTTGCTTGTTAAAATTTTTGTGATTGTTTGTTCGTTAACATTCCCAAATGCGACATAATCTTTTACAAGGTTAATCATACCCCTTAAATAAGGTGTTTCCTCCGAAATAACACAATGATTTGGTTTATTGAGCCTCATAAATTCTAAGGTTTTTTTGGTCCTTGGAGCCATGCTTCTAATACCCCTTATCCTTAAAATTAATAAGATATTACCCACAGATGATTTTGTAACTGGTCCGCTAACTTTTTCTACTTTAGCGCCCTTTACTTTTGGATCGGATTTTTTGGTTATTGTATTTGTAGATGTTTTCATATAAACCACTAACGAGTCTTAATTTTATTTAAATTATCTAGAGCGTAAATTGCAGCCATAGCAGTATTATAAACATTACTGCCACCAGTTGAGAAGCTCCATACATCCTTAACTCCTGCCATAGTTAAAACTTTTCTTACTACCTTGTTTGCTGCTAGACCAAGACCTCTTGGAGCTGGTTTCATAGTAACAACAGTACTTCCTTCTTTACCAACGGTTTTTTCAGGAAGAGAATGTTTTATAGAACATTTGCATTCCCAGCTTCCACAGCCAGTTCGAACGCTAATCATCGATTTTTTTGCATTTCGCATGGCATAATCCAAAGCTGGTTTCATTTCATCACTTTTACCAACTCCGATACTAACATGACCATTTCTGTCTCCTACAACGACAACAACCCGGAATTGAGTTCGTTTACCGCTATCAGTAACACGCTGCGTTGTCCGGACATCTAAAGTTTCTGATTCAAGAGTTGGTAGTAATACATCGACAACTTCTGGTTCAATAACGGGTTTTCCCATGTCAAAGATTTGATCAATACTACTAATCTCTCCACTTTTGACCATTTGACCCATTTTGGTTCTAGGAGACCAATCTTCTTTAGATATTGTTCTTAATTTTTCTGCCATATAAGTATCACCATAATACTAAAGTTACATCCCCATTATTTGCTTTTTAACTTTGTCGAAAGTAGCAGCAATAGTTTCCGCTGGTTTTGAAATTTTATCCATTGCAATTTTTGATTCTTGATAATTTGTTTTAAGACCCGCATCTACTGCGCCCTTAAGTGCAGCGAAAACAATACTACCTTTACTTGGAGTAATCATACCCATATCCAAAATAAATTCAGATATTTTTTTCTTTTGTGCCATTTTTCCAGCTAGTAAACCAGTCAAATATGCAGTAAGAGTATTTCTCTTAGAAGGCCATGAAAAATCTTTAGACAATTTTTGTGAAGTAACGCTAAGCCTTGTCAAATCGCCCTTTGGATCAAAATCAACAAACTGAACCAATACGGATTTGTTGGATTTTCTTACAACCATTCTTGTGGTTGCACCTTTGATTAACCCCAATCTTTTTGCATAATTGGTTACGCCTTCTCTTCTCCTACGAAAATGAACAACATATTTTGGTGTTTTTGCTTGTGTCATAAAATCACTTATTTACCATAAATTTATTTTGAATTTATTCTGCCAATTTTTCATTTAACATATGATTTTCCTTCAAATATGTATAAAGTGATTTTTTGGATTTGAAGAGACCACTTTTAACTTTCCCATACATTGATCGTCTTACCTTACGATCAATAGATTTTGAATCAAGAAGTTCTAGCAAATATTTTCTTTGTGACCGAACAGTTTGCATCCATCGTCTTTTTCTTTCTGTCGACCTTTCACCACGTCGGTTTCCTTCTCCTTTTGCCTTTCTATTTTTTTTCTTTTCCTTTGTCTTTCTCCCCGAAATAGGAAGCTTTACAAGTACACCGTCGCCAATAAGATGTTCGACATCTTTTCGTGTCAAAGCTTCTTCTGCCCTTTTAATTTGTAATGGGTTAATTTTTACCCTACTTTGTCCAACACCGAGGATATCCGCGGCCAATCGTCTAACAGTTTTAACTGACATATAAAATCACAACAATTTATGCATTAAGTACCTTGAGTTTGAATTCCTTTGCCATATTAAGTATGACTGCTCTTTTTTTAGCTCCCACATTTGAAGCAATTCTTATACACACCATTTTGCCCTTTGCGCTTTCGATATCAGAAAGATTTCGAACTAAAACTTCCATCTTTCCAGTTGGGTGAGTGTATTTTACAACATGCGAATTGCCATAACCAATTTTTGGTAAAGCGCCAGCAAATGCTTTCCTTATTCTCTTCTTATTGTCTACTCCTCTTGGCTTTCTCCAGCTCTTTTTGACTTGCTTCCTAAAACCATAGTTCATTACAGTGAATCTTGGTTTACTTCTTTTCTTCATCATAAAATCAACACCATGCGCTATTTATTCAATTACGTAAAGTCCATCTTGGAATACTCGACTATCTTTGTACTTTATTTTTAGAGCTGTACGGATGTTTGAAATTGTTGCACCGACTGCTTCTTTATCACAGCCAGATATGAAAACTTCTTGACCTTTTACTTCCATCTTGACATTGCCCCGTATAATTGCCTTTCTGGGTTGTTTTTCACCTAAGAAGTTTTTGATCGCAATATCTTTTCCCTTGATTTCAATTGTCATAGGAAAGTGTGCGTAAATCATCTTAAGTTTTTTCTTGTAACCTACCGTAACCCCTAAAAAGGCATTTTTTAAATGTGCTTCGTGAGTATATGTTAAAGCTTTGGTTTTTGATGCGAATGTAACGCTTTTTGAATCAAGAGTAACTTGAGTATTTAGATCAATTTTTCGTATTACTTCTCCTAATTTGCCCTTTACAGAAAGCAAATTATTTTCATACTTAACCTGAACGTCTTGTGGAATTTCTAACATAAGTACACCATTTAGTAAACATAAGCGATTAATCTTCCGCCAATCTGTTTTTTCTCTGCTTCAGCATTTGTCATAATACCTTGAGGAGTAGAAAGTATTACCATACCTACACCCACACCAGGGATAAATTGCTGTTCTAATTTTGGTAAATCCTTGCATTTAACTGGCAAACGTGGTTTAATGACCTTGCAGTCATTTATTCTGCCATCAAGGACTAACTGGAAGTATCCTCCGCGTTTATCATCAACAAATTTAAAGTCTTTTACATAACCTTGATCCTTCAAAACATCAAGAACACTCTTTGTTAGCTTACTTGCCTTAACCTTGCAATCTTTTCTTCCAACAAATTCGTGGGTCTTAATCGTATTTAAAGCATCTGAGAGAGTATCAATGGCCATTTTTATTCACCGTATTTTTTAAACCCAATACTTGGACCTATTTCCCTAAAGCAACGTCTGCATAGACGAAGATCGTATTTCCTAATTAAGCCTCTTGCGTTACCGCAAGATCTGCACATTCGGAAAGCTTTTCCTTTAAATTTTTCTTCCAAAGAAACTAATGCCATCGTATCACGTTTGTAATTTATTCTAATTTAACGTTAAATTTTTTAACAAATTCAATCGCTTCGTCTTTTGTTATTTTATGTTTTTTACCGATTTTCGTTTTCTTAACTCTTCTCTGACTTACTCTTTCTCCTCTTCTTGTTAGAGTTACACAAACATCAAAACCGAACATACCAATTTTAGGATCGTATTTTGCACCTGGAAAATCGATATACTCTGGAACACCAAAGCTAAAATTACCTTCGTTATCAAAACAGCTTGGCTTTATTACCCTTCTTTTTGCAATAAGTGACTTTTCTAAAAATGCCACTGCAATTTTTTTCCTTAGTGTAAGTTTAACACCGATTGGAAGACCTTTTCTTAGTTTCCACACCGGATTTCTCTTTTTTGCAAGAGTCATTACTGCCGTTGCACCAGATAGTTTTTCTATTAACTCCTTGGCATAATCCAATCTTTCACCAGGACTACCTACACCAATATTAACAGTAACTTTTTCAATCAATATTTCTCGCATGTCCGTCATTAGTTTACACCTTAAAAGAATCATTAATGATAAAAACGTAATCTACAATTGTAACAAAATCCCCTTCTGGAGAAGTTAGTTGTGCTTCGTTTCGTTTACCTTCTTTTCTTTCGATAATACTTTTTAGTAATGCAATAGAGCCGACGTGTTTACCTTCGGTGATAAGACATTTTGCACCTTCTTTAGCATGTAAAACTTCTTTGCATGTGGATGAAGTTATGTCAAATACAACACTATCGCCAACATTTAGTTTTTGATCAGTGGAAAATGTTTTCCCATCGTGAGTAGTTATGAAAATTTTGCCGTTCCTTGAAAGTTTATTAACAACCTTCGATAATTTTACTGTTGATTCTTCTTTTGAAATCTCTTTTGTTGCTAATCGCCCTTTGTGATCTAATACAATTCGATAGTATTTTTTGATTTTTGGAAATGAGATCACATCCATAAACCCTATCGGAAATGCGGGTTTTACCCGAACTTTATTGTCGACAAGTACACCCTTTGAATTAAGGATCATTTTAGCTTCTTTGGCTGTTTTTGCAACATGTAAAACGTCCCTTAAAAGAACCGTTAGTGCCAAACCATGATCTCCTGAATGCGGACCTGGAAATGCCTTTAATAGCCATTTTGAATCTTTCTTATTTTGTATTGGAATACTTTTTGGTGAAGATATTCTTTTTGAATGAGAGCTTCCTCCTCGTTTTGCCACATAACCACCATTAAATTAATATTATTTTTTTACCCCAGAATCATTTACCTGATTTTCAACGTGAACAACATTAGATGTTGTTACTTTTTCATGTTTCTCTGCCTGTGCAGCTATTTTAACACCTGCCTTAAGCAATTTTGCACGATCTTTTGTTGAATTAAGTTGAGTTAATAGTAAATTACTTGGTTGAAGTCTGATTAAAACTTCCTTACCTCGTGCATTTTTTCTAAACACACCTTCGACATGTACGGTTGATTTAAGATAATCAACATCAAGTACTTTTCCGGTTTTGCCACTAAAAGAACCCCGCATAACTTTTACAGTGTCTCCTTTGTTGACCAAAACACTCCTAGATTTTTTCGCCATATTTGCACGAACATCTTTTGAAGTGTGGACGTGAAGGAAATTCTTCTTTTCATGTAATTTTGCCGTAAACCTAAATTTTCGTTCGCTTCGTTTGCGCATTTTTAATCAACTCTAGATAACTCCTGGTGCTATTGCTGCAACTTTTGGAAACCTTTCGGCTACTTCTCTTGCTACAACGCCCTTAATTTCTGTTCCAACTGGTAAACCGTCTTCAGTAATTAAAACGGCTGCATTATCTTCAAAACTTATTCTTAATCCGCTTGCTCTTCTAAATTCTTTTTTCTGTCTTACGATAAGTGCCCGAACGACTTTTTTTACCATATCCGGATTTCCTTTTCGAACAGACGTAATTATAATACTACCAATACCAACGGAGGGGTATCTTGATCTTACACCACGTATTCCGATAGCACCAATAATCATTAATTCTTTAGCTCCACTATTATCGTTGCAAACAACAATAGAACCTTTTGTCAAAGGCTTCGATATTTTTGCTGTTAGTCCCTTCATAAATCAACACCAATCGTTTTACTTTTGTGAAATACCTAAAACAGTCCATGCTTTGGTTCTGCTTATTTTTCTTGTTTCGCCCAAGTCAACTACATCGCCAACTTTTGCGTTGATACATAATGGATTGTGAGCGGGAATTCTCGAACTTCCTTTTGCTCTTCTTTTATATTTGGACAAGAATTTAGTAATGCTCCTTTCAACGATAACTGTGTTTTTAGCTTTTCCACTCACAACTACACCGCTTACTCGTGCACCCCTTACGCTTATGACACCGTGCTTGTAACAGTTTTTATCAGTACATTGTTCAACCATAGATACACCTAAATGAATCTTCTAAATTTTGAAAAACTATCGCCTTATTTATTAGGATAAGACAAATCTTGAAAGGAATTGATTTAACCAATCAAGGTGTTCGTAATTATTAGATTAATGTTTATTGATAAGAAAGATTTATAAAGCCTACATTAGCTTCTTTGCTCTTTCTTCTGGCCTAAAGCAAATATCGTTGCCTTGGATAATTACAAACTGATTATTTTCCAGGCAAAACTTGAACGTCGAAGAAATTTTTTGTATTTTTAAACTCTTCGGTTGGCTGTCTTTCGTTTTTTGTACGTTTATTATTAAAAGATTTTTTGTCTCATCAACAACTATCCCTTTTAAACCGATTAATTTTTTATCTGATGAATTGACAACTTCAACTTCTAGACTAATTAGAGCGTGATAGATTAAATTTTTTGAAGTTCGCATTATTAATTAATAGAAAATGAGCATATTTAAAGTAGCAGGTGTACCGTAGCTTAATCGGTAGTTTTTTTAATATTAGTATACACTATTTATAACATGGCAATAGCTAGAATAAATTCTGATCAAGATTTCTCAAAGCTAAAACCAGGAGCGAGGTTAAGAATAAGCGGCAGATTATTCGAATTACAGGGAACGCTAGGCGAAGGCGCAATGGGTAAAATTTTTCGGGCAACTTCTGGAAACATCGAACTTGCAGTAAAATTTATTTTAGAAAAATTTTATTTGGCAAATCAAACAACATCTCAAGCAAGATTTAGAAGAAGTGCATTAATATCATTATCACTGCCTGCACATCGAGGAATTGTAGCTACTTTTGATGAAGGAGTTTTGGATGGAATACGATTTGTTGCAATGGAATTAGTTAAAACTCCCACATTGCAGAAACAATTGGAAAAAGGACTTAGGGTAAGTTGGAGACAGACTAGAAGATCGATACTAGAACTACTCGAAGTACTTATCACAATACATAGTTTAGGTGTAACACATAGAGATATTCATCCAACGAATTTGTTTAGAACAGAGGGAGATGAAATTAGATTATTTGACTGGAGTGCGTCTTGTTTAACTGTAGACGCACAGGTACAAGATTTTAAAGATCCTAGATTTATGCAGGTAAACAGAAACTTGACCAGGCATGATGATGTAGTCGGGCACATGGGTTATGCAGCGCCAGAAGCAAACCCAAGTACAATCGTAACAGCCAAGACAGATATATTTCCAACTGCAATTTTAATTCACCGATTAGCGCATGGAGTAAACCCATTTAAAGCAGCAAGAGGCGAGGACATCCAGAAAAAAATAAGAACAGAGGAACCCTTATTGTTGAATACACCGGGAGTACCAAGAAAATTAAAAGATATAATTAGTCAAGGATTGTCCAAAAGACCAGAACAAAGACAAAATGCGATGGAAATGTATATGCAAATAGCGAGATTATAAAAGATAAAAATAAAAATTACGCAGCCCGAAGCGCATTGATTTGTTTTTTTGTTTGGATTTGTAGCATTTAGCTAATTCGAAGCGTTCGAATCTTGGTAAAAAATAAGAATAATAAAAAATAAAAATCCAGTGAACTGGGTCGTTCACTAGCTTTTCTAAAAACTTCGTTTTTAAAAAATATAAAAAGTAGAATATAGTTTACCTAACTTCAATCGCTTCTTTTACATAGCCCAGCTTTTCTAGAATTGGCGCGATATTCCTCTTGTGATTTCCTTGCAATACGATTACGTTATTTTTTGCAGTTCCTCCACAAGCTAATTTATGTTTGAGTGCGCTAGCTACTTCGCTTAGATGCTGAGCATCTATTCCTTCAATAACAGTTACAAGTTTTTTAAACTTCTTAGTAGTAGTATAAATTTTTATCTTTGCGACAGCCTGTTTTTCTAGGACTTCACAAACACACAAATCTTTAATCATTCCACATTTATTACAGATATCTCCCAACGAGTATTCACCTAAATTTATTTTATTTTGTAGTTTTATTATGTCATTTGGCATATATAATTGTTACGCTTTTAACCAAAAAGAAAATTAGAAAACTAATTTAGATGCAAATTATTGAATTTACTTCTTTGACTTTGCAGCTTCTTCCTTAGACATTAACTCTGCATAATGCGTCTTTAATCTTGCAATAGCTTGTTTTACGGATCCACTTTTTTCTCTTTTGCCTTCTCCTTCAAGTTCTAAAAGAAGTTTGTGCATTTCTGCAATCTTTGCAATAATTTGATCTTTTGAAAGTTTTTTAACATCATTAGCTTTTAAAACTGCCATAGTATAAACACCACAATTTTAGCTTTGAGCGATGAGCTTTGTGCTCTTGAGCCAGTTTATTGTTTCGTGACTCACTAGCGCAAGGCACATTGCCCATTGCTTAAATAATTATTATTCTGCCTTAGCTTCAGGTACTTTTGAAACTGTATCTGGAGCTTCAGCTGCTTCAACTACCTTAGGTAGTGGAACTGCTGATACAATGATTTTATCTGGGAAAACAGTTCCGGGTGGTACAATTCTAACCAAAATACCAATAATACCGCTTCTTGTTTTAGCTGCAATGTGAGCTACCCTTACAAGGTTAGCCACATCTCCTGCTTTTGGAATGTAACCTGCTGAGACACGAAGAGTTTTTGCTCTTGCTCCTTTTTGACCAATTTTACCGCTAGCTACAATTTCAGCACCCATTGCACCTGCTTTTAAGATATCCCTTAAAAAGAAGTGAAGTACTGACCGAACTTTCTTACCCATTTCAATGTATTTTGCTGCTCTTTTTCCAATGATTCTTGGTTCTAATGCAGGATTAACTACTTCAGAAACACTGATTTGTGGATCTTTAATACCAAATTCTTCTTTTATATCGTGAGTTAATTCATCGATTAATCTTCCTTTTTTACCAATTACTCTGGCTGGATTTAAAACTTGAAGTAAGATTCTAGTAAGTTGAGGTGTTCTTTGTACATCGACATTTGCTAAACCTGCTCGGTCGAGTTTTTCTTCCAAATATTTCATTAATCTGTATTTATCATAAGGTTCTTCGATAAATTTCATTAGATCGGGTTTGTTTGTCAAAGTATCACCAATTAGTTCTTAACTTTAGGTTTTAAAGATGATTTTGTTTGAGCAACTTCTTTTTTAGGTTCAGCTGTGTGAACAGATGTTGCTTTAACTTCTTTTGCATGTTCTTTTGAAGGAACTGTCTTTTCTGTAGCTACTTTTTCAACTTTTTCAACTTTTGGTTGCGCTACTCCTTTTAAAATCATTTCAATTCTTGAAGTTGAGATTGCAGAACGCATTTTTTTACCTTTTGGAGACATTCTTGGATATCTTGCCTTAACTGTTGCACTGGTATGTATGATAGTTAAATTTTCTCCAAGATTTTTCATTTTAGCATTTGCAATTGCACTATTTAGAAGTTCTAGAACAATCCCAGCACATTTCTTAGGATATCTTCCCTTTGAACCACCTAGTTCTCTTCGATGACCCATTTTTGTGTTGTGTTTTTTAAATGCAATAGGAATTTTACCCTCGCTTGCACTTTGTAAAAACGCAACTGCCCAGGCAGCATTTTTGTTCCGGATTCTTCCGCATACTTCTGCTAGTGTTCGTGTTGAAGCATCTATTTCTTCAAGTCTTGCAAAAGCATATGAATCTTTTTCTTCAGGTTTTACATTAAAACTGTAGTATTGCAACATAATCACCGTTCTTAAACTACTTTAATGGAACGAACTTACTACCTCTTGTAGCACCGACACCAGGACCAGAGTGTAAAACTCTTGAAGTTGTGTGTGAAAAATCACCCAATCTTCTGCCTACCTTGTCAAAAGTGATTTCAACAGGTTTAAAATCTTTTCCATTGTGAACGCCAAATTTAAGACCTACCCATTCAGGAATAATTATTGCATCTCGAACATGAGTTTTTATGACCTTCTTTGGATTCTTTAAAAGTACTGCCTTGACTTTTTCCATGAAAGATTTTAATTTAGGATTATTTTTGAGTCTAGCGAAGGTTCTTCTGTTCCTACTAGAGGTCATTTTAAGAAAATCATCCATTGGAATGGATTTAACTTTATCCTCGTCTACTCCTTTGTAAGTATTAACCCTCATTTATTTTCACCTGTTTGAACTTTTTTGGTCTTTTTCCTTCCAGTAGTTCTAGCTGCAATATGACCGACTTTTCCTCCCGGAGGAGTACTTCTGGCTACTGTTGTTGGTTTACCGACGTGGTGCTGCTTTCCTCCGTGTGGGTGGTTGTAAGCTGCCATGTGGACACCTCTTAATCTAGGCCATAGCCTGTGTCTTGCCTTCATTTTGTAAAAAGCATTTCCTGCTCTTAGAAGCGGTTTTTCTTTCTTTCCAGCTCCTGCAACAACACCTAATTGTACTCGGCATTCGTTTGAAAGAGCAAGTGATTGTTTACTTGGTAATTTAACATAAACTAATTCGCCTTCCCTTGAAACAACGTTGGCGTAACTACCGCTTGCGCGAACCATTTTGCCACCATCTCCAGGGTTTTTTTCAACATTGAATATGTAAGCGCCATCAGGAATTCTGTATAATGGAAGAACACTTCCGCTAATTAATTTTGCTTGTGAACCTACTTCGATGTAATCGCCTACTGCGATTCCTTCTGGAGCTAAAAGAACACCTTCTTCCCCATTGTCGTATTTGACCATCATTACGAGAGAATCTCGAACCGGATCATCTAAAAAGCCCATTACTTTTGCACGAAGTACGCCCGTTTTTTCAACGTCATCGTAATTTCTGTAATGTAAATCGACCTTCCATTTGTGTGATGGTGATTTATATCTTGGAGTACCTTTTCCTCGTCTTTGTTGCTTTAAATGCTTTCCCATAAAAACCACAATAAATTTAATTCATAAATTAACATTAAGCCATTTTTAATTTTGTTGTAATATCTTCTGCTTTAGATCCTTTAGCTAATCTTACGACTGCCCTCTTTTTACCTTTTGGAGTTATAAGAATATTAACTTTAGCTACTTTTACACCAAAAAGTCTTTCGACTTCTGATTTTACATCATCTCTTTCTGCTTTCATATCAACTTCGAAAACAATGGAGTTTTCCAAACTTACTTTTGAAATGCTTTTTTCAGTATTTATTGGAGCTAAAAGTATCATATTTAAACCACCATCTCGCTTAATTTCTTAAAGGAATTTTCAGAAAAAATGACCATTCTTCCCGCAAAGCAACCAGGAGCTAAATCCTTTACCCTAAGGTTCTTGACATTTACAACATCAAAACCAGGCAAATTATTTGCAGCATGTTTTGAGGTATTGCCATCTAAAATAACTAATGCTGATTTTGAACCCTTTTCTTTTGATCGCTGCATCATTGCAGATAGTTTTAATAAATCGAAAGTTTTTACAAAATCTTTTGTTTTTAACATTTTTTCAAATGAATTTTCAAAAACAAGCGGAAGTGGCATATCTATTTTCATGCTGTGCCTTTTTGATACAAGCGCATTTATAGTACTTGCAGAAAGCGCAGAGCGAATTGCTTTAGAATACTCTTTTTTATTCATTTGTTCAATAATTATTTTTTGAGGCTTGGGTGGGTGTGCTCTTCTACCTTTAACTGCATGTGGAACACGCTTTACTTTACCTAAACCTCCCTTTGGTAAAACTTCGTGTGGCAAGTGCGGAATACCTTTGTTCTTTACACTGGCAAAAATTTCTTTTCGACCAACATAACGGGCACTGGTTTCTAAACCAGCCATCCTATAGCTACCTTTTGGCTGGTATTCTTTACTTTCATCACTTAGAACTGCACGCTTGATTAAATCATCGCGTGGAGCTTCTCCAAATAATGGAGATGGTAGATCCAATTGCTTTACTACCTTAGCATCAAGAGAGTATACGTTAGTTTTCATGTATTATTCACCAAATTAATGTTTCGGAGCAACAGATACAAAGGTTGATTTTATTTCCTTTCCTGTTGGTCGTCTAATAGATAAACGAAGCTTTACCAATCTTTTACTTGGTCCAGCTACTGAACCTTTAATTATTACATAATTATTTTTTACAAAACCATATTGTGGGAAACCGTCTTTTGGATTTACATCATCTACGTTTTCGCCCATCTTTATGATTTGTTTGCTAAATTCAGTTCTCTTATGATAACCAGTTTGACCGGCTTGAGGAACGGTATATAAAACATAAGCTGGATGCCATTGACCCAAAGTACCTACGTGTCTTACTTTTCCGGTTGCTTTTCTTCTTTGTTTAGCAATACCGAATCTTTTAACAGCTCCTTGCCATCCTTTACCTTTTGTAATTGCAATGATATCAACAAAGTCTCCTGCTTTAAATACATCTTTCATTAAAAGCGGTTTGCCTAAAAGAGATTTTGCATATTCTATTTTTTCAGATGCATCTTTTCCACCAACAGCAATTTCCATTCTTTCAATGTGTTTTTTTGCCATCGAAGTTTTTGCTGGTTCGGTAAATGCAAGTAATCGAACTTGAGTAACTTGATTCATAGCTGGTTCCTTACCTTCAAACTTTTTCATGTTTAACATTTTAAGAACTTTTTCATCAGTTACTAAAGTATCTCCAAGTGATTGTTGATCATTGTAAAAACGAACTCCATAAACGTGCATTGGAGGAATTTCGATGATTGTACCTCCCAATGTAATTTCCTGACCTTTTGTTGGAGATTCACTATTGTCAATATAAGAAACAGTTGTCATACCAACTTTATACCCTGCAAAACCTAAAACTCGCTTTGCAGATGAATCCTGCCAGAATACTCTTGCGTTTTGAGATTCTGCTCGCTTTCTGGGTCTAACACCCATTGTACCTCTTCGTGGTCGATTAATGTCTGTCATAATAAATCACAAATTAAAGTTACTTTAATTTCTTGCATTGCCCAAGATTAATCTCTGGGATGCCAAATTAAAATTAAGTAGACTATTAAAATGAAAGCTTGTATTTAAATACGTTTCGTTTTGAAACTGACGAAAGGTTTAAAAAGAAAGAATATAACCTAATTTAACTATTGACACGTGTTAATTTAAATAATTCGATTTTGATTTTTACTTATGCCAGACGAATTTTCAGCAGGAATTGTACTTTTTAGACTAGAAGACAAATTACGAAAGTATCTTCTTTTACACTACCAGTCTGGACACTGGGATTTTCCAAAAGGACATATTGAAAATAGTGAGAGCGAAAAGGACGCCGCAATTCGCGAACTAACCGAAGAAACTGGAATTAAAAAAATAGAATTTGTAGAAGGTTTTTGCGATAAAATGCAATATTTTTATAGGCGTGGTGGAAAAACAATGCATAAACAAGTAGTTTATTTTTTAGCAGAAACTAAAGAAAAAAAAGTAAAAATTTCTCACGAACACATTGGATACGAATGGTTAAATTATCAGGATTCTTTGGAAAGATTAACGCATAAAAATGCAAAAGATATTTTAGAAAGAGCGTATAATTTTTACTAGATGTTATTTTTATTTAGAAACATGCTAATGTGTAATTTATCTTTATTAGTTAACTCCACTCCTGCTTGATCACCAAACGTTTCTGAAATTATTAGAGGTACACCAATAGAATCAACTAGTTCTTTACAATTTATTAATTTTTCTTTATTAGTATTTACAAAAGAAGTTTTGTTAAGAATAATGAATCCTAAATGAAAATAATTTACTTCTAATGGTAACTTCTCCTGATTTCTTAAGATAAAAATTAGTTTATATTCACAAACAAAATACGGACCATACTCGGAAAAATCTTTATAAAAAGATTTGATTAAAAGAACTTCTTTGACTTCTTTCATTTGATATGTTTTTGAAAATTTTGTAAATATTTTTTGACTAGAAAAAGTTATGGATTTGTCCGATTTATTTAGAACAATAAGCTTCTTTTCTGCACTGATTAAACAGATTACACCCAAAATAATTAACGAAGTGCCAATCAATAAAAACTGGAAAAAAAGCTCTGTGGTGCTTAATTTAACCAGTAAAAAGATACCTACCAAAATAGAAAACAAACCAGCAATAATTAAAAAAATCTTGGTGTTTTTATTAGTTAAAATTATTTGATTGGAAGTTTTTTCAATTGACATGAAAATCATACGAAAGCAAAATATATAATATCTATATCTGCGCGGCTTTCCCAGTTCTTAGCGTTAATGCAGATTTAAACCTCGTTTCAAGTAAAGTTTTAGCAGCCTTAATCTTTTCACCGTTCTTTCCAATTGCAAGACCACGATGTTCTTCAGCAACAGTCATAACAACATTATTTTGTCCCATAATGTTCCTAACTTCAATGTGAATTATCGTAATACCTGGGAAAAATGCTCTTAAAAACATTTCAACATCGTTAAAGTCTCCAATTACAAAAATACGCTTTTTAAACATTTTAGAAAGTTTTTGGATATTTGTAGCTTCCTTTCCTATTGCCTTGCCTAAGTCCTTTATTTCAACAATAAAAAACATCGCTGTTTCTGTTTGCAAATAATCAAGTGGCATAACTCGCGTACATTTTTCAAATTCTGAAAAATAGAACATATCTTCTTGTGTAATTTCCCGGGCCATGTTAAAAACCAAAATAAAAAATAAAATAAATTAAATTTAGTTATTTCTTTTTAGTAAGCTCCATTATGCTTGATGCACCTGCATCATATATGGTAAATACTGCAACGTTGAATGGTTTACCGCATGCAACTCCAAGCTCTAAAGGAGTACCATCAAAAGGAATTATAGGAGTATTTGATAATTTACAGTAGTTTTCCATACTTTCCCTTATGGCTGATGGTGCACGGGTTGCCACAATGAAGGCTTTTGCATTTCCTAGTAATGCGTCTTTTAATGCGGCTTTTGATCCATATTCAACTTTACCGCTTTCAACCGCAAGCCTAATTGCAATAGACAGTGGATTTTCGCGCTCTTTTTTACTTTTTCTTATTTTTATTACGCGCTTTTGTTTCTTTGGTTTTTCTTCTGCTTCTTCTGCAGGAGCGGACTCTTCTGTAGATTCTTCAGATGTCTCTTCTGTTTCTTGCTTAGTTTCATCAGATTCTTCGTCATCAGATGTAACTGCAACTTTTGCTGCATCTTCGAGCGTTTGTTCTTTTATCTTCTTATCTTCCTTTTCTGATTTCTTTTTTGCCATAGTATAAACACCACAATTTTAGCTTTGAGCGATGAGCCTTGTGCGATTGAGCAACACGTTATGAGTCGTGGCTCACTAGCCCAAGGTACAATGCCCATGGCTAATAATTATTCTTTTTCTTTTGATTCTTTTGCTTTTTTAGTTTTCATCATAAGTTTAATTCTTCCAGTACCAACTGGAACAGTCTGACCAACGATGATGTTTTCAGTTACACCAATTAATTTATCATCTTGAGCAAAGACACTTGCATTTATTAAATGCTTTACAGTTTCTTCGAATGCTGCCCTTCCTAGGACACCGACTTTTTCACCAGATAAACCGTGTCTTCCAATAGATTTTATTTCACCAGCATAAGTCATTGCATCTGCAATAAGCATAATATGTCTAATATCAACGTAAAGTTTCTGCATATCCATAACATCCTGAATTTCCTTAATGATTGCATTTCTAGCTGCTTCAATGCCAAAGAGTTTTTCTATTGCCTTAATATTATTTGTATAGATTCTTTTAGCATCAACTGCACTGTGCGTTACTGCACCTAGAATATTGCTTCCTGCTGCACGTATGAAATATTCTTTATCAGATCGAATAACAACAGGTTTAAGAATACCTTCAACTCCCTTAACAAGATAAAATTTTATTTTATTTGCAAGTTTTCTTACATATTTTGCATTGATTTCTTTTTCAACTCCATCTTTTTTCTTTTCAGGAGCAACTTTTATAAGAATTTTTGGCTCGTTTACTTTTATGTCTGTTGAAATTTTTTCAATAGATTTTCTTAGAGCAGCAAAGCTTACACCCAAGGACTTCCCATCTTTTTCGCTATAAGTTAGCATGATGGTTCTATTTAAAAGATCATCTTCTACTCGCGCGACTTCGCTTACGAAAACTGCACCAAGTTCTTTTGCTACGCTTTCTGCTTCGCTCTGGCTTTTTGCATGTGAACTTTTTAAGTAGATGTCAATAATTGCCTTTTTAGGTTCTTTTTTAGCATCGACAATTTCAATTAACCGTGGTAAACCAGTTGGTACGTGTTCAGCAACACCAGCATAGTGGAAAGTACGCATCGTCATCTGTGTACCAGGTTCACCAATACTTTGTGCACTAATTACCCCAACGGCCTCAAAAGGCGCAATAGCATTTTTCTTAGTTTGAATAGTCATCATAATCACCAATAAATTTATGCAGTATCAACATCATCTTGCTTTGCAGTATCAACAACCTCAGATTTACTTGATAACATTGGATCGCATGCATCGCCTCCATAAATGAACTGAACAATACTTAGGTCAGCATTTCGAACAGTCATATCTTCGTATACAACTAAGTCTTGAAGTGCGTTAATCAGTCTTCTTTGCATGTAACCAGAACGTGCAGTTCTAATTGCTGTGTTAACAAGGGCTTCTCTACCACCAACTGCGTGTGCAATAAATTCGTAAGGAGTCATACCTTTCCTAAATGAAGAAAATACAAATCCACGTTCTTTTGCAGTTAATACTCCTGCTTTAAAGTATGGTAAAAATCTTCCGCGATAACCTCTTTTTATTCGCTTATTTCTAACAGTTTGCTGAGCAACAAGTGCACTCATCTGAATAGCATTAAGTAAACTACCCCTAGCCCCAATTTTTGCCATGATAATTGATGAATTGGCAATTGTTAAATCGTCTTCAACGACTTTACCAACTTCATCTCTTATTCTTGATGTAATTTGAACAATCGAGGATTCCAAAGTTTCTTTTATGCTAACACCAGGAGACCGTTCTAATGTCTTGTTCCGATACTGCATAATTAAGTTATCAATTTCACGATTCATCTTGTCAAGTACTTTTTTGATACTCTCGTCACCTTTCTTTGAGATAGTATAATCTCTAATTGAAACACTAAGTCCATGTTGAGTAATGCTTTGTAGCGCAAGTCGTGTAGCTTTTGTTAAAAATTCACTAGTATATTCTGGACCGTGCATAACAAATATTTTTTCTAAGACTTCACTTTCAATTGCCTTACTTTCAATTGCTCCTTTTAATAGCATACCATTTTTGATAAGAATTTCTTCACCAAGTTTGGATTGTATTTTTGCAGAGATATCTTTTGGAAGTATCTGCGAGAAAAGCAATTTTCCAGAGTATTTCCCTTTTTTATCTGGTTCAGGTAAATCATAAATTCCAATTGCATAAAGAAGGTTAGATGCTTCTTCAACACTAAATTCCGAACCTTCTTTAGTTAAAAAGTATAGACCTGAAACATGATCTTCTTGTGGCTTAATTATAGCGTGACCATGCCTTGGAGAAAGAATTTGTCCTTCAACTTTCATTAAATATTTTGCCTCTGCCTGTGCTTCTTCGGTTTGTATAACGTGAAGATTCATTTCGTCTCCGTCAAAATCTGCGTTGTATGGCGGGACTACGATTGGATTAAGACGGAATGTTCTTCCAGACATTATTTTTACATTATGAGCCATCATAGATATTCTATGAAGACTTGGCTGACGATTAAATAGTACAATATCGCCATCTACAAGTTGTCTTTCAATAATCTGACCGATTTTAAGATTTTCGGCAAGTTCTTTTTTAAGAGTGTCTTCGTCCCCTACTTTTACCCTCTTTCCATCTGGCCTAAGAATATAAGTTACTTTTGGATAACCTGGAGAGAGAATGTACTTTTTACATTCTTCAATGTTCCAGTCAGTAACTGTAATTGGAATTGTTAATTCTTTTGCAATATCAACTGGAACTCCGACCTGATTAATAGTTAATCTTGGGTCTGGTGAAATTACAGTACGGGCTGAAAAGTTAACACGCTTACCAGATAAATTATATCGGAAACGACCTTCCTTACCCTTAAGACGCTGGGCAAGTGTTTTTAATGGTCTTCCACTTCGGTGTCTCGCTGGAGGGATATTTGCAGTTTCATTATTGAAGTAGGTAGTAATATGGTATTGTAATAATTCCCATAAATCCTCGATAATAAGCTGCGGTGCTCCTGCATTAATATTAGCTTCTAACTTCTGATTTATCCTAATAATATCAACAAGTTTGTGAGTTAAATCATCTTCGCTTCGTTCACCAGTTTCAAGAGTAATACTTGGTCTTACATTAACTGGCGGAACAGGCAATACAGTTATAATTCCCCATTCAATCCTAGACAAATTTGGGTCAAAACCAAGTTGCCTTAAATCTTCATCAGAAATTGCACTTAACCAATCTTTTATTTCAGTTGGGAGCATTACTTCCTTGTCCTTATAGAACGTAGTTGGTTTTAAGAATTTTATATCTGGCAAAACACTGTCGCATCGTGAACATTTTTTGACAGTTTTTCTTTTCTTCTTTTCTTTCTTTTCGCTATCCTGCTTTACAACAGCTGCAATTTCTTTTTCAGATACAACAGCAACTGTAGGTACAACAGCAATTTCAGAAGATGAAATTAATGGATCGGCAATTGGAGTTTCTGCAATGACAGGTGGAACTGCAGTTGTTGCAATTTCGGTTTCTTCAATTTCTTTTTCAACTTCAGATATACTCTCTTTTCCTATTAATTTATGACAACTTGAACATGTAAGTTTTAGTGCATACAAGATATGTTTTGCAAATTCAACATGAATAACTGGTCTGATTAATTCAATATGACCAAAGTGACCAGGACATTCTTTTACTCTTCCGCCACAGGTTTTACATCTAAGACCTGGGTCTACGATACCCAAACGAGTATCAACTAGACCGCCATCAATCGGGTAACCATCATCATCATAAGTATCAGGTACAACAATTTTTGCAGCAGTCATTTTTCTTACCATTTCTGGCGAGAATAAAGAAAACTTAATTTTATCCAAAACTTTTTGAATTTCCATCATCGTGATCAACTCGTTATCGACAGGCTCACTTTAAAAAAGTGGCACGTTTAATTATCCTTTTTCTTTCATAACTAACCTTGGGAATATGTATAAGGATTTTATTTCATCCAAGAGTAACTTAAAGGCATAACTCATTTCAACAGGTTGTACTGCCTCGTTTTCACAGATTGGACAGATGTCTTTATTTCTGGCATAATCATGTGTTGCAACGCTTCCACATTCACTGCAAACAAGCTGTACGGTCTTGTCACTCTCTTCAAGTAAACGTTCTTTAATGAGCATACTCGCCCCAAAACCAATAAGGCAGTCTCGTTCCATTTCCCCGAAACGAAGTCCACCTTCTCTTGCCCTACCTTCAGTTGGCTGGTGAGTTAATAATTGAACTGGACCTCTACCTCGAACGTGCATCTTGTTAGATACCAAGTGATGCAGTCTTTGATAGTAAACAACTCCAATAAAGATTTTTACTTTGATTTGTCTCCCACTAACTCCATCATAAAGTATTTCTTCTCCGAATTCGTCAAAGCCGTTTTTCTTTAATATTTCTTTATATTCTGATTCGACATTACCGCTAAATGCAGTTCCGTCCATAAGCATACCGCCAAGCGCTCCAGCTTTGCCACCTAAGGTTTCAAGTAAGTGACCTACAGTCATTCTACTGGGTATTGCGTGGGGATTAACGATTAAATCAGGCGTAATCCCATCTTTTGTAAATGGCATATCTTCTTGACTAGCTAGTAATCCAATGACACCTTTTTGTCCGTGTCTTGAAGCAAGTTTATCTCCGATTTCAGGAACTTTTATTGCTTTTATTCGAACCTTCACCAAACGATTTCCGCTTGGACCTTCAGTTATTAAAACCGAGTCAACTCTACCAACTTCACCAGGTTTTAATGCAAGCGAACTTTCTCGCTTTTTCTCCTCAACAGCACCAAAAACAGATATTTCTTCTAAGAATCTTGGTGGTGAGGTTTTACCAACTAATACTTCTTTTCCATGAACATAACTACCAGGTAAAATAATTCCATCTTCATCTAAATGTTTATATGCTTCTTCTCCCCGATAACCAGCTACATCTGCATTTGGAGCTTCGATTTTATCCTTCTGTCCACCCGGGTAAGTTCTCTCTTCAGTTTCGTATGTCTTAAACATAGCAGTCCTTGACATCCCTCTTTCTATTGTAGCTTTATTTACAATAATTGCATCAGCCATGTTGTATCCTAAATAACTTGTAAGGGCAACAACACAGTTTTGTCCTGCAACTTTGTTTTTTAAATCAAGAGCTTTATAAAGTCTTGTTTGAATCATTGGTTGCTGAGGGTAGTACATAATATAAGCACGAGTATCATACCGAAGATTAAAATTCATAGCATACATACCAAGGCTCTGCTTAGCCATAGCACAAGCCATTGTAATACGCGGAGATGAATTATATTCCGTATATGGCAGTACACCTGCAACTACACCAAACATTGCTGCTGAATCAGGTTCAAAATGAGTATGTTCTTCAGTTATTTCTTCCTCCTTAAGTGCAATATACGAATTCTCTTCTTCTTGTGCGTCCAAGTATTCAATTACACCTAATTTAATCAAATGTTGCCAGTTTAGATCGCCGTTTCTTAATTTTGATAAAATTTCTGGAACGAGCCTCGATTTTCCACCTTCAACTACGATTAAAGGTCTCCTTACTCTTCCCTTATCAGTAATGATATGAAGTTCATCAAGCTTGGAATTATAATAGACATTTACTTGGGGATTTAATTCATTAGATCTTCGTTTTTCACGAAGCCTTTTGGCAAGATTAACACCATCGCTATGTTGGCCGACAAACCTACCATTTAGATAAATTGTTGTTTTTTGATCAGGAGATTTCTTCTTTTTTACCATAGTATAACACCGTATAAACTAACCTTTCTTGCAGATAAATTAAACTAAATTATTTAACATCAAAAGCCTTGAGTAATTTCATCAATGGCTCATCGTCAATTCCTATAGAAACTTCAGACATGACACTTAAGTTCTTAACTAGTGAACAGCTTGGACCTTCCGGAGTTTCGTTTGGACAAAGTCTCATAACATGAGTACCATGTAAATCTCTTGCCTTAAAGTGCGGATGCTTTTTAGATAGTGGCGAAATGATTCTTCTTAAGTGTGAAATTGTTGATAAATAACTGACCCGATCTAAAAGTTGTGAAATACCTGTTTGACCAGCAATCCAATTACCGGTTGCCATAGCATATCTAATTCGATCCGCCATTGCATCTTGCCGAACTAAAGTATGAACTTGTAATCGCCTTCCTCTGGCATCTGCTCTTGAAGCTTGATAAACTAAATCTTTTACCAGGAATTGGAATGCATACCTAAAGAGTTCTTCCATCAGTTCCCCTGCTAGTTTTACCCTCTTATTTGCATAGTGGTCCTTGTCATCAGCTGAAATTTGTTTATATGAAACACGCACAGCTCTTTCAGCCATTTGAATGAGGAATTTTACTTTTTCCATTCTTAGTTCTTTCTTTACACCAACGTGAGGTAATAAATAATTATCAAGTAAACTTTCCATTCGATTTAACCTAAATTCTAATGGCTGACCAGGAGAAAGTCTCTTACTTAGAAGTTCAGTCGCATCTTCCTTATTTTTACTTTCTTCAACTTCAAGGTTAAGTATGACATCGTTTTGGATCAACCGTGAGTGCGAAAATGCTTTTGAAATTTCAGCATTTGTTTCTAATCCAAGTACACGTAAAATTTGTATTAATGAAACAGATGATGGAGCAGATGGAAACTCAACAGTAAATAAACCATCATTACTTCGTTCTACTACGCACCTAGCTCTAAATCCTTGGAATGTCGAAAAGATTTTAGCAACCATGCCGTTTTTCTCTTTTGTTACCATGAGTTTGTTTGGAACTAGATCTTCGATACTAACAAGAACCCGTTCACTACCGTTTACAATAAAGTATCCGCCTGGATCATCTGGGTCTTCACCATTTTCAATTAAATGTTCTTTGCCCATCGAAGATAAATAACAAAGTTTTGATTTCACCATTACAGGTACTTCACCAATAAAAACATCGCTATAAGTTGGTCTTTCAACTCCATTAAAAATAGGAATTATTTCTAGAAAAACGGGTGCAGCATAAGTAATATTTCTTAATCTGGATTCAACTGGAAGAATTTGTTTATACCCTCCTTTTACTTCATAATATCGTGGTTGTTCAATTCGGACTTTTCCAAGCTTAAGTTCAAATCCTTCAACATTTGTTTTAATTTTTTCTATCCGAGTTATAACATCCTGGATTCCGAACTCGATAAATTTATTGTATGAATCAAGCTGCTGCTTTACCAATGTATTATCCCGATAATAAGCTTCTAATAATCCTGCAACCATATGAACCAACACTTTTGATTATTTGTTTTATCTATAAGTTTTATTTATAATTTATAAGACATTTTACCATAAAGAATTATTTACTTATAACGACCCTATAACTATCGTAAGAGGCGGTAACATCTTTTCTTTTAATATGAATGATATCCCCCGTCTTTGCATTAAGTACAGCTACAACTGGATCAGTAGATAAAATACGAGGAAGTTGAGTATCATTTATATTGTAATGTTTAAGCATTTCTTCCTTTTGCTTCTCTGAAAGCACGTTCATTTGAGGAACAAGAGAATGCGATAAAATGTCTAGTTCAACAGAATTTTTTTTCTTGACCAACATACCACCCGGCAATTAAGCTAACAAAATCAGTAGATTACAAATTAAATACGAAAAGGTTTAAAAAGGGATATGACGGGATTTTTGTATTTGTAATTTTTATATTTCTTACGGAAAAACGTAAGGAATTAATATATTTCCTTACACAAATGCGTAAGCTTTTAAATATTACTCCCCAAATAACATTATGGACATTGATAACATAAAAAAAGTAATTCTCAAATATCGGGAGTTATTGCCGCAGCAAATATTTGTACGAGACCTGCAAGTGTATGAAACTGACCTTAAAAAAGCAAATGTGATAATAGGTCCAAGACGAGCTGGTAAAACATTTTATTTATACTATTTGATAAGCAAGAGTAAAGATAAGGACTGGGTGTTAGTAAATTTTGAAGATCATTTGTTAACTGAACTAACTAATGCAGATCTAATAAAAATACTAGAGTTGTCTAAAGAGCTCTTTTCAAAAGAAAAATTAATCTTTTTCTTTGATGAAATACAGGTTGTTTCAGGATGGGAAAATTTTATCGTTTCTCTTTTAAACGAAGGATATAAAGTTACGGTTACTGGATCTAACTCCAAACTTTTAAGCAGGGAAATTGCAACGTCTCTTAGAGGAAAGGCATTGCCGTATCTGCTTCTACCTTTTTCATTTTCTGAATACTTAAAATATAAAGGTATAACTCTTGGAAAAAATTTTGAATTAACCGACCAAGTCTTTGAAATTAAAAAGCATTTTGAAGAATATACTAAATACGGGGGCTTTCCTGAAATTGCGACTACGGATGTACTTGAACTAAAAAACAAAATTATAAACAACTATTTTGATTCAGTTCTTTACAAGGACATTGTTGAAAGACTCAAAATAAAAAACATAAAATTAGTTGAGATTACGATTAAGTATATGCTAAATCTCTTTGGCAATACATTTTCTGTTTCTGCATTTGAAAATTATCTTAAATCTAATAAAATACCTTATAGCCTTGAGGATTTGTATTTGATTTTAAAATCTCTTGAAGATGTTTTCATGATTGCGTATGTTAAACAAAGTTCAAAATCATTCAAAAAAAGCGAATTATCAAAGTCAAAAGTATACTTGTTTGATACAGGATATATTCATTTTCTATCTAAAGAATCAGAAGATCAGGGCAGAATACTGGAAAATGTTGTTTTCTTAGAGTTATTTAGAAGACAAAATGAAATTGAAAATAAAGGCATAAATTATTATAAATCAAAAAATGAAGAGGAGTGCGATTTTATAGTTTCTAAAAAAGGCAAAGCTGAACTAGCAATACAAGTTTGTTATAAACTTGATGAGAAAAATATTGATAGAGAATTTAAGGGATTAAATAACGCTATGAATGAACTTAACATCGAAAATGGCATCATTCTAACCAAAGACCAGTATACAAAAGATGTGCCACTAGGAAAATGGGCTGATTATAAAAAGATAAAAATAATGCCAGTCTGGAAATGGATTTTGGAAAAATAATTCAAACTACTTAAAAAAATTCGCCCGAACCTGGAAAAACGGCTAAAATTCTTTTGTGAAACTGGGCAATTCACTTTTTATTCTTTTTTAATTTATCTAATACAATTTGGCCAATTTCGCTTATTTTGTCAGCACATATATTATTGTTAACAATTACTGTAAATGCAGAATTTCCTTTAAAGATAGCTAAACTTGTTTGAAGCGTTTCGTTTTTTTCTTTATCTATATTAGTAACTAAAAAAGAGGAGTCTCCTAAACCCAGATTTTCTTTGAGTATAGACTTTATGGACTGATTATTAACTATAAACTGATTTCTTGCATTGTAATAAGAACCAGTAACTGGAATGAAAATGATGTTCATAAAAAATTCTGATTCCCCGTTTTTTTCTTTAGAATACATGCAAAATTTACCAACTTTATTTTCAATAGATTGAACTCCGTTTATACCACAAAGTTTCTCAATCTGAGTAGAGTTAACAATTGAACATGGGAAGGAAACATCTTTGTCTTCAAACCCTGAATTTAAATTTACACATCCTATCGATACGATAAATAGAAAAAATGAAAGGACTAGATATTTCATGCTTTTTCAACTTGTTTTTGTCGATTGTATCTATCTAGCGCGGATTTTGTTGAAAGTAAAGCAGAAAACAAAGCTATAAGCAGGTATTGGAAGGTATTGGTAAATAAAGATGGGAAAAGTATAACAAATGCACTAAAAATAACAGTGAAGAAAAATAATGAAAGAACAAAATATCCAATTTGACCAGTTAGCCCACGATCGAATAAATTGCGGGATAATTTATTGAAAAAACTTTCCTTGTTTAGTTCCTGATATCTGTCTTGCACTTTTTGTAAGTCTTGTTTTAAAACAAAGCGAGCAAACAAAGAAACTAAGATCGCTAAAATGAATACGATCACCCCGTAGATTATATAATACGGAGAAGACATGAGCATTATAGCTGCCCCCATCAAAAATAAACCTAATGCCTGAACAGCATAAACATTTTCTTTATATTTTAAATATTCTTGAATCTTTTTAATTGAGTGATAAAGAAAAAACAAAGCACCGAAAACAAAAAAATAGATTGGATCAACGGTAACCATCAGCTTTTCACCAGTTGCATAATTTTCATAGTTTCATTTAATCTTTCGTAATCAGTAATGCGTCCAACATCAAACCAGGTTGCATCTTCAAGTGTGTACGCGCCTAATTTTTCTTTTTGTTCTAGCATCTTAGGAAAAACATGTTTTGAAAAATCGTCTTTTTCTTTTATGTAATCAAATATTTTTGGCTCGAAGACATAAATTGCCATATTAATATAATTTTGAATTACTGGTTTTTCAACAAATTTTTCAACAGTGCCATCACTTCTTACTTCTACGACTCCATATTCAAGCGGAATTTTATTTTTAAGTAGTGCAAGTGTTGCAACATTTCTTTGTTTTTTATGATGATCAACTATTTTTTTTAATTCGACGTTGCTAATCTGATCTCCCATAACAACTGCAAAAGTTTCCTTAATTTTATCTTTATATTCTAGAAGTCCTCCGGCAGTTCCTTTTGGAGTATCTTCTTCTAAGTATTCTATTTTTACACCAAAATCTTTTCCATTTCCAAAGAATTCTTTTATTTGTTCTTTTTTGTAGCCGATTGTAATTACAAGATCGGTGATGCCATTTCGCTTAAGATTTTCAATTGTATATTGTAATATTGTTTTTCCAGCAATAGGAAGCATTGGCTTTGGAGTACTATATGTATATGGCCTAAGCCTTGTACCTTCTCCTCCGCATAAAACAAAACATTTCATAATTATCAGACCTACTTTTAGCTACTTTTAATATTTTTTTAATTTGAACGAGTATATATTCCAAAGAAAGAATTAAAAAGAAGAGTCTAATCTCTACAAGTAACTGGTCTTGGAACATAAGTTATTGTTGCAGTAGCAGTTACTGATTGCACGTCAACTGACCTGCCCCAAATTCCACCAGTATAAGTACTAGTTCCTAAACCAGTGTCCCCTATAACTGGAACCATTGTTTCTGATCCGCTAGGTATAAATGATGGCAGATTTGGAGTATTCGTTATCGAAACAATTGTAGGAATTCCACTTACAATCGCCCTTCCATAGGCAGTATCTGCATCGGTTTTTACTGCCCCAAATATATTAAAGTTCATTCTTGGTCTTGGTAATCCAACTAGATTTGTTCTATATTGTGTACCTCCAGGTCCAGTTTGGTCTGCAACATTTATCATACCGCTATTGGGGGCATTATTTACTGCAAAAACATTTACAATATCGCCAGTGCTATAAATATCATTATCTTCAACGCTTGCTAAACCAACTATTCCCTGACCCGCTCCAGAAATAATTGATTCAACTAAAATTCCTGAAGCATTACTTGATTGCACAGAATAATTTTGCAGATATGATTGCTGACCAATTAGGCAAGTTGCTTGCCCATTGCTTACTGTACAACCAGTTCTTCCAATAATTGGAGCCCATGCAACGGAATTTTGGAATGCATCAAAAAATACAAACGTTCCTTGCAGATTTGATGTATCTATCGCGCCAGGGTTTGCAAAATATACCGACACATTATTTCCAGTAGTTCGCATTTTTTGCATTACTAATGTTTCCGTAGAATTATATGTTGTAGCCCAATGTGAATTAAAATTTCCAGTTCCTTCGTAGCAAATACCTTCTTCAACTCTTAATTCATTTAAGTTTGACGAGAAACCAGGATATATATTGTAATTAGGAAGCACTAATTCCTTTGTAATCCCTGCTAGAATTGGATTTGAAAATGTTACTTGTAAAAAACCTGACCATGAAGCAACCACGTTGTTACAAGTTCTTGCATCAGCCATTGCATCGGGGGATAAAGTATCAGGAGGTAAAATATCTCTTGGAGCATCTACGGATAAAATATCATTTGGATTTGACCGATCTGGAGGCGTAACCATCATGTCTGGTGCTGAGTCAATTGGTTGTACAGAAACATCACTTGGTGCATCAGGAGTAATTGTCATTGCATCTATTGGTGCATCCATTCCTGTATCAATTCCTGCTTCAGTAAAATTATTAGAATCAATTCCACGATCTTGTGAAATTATTGCACCGTCGCGTGCGTCTAAACCACCATCGTTCGCATCTGGAATTGGGGCATCGATTGCATCTGTCATTGAATCATTACTTCCATCAACTGTTGAATCAATTTGTGAATCGATATTACCATCGCGTGAAGCATCAACTCCGCCATCAGCTCGTGCGTCCATTCTTGCATCATTTGGAACGCGTGCATCTATTGCATCTAATTGTGCATCGATTGTTCCATCTCCCATCGCATCCAATGATTGCGCATCAGATGAATTTCCATCATCATCAAAAGCATCAACTGCTGAATCGTTTGTAACTGTTGCGTCTTCTAAAACTTGTGAATCTTTTGGCAATGAAGCATCAACACTTGCATCTGGATTTTTAGATGTTGTTTTGCTGCTAGTTATTTTTGGAACTTCTGCGCCACAACCAGATAATATACTAGAACCAAGAATAGCAGAACTAAATCCTAAGGCAAGAACAGCTTCCCTCAAAGTTCTTTTTGCGGCGCTAATTACTGGATTTCCAATTTGTTCTTTTGATGATCGAAGTGTTGTCATAACTAATACCTTTTTAATATACTAAATGTGAATTATTTGTTACGCCATAATTATTAAACGGATTTCTGGAGACTTTACTACCAACAAAGTAACGCCCAAAGCTAAAATTTAATGTAGAAAATATCGCAAAATCCTTTGTTGCTGGATAATATATTCCATCGGTACCCAAAGTAACCGGACCGATTTGGACAAGTAATCTTGCTAAGGCACCATTATAATTAACGGGGTTTGTTGCAAACCATGCCCGATCGAAACCCAAACCAACTGATAGGGGTCCTAAAAATCGATAATCAACTACAGCTCGTAAAGATCGAATGACTGAATTTTCAAAATCAATTGTTCCGACCACGCTTGCGCTTGCGGCTGGTGGATTAGATACGTGATAGTCTATTGAAGCATGCCACTTAGAAATATCCAAAGTTAAAGAAGCATCTTTTACAAGTGAAGAATATTGTGTGGAAACTCTAGCTAGTAAACCAATATCTAATTGACCTGCACCAATGGTTTGAACAATATCCAAATCAATCAACAGGCGTGAAGGAAATATTGCCTGAGTCATTCTGGTAAATGCTGCATTTTCATCAGTACTTAATACGCCAAAGGAAGTTCGATAAAGCGCATTTACGTTTACAAAAGTTTTTATTTTTACTGAACCAGGTTCTAAAATTAATTTAAGAGCTGGCCCACCACCAAAAACATAAAATGGATCGATTGTGCTTGACATGCAACCAGAAGTTCCATTGCAATTATTCGAATTAATACTCTGACTTGTGGAATAGAAACCAAAGGATCCGTTTAGCCCAAAATGCAGATTTCTACCGTTTAGAGCCCACACTAATACAGAAGTCTGGTTAGTTGTAGAACCAACTTCTTGTTCAGAAGGAAGTTTCCAATCATTTTTTCCAAATTCGTTAGTTAAAACAAATCGACCATCAGCTAAGCGTGATGAAAATAATTCGTTTCTTCTTAGATTAACTAATTGTGGAGTTACAGGTGGAATTGTCACAGGTGCTTTAGTAGCCACACCAGTTAGGGATTTTGCTGGTTCTTTAGAAGCAGATACAGGGACAGTCGGTCCAGACACTACAGATTTAGACCCAATTATCGCAGGAGCGATATCCGATTCATGCATTTTAAGATATTCTTTCATTTGATTAATTATTATTGGAAAATTATATGTTAGAACATATTTTGAAAGCGCATTATAGATTGGTGCGAATAGTTTTGCTTCAGAATCGTTAAGAGTTAGTCTTGAAACTAGAAAATCGAAAAAAGTATCTGAAAATCCTTCTGGAGAATGAACTGCAGATTTAACCAAATCATATTCAAATCGAATATTCACTAGTAATTTATCTGGAGGGACTTTTTTGAGAATTTTTTTACATTCTTTAAGTTTACATTGTTCTAAGAATGGTTTTAAATTTATAACTGCTACGAATGGTTTAATTTCTTGTTGTTTTTGAGTTTTTACTGCATCAGGATTATTTGATTGTTCGGCATATAATGGTTTGTTAAAAAATAAAGTTGAAGCTAATGCAATTGTAGCAATAACTGGATGCGAAGCGGTGTATTTCAAAGTTTTGGTTTTTGTCATGTACTAGTATTTATTAGATTAACCTTTTAAATCTAATTATTATAACAAATTATAGTTCAGAGATTCTTTTTAAATATCAAATACACTTAATTATTTCCTTATTAGATAAGAACAGGGATTTATTTTGGTTTTAAGGCAAGTCGGAGAAGGCGAAGATTTAACTGTTAATAAGCCTAGCTTCAAACTTGCAAATGCAAATGAACAGGTATTAAAACAAAAAATCGCATTCGTATCTAAAGCATTAGGTGAATTAAATGGCGTTTCTAAACCAGTGCAAGAGTTACGCAGTCAATTGGAAAACGCATTAGCTTTTTATAAAAAAGGAAATATACAAAAAGCAGATGAGATTACAAAATCAGCTATAGAAAAGACAGCAGCGTTAAGAGTAGAAATGCAGGCAGGAATAAACTCGGCAGCAATTACTCGCGTTACTCAAAATGCCCAAGGCTACATTGACCAAGCAACCAAAATGAAATCTGCTACAAGTAATCCTGCATCAATTGCCCTTCTTGATAAAATAATAAAAGACGCGCAGGGACAGGTTGCACAGGTACGAGATAAGGGTTTTGACAAAACCAAAGATGAATATGTCCTTCACACAACAGCTTGGAGCGTTGCAATAGCTGCAATTTCAAAAAGCACGGAGGTAGAAAATATTGCATTGCAAGTTCAGGGAAGTGAGCGCTGGTCTGGAATTTTATCTAGTGTTGAACGAAGGAAAAGAGAAGATTATTTCAAAGGAGTTTCAATTGATTTTCGGATGGTTGCAGACCACGCTCTTGATTACGTACCAGATGCTTCAAAAGATTTAGAGCAGAGAATAACAAAGGCATTTACAAATTTAGCTTATGGCTTTTCGCGAGATGAAAAAATCCTGGAAAATGGAATGGGCGGAATCAATCTAGAACAAGTTTGTAAAATTCAGGCACAGTATTTAATCGCACTTGCAAAAGGAAAAGAAATTGGAACTAGTTTGGCAAATCAAATTGAAAGCGCAAATAAAACTTTTGAAAGAGTAAAGGACACGCATCTTCTTGTTGATAGCGAAAAGGATCGCGCAGTATTGTATCAGGCAACACTTAGTACTTTTGAAAATTTCCAAACTGCTAGAAGCGCAAAAACAAATGTTGAACGTGAAGATAATGCATCGCTTTGGAAAACAAATGGCGAAGCAATAGATATTCGTTTAGCTAGAGAAATTAAAGCGTCCGAAGCTTACCGGAGTTTAAAGTCTGCTACAACCACCGTTCTTTCGATGGCGTTTCCTGTTTATGGACTAGCTACTAGTGCAGAAGGTTTAGCTGCGCAATATGATACTACTGGAAAAGTACGCGCGATTGATGTTGCTCTTTTTGGTGCAGGTTTAGCAACTCCTGGAATTGGAAAACTAGCAAATTTAGGGATAAAAGGAGCAAAGACTCTGGAAGGCGTTGTTGGCGTAGGGAGTTTAGCAGCTGGCACTGTTGTTGGATTAAAAGACGCGGTTGAAGCGTATGAGGCTGGTCACGGATTTGACGCGATAATTGGTGCATTTTCAACTCTGCAACCACTTGGACATCCAGCTCGAGCTGCATTTAAAACTGCAACAAGCGAAGGCGCAAAAGGAGTTTATAAAAAAGTCGGAGGAAAACTAAAAGCTGTTGCGGGTGATGAACGCGGAAGCGCAACTCTTGGGGCGGTTTTTGAACCTACTGTAATTGAACCAACATTAAGACCCGATGCAGCAACAAGCAATGAACCGCGTTTATCTGCTTCAGTTAAAGATAAAGCTAAGCCAATTTTACTTACTCGTTCAGAATTTGAAAAAAGAGTTGGGTCATTACCAGAAGAACTACAAAAAAGGATGAGGGAACATTTTACTAGACCACCAGATACGATCGCATTTGAAAATGCACTAATTATATTTGACCTTAGAAAACAGGAAGTTACTGGAAGTTTTAGAGATATGATTAAATCCGAATCAATGGATGGAAATGCAAGATCAGACAGACTTGCAGTTAATGGATATTATGACCCTCAAACAGGTAAGATACTTGCTTTTGGAAATCCACAATCTTTATCAAGCCAAATTATTGAAAAGGGCAAACCATTTACCATTTTATTAGACATTAGAGAAAGCGGCAAAATAATAGAAGTAATTGGCGCTCCAAAAATGGCTGGACTCGAAGGTCTAAAAGTAACTGAAGGATTAAATCCGTTTCTAAGAAAAATACGTGGAATACCAGAACCAGAGCAGACGATTGTGGATACGCCTAAAAGGAATATAGAAGAACCAACTAAAGCTCCCGTATTACACGTAGTTGAAGAAGTTAAAGTAAATCTAATTGTAGGTATATTTGCACCAGAAGTAAGGTTAAGGGAATTTAAAAAATTCCTAGAACTTTCACCAGAACAACAACAAACTGAAGTTGCAAAATTAAGAAAATCTGGAAACGAAATTGGGGCTAGAAAACTTGAAACTTATATTTCTAACTTTGGAAAAATGATTAAACTTGCAGATGAACATGGAGTTTCAAGGTCAGAACTAATTGGTATGTATGAAGATGTTGGTGTAGTTTCTAGTGAAAAGATAAGGCAAAAAAGTAAATTTGACGATGCCACACGAGATACTGCTGCTCCAGAAGGTAAAGTAATCGAACTAACTGCGCATGAAAGATTATCCTATGAATTTGCAGATGATTATAAAAAAGCTAGTAACAACGTAGAAAAGGTTGCACTGCTAAGAAAATTTCTGGAATTACCTGTGGAAGAAAGAACAGCAATACTTGCTGAATTAGACAAAAGACAGGAAATTATGACCGCATCATTACTCGCTGCCGATGGACAAACATATTTAAAACTTGAAAAAATTGCAGCAAAGGTCGGAATAAGCGAAATCGAATTTGTTGAATTTTACGAAGATTATATGGGCAAAGGAATAACGGAAAATTTCCATAAACTTATTGAAGGAAAACTTGGATTTAAAATTATAGCTGGTGAAGAATCAACCTCAAAAATTTTAGATTTTAGTACAAATGGAAAACTTTCTGACCACGTCTCAACTGGTGCAATAGAAGGAATTCCAGCTCAGAGTAGAATCGAATCTATTGCTAGTCTAGGGGGGCTTACTGGTGCTTACGAAATTAAGATAATTACTCCAGAAGGAAAAATCAAATCTCTTTTCTTAAAAACAATGGACCTTACTGCTGATGAGCTTGGTTCTATTGGAGCTAAAACTGCCGGGATACCAGCACCAAAAGTCATCACAAAGGCAGGCGGCAAAGCTCTGGAATTTACTAGCGAAGGAAGAAAAACAAAATACGGGTTAATGGAGAGTATGCAGGATTTTGAAGGATCATTGGTTCTAGAGGGAAAGAAAATACAGGTTAAGACTGCATCTGCAAGTAATATTACTAGTATGCATGACGAGCCGATTTTAAAATATATATTGGAAGAGCATCCTGATTTATTCTGGCAGGAAATGGGATATGCACAAACAGGCAGCCTTGCAAGCGGATTATGGGATGGACACGAACTTAACCTTTGGGCGATGATGTTAGAGGTTTCACCAAGCGACGCTACATTTTTAGAAAGTAAAGGGCGCACAACATTTACTGATGCAACAGGAAGAAAAATGATTTTTAAATTTGGAAGAATTGACCTGGATTCAGCAGGCCATTTCCAGTCAGTTAAGCAGTATGATGGCAGTCATGATTTTAGCGCCATGGTAAAATGGTCCGCGAAGGGAGACATGCATAGAATATTCGATCGAATCGCTAAAACAACAAACTCTTCGATACCTCAAGTAATGGCATTTGCAACAGAACACATAAAAGAAGGGGCTAAAAAGTGGTATGATTCGATTGGTAAAACAGGAAGTTTTGCATCTGGGATGGCACGAAAATTCCAAGAACATGATGGTAAACCAGTAAGTATTGGTCTTGAAAAAATACTTACCCCAGAGCAAAAAGCCCTCATAGAAGCAGGTGAAAAAGTTTACCGAGACGAAGTTGAGATAAATAATGCTAATTTTGGAATGCCGATTAATGGAAATCCTAGAACATCTGTCGATTATGTTGATGGTAGAACAAAATTCGTAGCAAGAGAGGGTGTAGAAGCATTTTATCAGTTCCTTGGACGAATTTCTAAAGGAAGCGGGGGACAGCTTTGGAATGATATATTATCTAAAGTTCCTCAACACTTAATCGAAGAAGATTAGGTAATTTTATTCTTTTTGGGCAAATGCAATTCTTCTTGAAGTAGCACCGGTTACTAAAACTCCTTTTTGATTTTTCGAAGCTTCGGTAATTGCATCTTTAACTTTTTGTGCAATATCCTGCCAATCTTGATCCCTTTGTTTTGCATGTAAACTAAATAAAACTTCTACATCAACAACTCTTTTTTCTCTATCAATAAAAACAAGGTAAGTATAACTTCCAACACCAGTTAATGCAATTCCATATTTTGGGATTTCTTTTGGAAATGATCCTCCGGATATTGTAACTGCGTTCGCTACTGTACGCACAATATCCAGATTATTTTCGCTTGAAATTAACAATAAACGACTTGTTTCCGACTCATCTAATACATAAGCAAATTCAGGAATTTTTAAAACATCAGCAACTTCATCGTTCCAGTTTCTGCCTTGTTGTTTTAGAATTGCAATAATTTCTGCACGTGACATTTTTACCGTTTGTTTGTTTTTATCAGCCATAGGTTTCCCCGAACTTTGCGGACTTGGATTAGAAGAATTATTTGGTACTAAGCTTAGACCAGTTCGATTAGTTTTATGAATTGTCATATCAAATATTAATTATAATTTATTTTAAAAACCAGTACCCAAGTAATGCGCCAGCAATCGAACACGCCAAATTTGTTGTAGCCTTAGTACCGATTCCCATTTCTTCAAAAATCCCAAAGATACTATCAACAAAGGAACCAAGAAAACCAATTATTCCGATAATTAACGCAGTAGTAGGTGTTACGTTAAAAAGAAGCATCGCACTTAAACCCACAATCGTAGAACCAGATAATGAAGCAAGGGTACCTAGTACACTTACGGCACCGCTTTTACCCGATTTGATTGTTTTAAAAGTCCTAAGATCAAAAGCATTTTTTTCAATGACCCCGATTTCAGAACCGAACTTATCAGCAGTTATTGCTGCAATAGAGCAAACATATGGCATAAAACCTAGCCAAGGATTTAAAACTGCCAAAGCAGTTGGAATTAAACCATTTGAAAAAACATTTTCCCAGCCGCGTTCATGTTCGTAAACACCCAATTCTTTTTTGGCAATATTTTCGTATTTGGTAACAGAAACGGCAATTATAAGAAAAATTAGGATTGAGGCTAAATAAGGCATACCTCCCGCGAAGTAAATTATTACACCAAAGAGCAATGTTAAAAGCACGCCATGCGTGTCGAGCATTAAGACCATAGTAGAACCAATTGCAATGAGCGGTGAGCCTTGAGCGGTGAGCCAATTAGTTTCGTAGCTCATTGCCCAAGGCTTAATGCACAAAGCTAATTATTTATTTCTTTAAAGTTATTTCAATTGCAGAAACTTTGTTCTTACTTCCATCTTCTGAAGTAAGTTCTTCAGTTTTAATTTTTATGTCAGTTATAGTTGAATTTGGCATAAAACGATTTCTTACGATTTCAACTACATCAACTGCCCTTGAAATTAATTTGCCACGAGCTTTAACAGCTACTTCTGATGCATTGTTATTGAATTGAGTTACAACAGCTAGTACATACCCCATAGTTCCCTTTTTTCCTACGTATATGGTGTTTTCGTCTCTTTTCATACCTACTGTGTGCACTTCTGTTCTTGCTACTTCCACTTTTGGTTGTTCTGTCATTTCTTCTGTCGTTTGTTGTTCCATCGTGTTTCACCTTCTTTACGAGCAATCAACTAGATAGTTCGTAGACTAGTCATAAATTAATCAGTTAAGAAATTTAGATAGTTCAATCTTTATAAAGATTGCTTTAGTTGTCAAAATAATAAGAACAATATTTAAGATTAATTTAAGGGCGAAATAGGTATGAGTCTAGAATTTGATAAAATCTGGATGGACGGAAATTTTGTTGATCATGCTAAAGCGAAAGTGCACATATTAACTCATGCGCTCCATTATGGAACTGCGATTTTTGAAGGAATAAGATGTTATGAGACTAAGAATGGTCCTGCAATATTTAGACTGGAAGAACATATAGACAGACTTTATAGGGGAGCTAAAATATACAACTTTAAAATACCTTATTCTAAGGAAGAATTAGCTAACGCATGTAAAATGATTATAAAAAAGAACAAAATAGATTCAGCATATATCAGACCCATTGTTTATTTAGGATATAAAATGCTTGGCCTCGATATGGAAAAAGTTCCCGTTAATGTGGCAATAATTGCAGTTAAACCATTTAGCCCGGTTAAGGATTCACTAAAACAAGTCAGATGCAAAATTTCATCGTGGCGTAGAATAAAAACAACGATATTATCCCCACATGTAAAGGCAAGCGCGAACTACCTCAATTCAGTTCTCGCTAAAGCAGAGGCAAAGAATTGCGGCTATGATGAAGCGATAATGTTAAACGAAGATGGACATGTTAGCGAAGCTACGGGCGAAAATGTTTTTATTGTAAATGACAATTGGATTAATACACCACCACTGCATGATGGAGTGCTTTCAGGAATAACCCGAGACAGCATTCTTAAGATTGCAAAGGATCTTGATTACGAAGTATCAGAACAGTCATTTTTCAGAGATGAACTTATTGTAGCTGACGAGGTATTTTTAAGCGGTACTGCTGCAGAAATTGTTGGAGTTGGAAATGTTGATGGAGCAACAGTTGGAAATGGGAACATTGGAAAAATTACAAAAACTTTAATGGAAAAATATGATAAAATTGTTCATGGAAAAGAGAAAGAATACGAAGAATGGCTGGATTATGTCTGATTTCAGTACTTCCGAAAGTACTTAAATCCTAATGCTTTTCTTAGGCTGGCTATGAG
>JBBSVN010000010.1:0-123336 GCA_038046765.1 Microcaldota archaeon | reverse complement strand
AGGCGCTGGTTTTACCGCGGCGGCTGCCACCAGTCTTGCCCACACCCTTATTCTCGGAGCTATTTACACTCCGCAAAAGACGTTAGCTAAGCTAACGCCACTCAGATTTCCCCTCTCACGCTTTTGCACAATAAAAAGCATTTTACAATACTTTTTATGATCGCGCATTGGAGAAGTTTCGCGCCTGCTGCACCCCGTAGGGCTAGGACCCTTGTCTCAGTGTCCTTCTGGGGGCCACCACTCCCATGGCCCCTATGGATTATCGGCTTGGTAGGCCGTTACCCTACCAACTACCTAATCCACCGCAGTCCCATCCTAAAGCGGACGTATTCCAATTCATACGCCTTTTCAAAGATAAAGTTTTCCAGCATCTATCTTTTATATGGTATTAGCCTCAGTTTCCCGAGGTTATCCCCTTCTTTAGGTTAGGTTGACTACGTGTTACTCAGCCGTACGCCACTTGTCCAAGTGAACAAGTAGACTTGCATGGCTTAATCGAAATCTGATAGCAGTACCCTCCAGCAGGATCAACTGGAGTTGATCTCTGCAAAGCTCGTATAATTAATACGAACTCACGAATTTATTGAAGTACCTAATCGCACACATTTAATTTCCATTAACAGTACTTGAAGCATAAGTCAAACTTGCTAAAACGCAAATTTCCATAACTAAGCTAAAATGAACTCTATTTTATAAGAGATTAATCATTCTAACTTAAAAAATTCCTAGCAAAAAACTAGTAAGGAAATAATATACTAATAAAGTATTTATAAAGCTTCCGGTGGGTTTTGCACCTAAAACTTTAGAAATAAATTATTTTATATTATTCTATAGGTAACTACTACCAATTTGTTTTTAAATGATTGTACTGGTTTTGGAGTATATTTTCAAACAAACCCAATATTCAAAGCAAAAGCTGCTTCTTATAATACTAAAGTTCCGGTTGAATCGATTTATACTAATGGGCCAAAAGGCCTTGCACCCCAAGAAATGCAAACAACCCAGTTTCAATTCTTTTTCTAATTTTAATATTCTACGCATAACAAAACATGATTTTTTTAATCTAAGAAGTTCACGTATTAAACAGGTGTAAAAATGGACTACAAACTTTCCACTATAGTTGAAAAAGAAAATAAATGGTACGTTGCTCACTGTGTAGAACTTCAAATTACAAGTCAAGGAGAAAATGTTGAAGAAGCATTAAAAAACTTAAAAGATGCAATAGGATTATACCTTAGACATGTCAACAAGGAAGAGGTAGAAATGGCTCTTAAAGATTACAAAACAGGCAAGACTTTTAGTTTCAAAGATATAATAAGATGAGATTAGTTTTAGTTCATAGAATAGAACTGCGCGATGATTCTACTTATAAAAAATAAATCACAACAATCGAAACCATAATCTTTTTAATCCAGTAAATTCCAATTGTGAAATTTACTAGCTGTCAAACTGCTCTGGCAGTTCGACATTGTAAAACGAGAAAGTAAAAACAATGAAGAAAGACTTAAAAGTCTAATTAGCGATATTTGTTTGATTCTATTATGTTATACATCTCCCAGATTAAGCTACGCAACTTTAAATCTTTTAGTGCAGTAAACGTCCCACTTCCTCGAAGTTTTTTATGTTTAGCAGGTCCTAACGGAAGCGGAAAATGCGTCGATGGAGACACTAATATCCTACTTGCAGATGGTTCAACAGCACAGATTAGAGATTTGGTTAACGAAGCAATAGATAATGGCTATGTTGATAAAGTAGATGATGGATTTATTGCGCAATATGAAAATTCCAGAGAAATACTATGTTTAGATAGAAAAACGCTAAAGGTAATAAAAAGAAAAATTGCAGCATTTGTTAAGAGAGAATCACCAAAGAAAATGTTAAAGGTAAGAACTAGGTCTGGAAAGGAAATTATTGCAACAGAGTATCATCCATTTTTTATATTAAAAGAAGAAGAAATAGTTCCAATCAGAGCAGATGAATTAAAAGAAAAAGTAAGGATTGCAATACCTAGAAACATAACGATCAGCAATAGAGAAAATAACTTTTTGCAACTTATTGATGACATAACTAATGATGATAACATTTATGTTCAGTATGATCAAGAAATATCGAGGATAATAAATAGCAAAAAAATAAATTTAACTTGGAATGAATTAAATCAAAGAATCGGAATTCCAGAGAGAACATTGGAATGTTTTGTAAACCTAAAACAAGCAATTTTGTTTCCTTATATTGTTAGAACATTAAGATTTTGTGGACTAAATAATTTTGAAATAGCTCAGCTAATAAAAAATGTAAAGGGGAATGGTGGGGGGCAGACATTAAAAGTGCCTTGGCAAAATTCTAATGAATTTTGTAGATTTTTAGGTTATTTACTTGCTGAAGGGAGCATAAGCAGAACAAATAATCAGATTCGATTTACAAATTCGTCTAAGGAAATGATAAATGATTTTGTAACGATTACCAGAAATGTATTTGACCTAGAGGCTAAAGTCTATAAGTACAAAGAAAACACATATGATGTAATAATTAATTCCACGGCTCTAAGATCGATATTACTAAAATTCGGCATGTCTTACGGTGGAGCTGAAGAAAAATATATTTCAGATCTAATTATAAAAAACAGTACAAATGAACAATTTTCTAATCTTTTAAATGGACTTTACTCAGGAGATGGGTATGTTTCAAAAAATAGCATTGAAATAACACTAAAAAGTGAAAAAATAATTAGATCAATAAATCAAATTTTTTTAAGATTTGGACTTGTTGGAAGAATTAAGAAGGTAACTAAAAGAGAAACTAAGACCGGTTTTGTAGGCGATTATTATAAGTTATCTCTAAACGGTGAGGAAAGTTTCCAGATATTTAATCAAAATATTAAAATAACGCATGAAATGAAAAAAGAAAGAATGGGTAGACTAGTTGGTAAGACCATAAATCCCAACGTAGATTTGATAGAAGCAAATTCACTCTTTAAGAAGGCAGTAGATGAATTGCGAATTAATGTAAAGACCAGCAAAAAGGAATATCCGAGACTAGATTCATATTGCTATAATCAGTGTACACCTTCTCGTTACGGACTTAATAAGTTAATGAATGAAATTTTAATCCCTAGAGCAACTCAACAACAAATTCAAAGTGCATCAATGGAAAAGATTAGTACCTTATTGAATTCAGACATTTTCTGGGACGAGATAGACACAATAGAAACTATCGAGCCAAAAGAAGATTGGGTTTACGATTTAACGATAAGTGAAGACCATAATTTTATAGCTAATGAAATTTTTGTTCATAACAGCAACGTAACCGACGCAATCCGTTTCGCCCTAGGTGAAACCAGCTTAAAATCACTTCGAGCAAAGCGCGTTAAAGACTTAATACACACCGGAGCAACAACTGCAGAAGTTACAATATACTTTGATGGGATAAAAAAATACGAAATTAAAAGGGCAATAAGAAATGATGGGAAAATACTCTATAAATTCAACGGTAAAAAGACAACACGAACCGCAATCCTAGAAGAAATGAAAAAACACAATTTAGATGAAAGCGGACGAAACGTAATCGCACAAGGCGCAGTTCAAAGAATAATCGACATGAACGCAAAAGAAAGAAGAGGAATAATCGAAAGCGTAGCAGGAATAAGCGATTTTGACGATAAAAAGAACGAATCAATGAAAGAACTTGACACTGTTGACACAAGAATACGCGAAGCGAGTTTAGTTTTAGGAGAACGTGAAGCATTTCTTAATGAACTAGGAAAAGAAAGAGACGCAGCTATTTCATACTTAGAAAATAAAAAGAAATTAACAAACAGCAGAGCATCATTAATTACTCATGAAACAAAAAGAATGGAAACTGAATTAGAAGATGTATTAGTTAAAGACCAGAAATTACGGGACGCAATTACATTAAAGGAAAATGATGTAAAAGAAACTGACGAGAAAATTCTTGATATTGAAAAAAATAGGTCAGAAACCAGTAAAGAATTATCCCTTAGACAACAGACAAACGCACTAATAAAAAAATTAGAAGAGCTAAAATCTTCAACTAGTTCTAAAACGCAAATGATAACTGATAAAGAAACATTCCTAAAGCGAATAAGCGAAGAAGCTCTATCCTTAGAAACTCAAACAAAAGATGATTTTTTAGAGATAGAAAAAATCGATAAACAATTACTGGAAATAAGAGAAAACCTAAAAACAGCAGAAACAGAAAAGAAGCAATTTGTAGACACAAAAGAAGCTGTTTTAGTAGAAGAAATGAAAAAAGAAATAGACAAAGTTGAAAAAGAATTAGTAACAGTTAAAGAAAATATCATCAGATTTATTGCAGAAGCAAAATCAAACGAATCGATTATAGAAACAAAAACCAGCCAGATGCAAGCTCTTGGTGGAAAACTTGATGAAGTAGAAAAGAACGACAAACTAAATCACGAACTTGACTCCTTAAGAGGAATAACTAAAGATATTACTAAGGAGCTTGAAGACTGCTTTAAGGAAGTAAAAAGTGCTAATGTAGAAATAAGCGAAATAGATCGGGAAATGCTCGAACTAAAAGAAAAGGCATCGTTACTTAGAATACGGGCTAGCCCAGCATCATCGAATCCAGCATTAAATTATATAAAAACATTAAAAGACAAAAACGAAGTTTATGGGATTTATGGAAACATTGCCGAACTAATTACGTTTGAGCCAAAGTACGCTCAGGCAATTGAGGCAGCTGGAGGAGGACGACTCCTTTATACGATAACGCAAGACATCGATGTAGCAACTGAAATTATAAAACGATTAAAAGAACAAAGACTAGGTAGAGCAACATTTATCCCACTGCGCGAAGTAAAAACCAGGCCGGCAGTTGAAAATAAAGCCGCGCCATCTTTAGTAAAATTCATAAAATACCCTGAAGAGATAAGAAAGGCGATCGAATTCTGTTTTGGAGATACGCTTTTAGTAGATAATATGGCGGAAGCTAAACGTTTAGGGGTTGGAAGCGCGAGAATAGTAACCCTCGAAGGCGAAATAGTCGAGCAAAGCGGTGTTGTTTCAGGGGGTAGGAATGAAAGCAGCGTACTTATTGCGTCCCAACTAAAAAAACTTGATGACCAGATAAAAGACATAAAAGAGTCAAAAGAAGGAATAATAAGAAGCATATATGAAATGCGCGAGCGTGAGTCTTCGCTTCGATCAAGAAAAACAGAAACAGAAATAAGAATTAAAACAATCGAACTTGAACTTAATATTGATAAAGAACAATCTCAAAAACTCGAGCATGAAATTAAGAAAAAGGCTGAAATAGCAACAGAAATAGAGAAACTTAAAGATGAGATGAAAAACAACGAATTACTTAAGCAAAGCGATCAAAAGAAAGTAGCTACACTAGAAAAAGAAATACAAGCTAAAAAGCAAAAACTTACTGAAATTGAGCTTAACATAAAGCATACACAAGGTGAGACACAAAATAAACGACTTGAATTAGCATCACGCATTTCTTCACTTGAGGCTACTATTGAAGGTAAAAAGAAAGAGCTTGAAATAAGAAAAGAAGAACATCATGCTAAAAGCGCCCGCGTGTTGCAATTAGAAAAAGAGAAAAAAGAAATAAATGCGAATATAACTGAACTTAAAAGAACTATTCTTAATGATTCAGAGGAACTTCTAAAAACCGAGCAGCAAATATCAAAGTACAGTAAGGAAATTGAAAAACTTTTTGCAGTTTTAAAAGAATATGAAGCAGAATTGCAAAAATATGGAAAAATACGGGCTGAAAAAAGAATAGAATTAGACAAATTTTCAAAAGAGAATAACGAAATTTCGATTAAAAAAGCAACTTTAGAAACAAGACTTGCAGATTTGAAATCAGAACTGACTAGTTATAAGGAATATATACTTCTTGAACTATCCAAGGAAGAACTCGCAAAAATGATAAAAGAAGCTGAAGAAATATTAAGCAGTTTAGGAAACGTAAACCTAGCTGCAATCGATTTGTTTGGAAAGAAAAAAGACGAGATTAAAGATGCGCAGGAAAGAATAGGAACATTAAACCAGGAACGCGAAGCGATAATGACTATGATAAGCGAAATAGAAGAACACAAAAAAGACGCTTTCTTTGAAACCTTCCATGCAGTAAATGATAATCTAAAAAGAATGTTTAGTAGCCTAAATATAGGTGAAGGATATTTGTATTTGGATAAACCAAACGAACCATTTGATAGCGGCTTACAAATAAAATTAAAACGCAGGGGAATTGAACACGTACTAGATTCATTGTCTGGAGGGGAAAGTACGATCGTTGCTTTAGTTTTTATATTTGCTTTGCAGTTCTTTAAGCCATCGCCATTTTACATATTAGATGAAGTTGATGCTGCCTTAGATAAAGAAAATAGCCAAACCCTAGCTAGATTAATTGCACAGATGTCAAAGGACACACAATTCTTAGTTGTATCGCATAATGACATGGTAATGAGCAGTGCCGAGGCGATACTTGGAGTTACAAAAGTTAATGGTGTGTCTAAACTCGTTGGTGTAAAAATCGAACAGGCACAGGATTTAGTTGCTACTGAACCACCAGTAGAAAATAAATAAGATGTTTTACAAATGCAAAACAACCGCGCGTTATTTATCGGTCGTTTTCAACCTTTTCATAATGGACACTTAAATGTTATAAAAACTTTACTTGAAAATCACAAAGAAGTAGTTGTCGTAATAGGAAGTGCACAGGAAGAAAACACCGCGGAAAATCCTTTTTCTGCCGCAGTTCGATTGGAAATGATAAAAAGCTGTTTTTCAAAATCCGACCTTGCACGACTAGTAATAATTCAGATTAATGATATTAAGGATAATCATAAATGGGTAGAACACGTACTAAAGCACACACCTAAGTTCGACATCCCTAGATCAGGAGTACCGATCTCGAGCCATAATCGTTCAAACGATTATGTTGTTTATTCAAATAACGAACTCGTTCGAGAATTATTTTTAAAAGAAGGTTTTATTGTACAAGCTACAAGAATATTTGATAGAGAAGTTCATGCTGGAGAAGAGATAAGGAAACTAATTTTAAGTAATGGAAACTGGGAAAGGTTTGTTCCTGAAAGTGTAGAGAAGATAATAAAACAAAAGAATAAGTATGACTTGTAATTATTGTTTTTTCTTATATAAAAGAAAAGCACATATTGCAACTAATATGACTATAACAACACCAAGTAACGGAACTAAAAATGCAGATGGAGAAGAATCTTTTTCAATTTTGGGTATTTCTGAGGTTTTGTTTTGATTTAAATCATTTTTTGAAGAGTTAAAATCACTCGAGGTTAAGTTTTGTGAAGGTATAACATCCTTTGAAGCTAAAGCCACCATATTAACGATTATGGAGCCAAGATTCTTTTCAGAAATTCTAGTTTTACCATTTGCATCTGTAAAGGTAGCTCGTATTTTTCCGATTCTCTTAGGAGCAGCTTCACGAGTTGTTTCAATATCGATATAAACCTTAGGAGTAAAAGCCAAAGTGTATTTAAATGAATTAAATGGTTCATCTTTATTTGAATTGATTATTTGTGTGATAGACGAAGGGGTCACTGAAAAGTCACTTTCTACTAATTCAATTTTAACATTTCCTGCATTAACTTCGTCATTATTAATTATACTTATATTGATTGAAAAGTTTTGATTTTTAGATATGGAATCAGGATAGGTAGATGCAATAAAGTCTAATTTTGGATAGAACCCACAAACTTTGAAATTACAAATTCCATCTTTATAATTATCCTCGCACGAATCAGAACGCCAAAGACCAGATTTAGAATAATCAGCAGTATTTTGAATAGAGATACTGTTAACTCCAGATAAAAGAGGTTGGTTAGGGGATATTAATAAGAAATTATAATTATTAGAGTCCTTGGCTGAAACTAGATTATTAGCTCGGATATTATTTATTTTTATAAGAACATCTGCTGGAGAATTATATGGATAAGAAGAAGAGATAAACCCGCCTTTTCTTTGTACGTAAATTAAAAGATTGTTTGAGATAGACTGTGTTAAGGGAATATAAAAATCAAAATTATAAAAAAAATCTCTTGTTTCCGAATCTCCGATAATATAGTTTTGATTTAATTTGGCATAATATAGACAGCCCGATTTGATATCACTTTCATCTAATGGATAAAATGTCGAAAATGATATAGCTACCAAAATCAATAACATAAATATAAGTTTCATTTTGATCACAAGCTTATTATATATATTAAGCACAGATATTTTTTAGTAGATTAAACATTTGTGCACTATTTATATGTTTACTAATAAAAACTGTTAAAGTAAACAAGAAGCAGGAGGATTTTTGTATAAATTTACAAAAAAATAAGAAATTTTTAAGATACAATATTTATGATAAAATAAGTTAGGCAAACTTTCTATCTTCAATCGTTGCAGCAATAGCATGAGGTAAGATTTCTCTTAATTCAGATTCTTTAAGTCCTTTTGGCATACTATGAGTTCTTAGCATTTCTGCGGCTAATTGAGGATTTGTTGCTGCGACCATTAATGCTGCTCGTTCAATTACTTGTTCTTTATTTTCTGTTGCAGTTGCAATTTCTTTTGGAGAATATGTACTAAGTGGATTATCTTGTTCTTCTGTTTTTTCTTTTGATTTTTCTTTTATATATTCTTGTCTTGAAAATTCTGCTTTTGATTTTACTTCTGCAACGTATTCTTTAGGAGAAGTTAGACGATTTACAATGTCTGCGATGATTGTATCAATTTTGTCTCGTTTAAATTCGAATTGGGCATCAAGGTTAGCTTTGACGATTTTTGTTTGTTGTACTTCTGGAGATAATTCTGAGGCTAGATTGGTTTTGTAGACGGAGTCTAAATAACTTGCTATTGAAAACATTGTTGCTGGAGCATAAACTTGTTTTGATATACTAAATAATTCATCTGTGTTTTTTTTATTTTTTACCCAACCCTTCTCTCTTTTTTCTCCTTCTTTTTTCTTTTTCTAAAGCTTTGTCGAGTACAGAACCTAGTTTTTTATAAGCTTGATTTTTTTCTTTATCAGAGCCTTCGACAAGTTCATGACCTAACTTGAACATTTCATTTATTTCTTCTTCATTTAAGCCAAGATCCTTAAGTTTTAGTTTAACTGAAAGCAGATTGCCTTCAAAATAAGATGTAATAAGTGTATCATGACCTAAAATATATTCTAATTTTGTTACTAATGAAAATTCTTGTGAATAAGATGAACATTTTAATGATTCAGATTCCTTTGGATAACAGCTATCCATAATATCTCTTAGTAAAAGTTCGTTGATTCCGTCAATTAACCATAAAATGTTAAATTTTTCTCCATCTGGTTTTATTGTAATCTCTCTATCAAAACCACATAAGTGGTGCAATGATTCGTGAATCGTAGTAGCAATTATGCATGCTTCTTCTGCTTTAGTTCCTTTTCCATGTTCTTTTTGTATTACTTCCAGATTAATAATTAATTTTGAGAAATTTTTGTCGTATGTTGCTTTTTTAGGCTCGCCTATTAATCTTCGAATAAAGTCTTTTCTTGAACTAGAATCTTTAAGTGGAAAATTATACCCTTCAGCACAAGCTTCTGCCCATTCTTTAGTAGTCTTCGCAACGATAATCTGTAATGGTGATTTTCCTTGTGAATAATTTTTTCCAAGATAAGAATTGAGGAAATCAAATGTTTGTACTACAATTGAATGGATTTTTTCTTCTACTGAATATTTTGAATTAAATATTTCTTTTATTTTTTCTATAGTATCTTTTGCTCGTTCAAGAATCCTTGGTAGATGTCTTGCAGGAACAAATACAACAGGTCTTTGGAATATAATAGTTTCAGACATAAAAATCATCCAATATGAATCGGTGCTTTACGCCCCCCTAAATGTTCTACTTTACTATCAAAAGCAACAAAAAAACGATTATCAACATCACGCATTTGATCAAATAAAATTTCATCTTTACTCTTTAATTTGTCCCTTATATTAAGAAAGTCATGTAAGACCCCCCCACAATCTTCCAACTTTGTTACCCCCTTAAGTCTCTGATAAAATTTATCAACATCTTCTACGTATTGCTTCTTGAGTTCTTCCCGTACTCTTTCCTTTTCCCTACTTATTTTGTCTTTCATATTAGATTTCACCTCTTTAATTTTAGATATTGAAATAGAAAATGCTTTTATTGAAGCAGATAAGATTTTGTTTCCTGCCAGAATTGTTCCGCAGTAGAATAAAATTCCAAATCCGAATACCCAATCCCAACCTTTCCAAAATTTATTTTCATCAGAACGAACCGAACTTTTACTCAATTTAACATCTTCTATTAAAATCTGAGAATTAAAAATTGTAAGTTCAAGTTGCTTTTCAGTTGTATATATTTTATGTCTGTCAGAAAAATCAGTATTTTTAGTTAATTCAGTTTTCAAATCTAATAATTTACATTTATCTGGAGGTGAAGTTGTTTGTAACAACACATCTATTTGTTTAATAAGTTCACATGCAATTTTTATATTAATAGTAATCGAATTAACAACTGGTTTTGAAGGGTTATTCTTTTTCTTTTGCTTTTTTGTTTGTTTTGGCTCTTTTGGTTCTACGCATATACCAGGAGTAACTAGTTTTTCAGATAAAACACAATTAAATTCAGTTAAACTTGGATCAAAAAATATTTCTTTTAAGCCAAGGTAACTTTTTATAATATTTTTAACAGGATCATAAGAAGGAATTCCTTTGAGAATAAAGCTATTGAAAGGCAGCCGAACTATTTGCACTGGTTTTTCATTGGTTATGGAAAAATCCAGTACATCGATTAATTTTCCTGAAGCGTATATTGCAGAGATAGTGTTGTCTTCATCAGAACGGTCCAATATAACAGACTTTTTAATAGTTCCATCTGTATTACGGGTAGCACTAAAAGATAAATAATCTCTAGTTTTAGCACCGTAAATAGATATACCAGGTAACACATCGTATGCTGGAGAATATCTAGAATAAGCGAACCTCTGATGCCCATAAACCGCAGAAGCTAACAGAACTGAAGCTGAACAGATTCCAATTTTTGTTTCTAATTCCATTTTCTCCCTACAAAAAAATTCTTATTGCTAGCTATTTGTTATTATTTAATTTCTTCTAGCATCTATTTATATCTTTTCTAACAAAAAGTGGGAAAAATATCATCTTATATATAAATAACTGTAAAAAGTCTACAAAAAAACAGGCAAATATTGTGTAATTTATACATTTAGTTGTTATAAAAAACGTCTGAAACTGCAATTTAACTTAGAAACAGTTATTTAACACTTACTTTATCAACAATCAATCTTCCACCAACTTCTGACCCGCTAACAGATACGGGAATTAATTGTCCAACATCGTATGATTTATTCAAAACTACGCTCGGGATGTAGTCGGTTAGATTTTCAAGTTCACTGATGTTGATTTTATAGTTATAGAATAAAGAATTACTAAAGTTTAATCCAAGGTTATTGATCGAGGAAACATCTTTAGTTAATTGGAAACTTAAAATCGAATCTGGAAGCGTTACTTGATCAGCACTTACATTAACCAGATTAAGATCACTAAGCAAAGTAGTTTTGTCAGAGAAGCTAGTATTTAAGTAAACTATTTTATCGCTTATAAAAGTAACATAAGCAAATGATTTAATTGATTTCATCTGTTCAAGAGTTAAACTCTTGTTAAATAATACGAAGTTCTTTTTAGTATAATTAAAAGTAACATTCTCATTTATGTTTAGTTTTAAAGGATCGAATTGAACTCGCTCTTCCCATGGAACATAGTAGCTTGCGCTAACTAGATTCAACTTATCAATTGTTGCATTATAAGACTTTTCAAATGAAGTAACACCAATTGTTGGATTATTATATTGAACAAGAACACCATCTTGCGCAATTGCGACCATTCTAAGTGAAATGTTAGCTCCAACATCAAATATGGGTTCAACATAATATTTTATTAAAAGCCCGTTTGATTGGACTGGAACGATTCCATCAGCAGTGTTAAGATAAATCGTATCTGGAGCTTGCAACGTTGCCTGCGATTGGCCTCTTAAGCCTAAAGTATTTAGAAATTTATAAACAGACGGAACTTTATCTCGGTCTTTAACAGATATAATATAGCCATCTTTATCGCTAAATACATCTTCAACTTCGGGGTTTTGTGAAATTTTATCTACAAAAGATTCGTTTAAACCTGGGATTTTTATGAACGACTCGTAAAGTTTTAAAGTTGCGTTAAAATCAGTAATACCGTTTACAGGGGCATTTTGAGGTTGTGTATTGGAATTACCAAAACCGCCTACATATATATAATAGGTCGAACCGACAAACGCTAAAAGGGTCAAAATAGAGAAAATTATCTTAAAAGTATTTTTATTCATCAAAATCACAGATAAAAACCTTTGTTAGGTAATATATTTAAAGTCTACCACACAAATTTTTAATTCTAATTAAAATCCAAGAAATAAAATAACATTAGAACAAGGTTTATACTAAACGAGGTAATCCCATGATAAAAGAAGGAGATTTCATTAAAATAGAATATACTGGCTATGACGATAAAGGTCAAGTATTTGATTCGACATCTGGCGAAGTAGCTAAAGCAATGCACCAGAAAGAAGGACCGATGCTTATTGTATTTAAAAAAGATAGATTATTAGCAGGTCTAGAAGAAGAACTAGACAAAATGAATAAAGGAGAGGAAAGGGAATTAACACTCTCATCAGATAAGGCATTTGGAACTAGGAGCAATGAAATGGTTCGAATAATGCACCAAAAAGATTTCTATAAAAGCGAAATAATGCCACAAGTTGGTTTAATGATCAGTATGGACACTGATTTTGGAACAATGAACGGTTTAATTAAATCAGTTAGCGGTGGACGAGTACTAATCGATTTTAATCACCCACTATGTGATCGAAGCGTAAAGTATAAAATAAAATTACTCGATACAATAACTGAACCTATGGCAAAAATCAATGCACTTCTTGAAGACTTATTACTAGTTGGAAAAGCAGAATTAGTAGAAGGTAAAGCAACACTTACTTTATCAAAGAAAGTAGATAAATTTGCTGAAAAGAAATTATATATTGAAAATTTACTTAAGGAATTAATACCCGAAATAAAAGAAGTAGTTATAGTTGAAACTGAATAAACTTTTTCTTTTTTTTCTATTTTTCATACTAATTTATAATTAGAATCTGCGTTTTACTTTTTATTAATGAGTCGATACTATGTGTAACCTATGCACTAAAATCAAGGATAACAAAAATTATACTACATTTATTGATAAAATGCATGCTGACGATTTACTACGTCTTGAAAATTCCAAGAAATTAGCTACTGATTTGAAAACTTTAACGCATTCGATTTATTCATCAGTTAAGTGGCCAGTAAAATTAAATCATCCGATGTTTGAAGCGCGTGCTGCTTATTCTGTACCGCATAACTATTTTCAAAGTTTAGCAATAAATGATGAAAAACAACCTGGAGCATTTGCACATGGAAGTATGCGATCGATGTTTTTTGTTGATAAAAGATTATTTTTATTTTCTAAGAACGTTGCTCATGATCAAGCGCTTGATTTTTTTAGTTCTTTTCTTTTGATGCATTTTGAAAAAGATGAGTATAAACTTGAACTGGAAAGTGAACGAATAGTAATAAGTGCAAATATAGAAAAATCAATGAGAAACTTAATAACAAATAAGGTTGAAAAAACAAAAGTCGAGTTTACATTTGTAAATGAGTCAGTTAAGAACAGAATTGTAAGTAAAGAGCAGGTTGCTGATTCCGGGTATTTGAAAGGAATTTATGAAAAATATGGCGGACTAGCGAGCAAGATATCATCCATTGATTTAGAAGGTTATGCAATAACTGTCCCGCATTTTTCGCCCCATCCATACCTGCTTCAATTACATAAAGAGCTTGGTTTTGAAAGCAACAGGGATTTTCAGGAAAGAGGAGTTTTGGAATATTTTAAAGCGCATTTGAGATAATAATCTAAGAATTATATTAAATTACTTATTTTTTGATTGTAGTTCTGGCTTAAGAACAATCAGGGTTTCAGTATGGGAAACACATTTGACGTTACGAACAAAATTGAAAAGAAATTTACTAAGTTCATCAATATTTTTTGCGCGTGCTTTTATTATCGTATCAAATTGACCAGTTATTGAAGAGATATCTTCTACTTCTGGGTATTTTTTTACGTGTTCGGATATATTATAGTCATATGCACCCGGAGTGGATCGGACAAGAATATAAGCAGAAGTTGCTAGACCAATCTTTTCATAATCTAAAATTACTGAAAAGTTTTTAATTACGCCAAATTGAAGCATTTTCTTGATTCTTCTATTTACTGTTGCCGGTGGTATTCCTGTTTTTTTAGCTATTGCAATTGTCGAAAGTTTTGAATTGTATTTTAGAACCTCGATTATTGATTTATCTGAATCATCTATTTTATACATAAGGTTTATTTATATCATAATATTTAAAAAGATGCGTTTTAATTTGAATTTAATTCATTTTAATGGGATTAAACATATAAATAAGTTAATACGGAAATTATTCATAACGAACACAGTTAAAAAAACTATAATCCTTGGTTGAGAAAATGCAATCCAAATCAGTTTCAGTGAAAAATGAGATTATTCTTTATGAAACAGTGATACTGCGGGGAAAGAGAGAAAAATTCTTAGGGTGATGAATGATGGACTTAAGAACAGAAAGAACTACATTGAGAAAGATATTGCAAAGATCACCTGAATTTAAAGCTAAAGAACCAAGAACGGATAGATTAACTGATATCTTATATGAAATGGCAAGTATAGAATATGAAATTATAGCAAGTGCTGAAGCGGGGAATATTTTAGGTATAAAAAGAGCATTAAAGAACGGAGTTGATGTAGATTGGAAAGATTCTACGGGTGGAACTCCATTGATAAAAGCTACTGAAACAGGACAAATAGAAGCAATTAAATTCTTATTAAAAAATGGAGCGGACATTAATGCTCAAAATAATGGAGGCACGACTGCTTTAATTATGGCCACTATGATAGGGGATAGTAAAATAGTGAAACTTCTTATAGAAAATGGGGCGGATACTAACTTGACAACAAATTCTTTCGGTTTGAGATCATTTAGTATGAGTACAAGAACAAATATATGGGAAGAATTTATTTATGGAAATTATAACGCATTGATGATTACAGCAATTAGAAGAGATATAAAAATAGCGGAAATATTAATTAATAAAACTAATCTTGATGTAAAAGATAATGATGGACAAACTGCTTTGATGTTTGCGACTTACTCAGGCGCAGATAAAATTATTAAGCTATTATTAGAAAATGGAGCAGATGTCAACGTACAAGATAAACTTGGGAGAACTGCTTTAATGATCTCACGAGAATTAAGTAAGGCAAAATTACTAATTGAAGCAGGATCAGACATTGATTTAGTAGACATATGTGGAAACAATGCTTTATTTTATGCAATAAGACATGGAAAACAGAAAGTAATGGAATTATTGATTGATAATGGGGCGAATGTTAATGCAAGAAATTTTGAAGGGCAGATAGGCTCAATGTTTTTAGGCGAATGGAGTATTTCATCTGAAGAAAATCTAAAAACGTATGAAATGTTACTAAACAAAGAAGCGGATTTTAATGCTAAAGATTTGAATGGCAATACGGTATTAATGCATGCAATAGCACGACATTCAGAGAGTCATGGACCTGAATTAGTTGCATTCTTGATTGAAAACGGAGCTGATGTAAATGCAAGAAATTCAGATGGTTTTACGCCTTTAATGTTTCTAAATGAAAAACATTCCCATGGTCGAAGAAGTATTGTGGGTGAAATGTTATTAAATAGTGGAGCTGATGTTAATGCTAGAGATTCGAATGGACATACAGTATTAATGCGTTCAATAGAATATGCTTCACCAGAAGTCGTTAAGCTTTTGATTGATAACGGAGCTGATGTAAATGCTAGAGATTTGAACGGGCATACAGCATTATGGTATGCAATTGAGAGTAAATCATCAGGTGTAATTAAACTCTTAATTGAGAATGGAGCGAAGGTAAATGCCATGGATGCAGAGGGTAACCGACCTTTAATGTGGGCTGCTTCGATGGGATCAATAGATATGGTAAAATTATTGATTGAAAAAGGAGCGGATGTAAATGGAATAAACTTTGAAAGCCGAACACCTTTAATATATGCAAGAAACAATTCGAAAATTTGTAAAATTTTGTTAGAAAATGGGGCTAATGTAAATGCTATCGACCAATATGGTGCTAGTGCATTAATATATTCGAGTAATGCTTACAAAGAAAAAATGACGATACAAAAATGGATTAGTGAAAAGGGAGAAAATTGGGCTCATTTAGTAGAAGGAACAGAATTTTTGAAATCAGTTGTAGCAACTCAGTTAGAAACAATCAAAGTATTGTTAGATAATGGTGCAGATGTTAATGCAAGAGACGTAGAGGGAAATACATCACTTATTAGAGCAGCTTCTGAGGGAGTACAGTGGTTTGGTACAGAAAGAAAGGAAATAATAGAGCTATTACTTAGATACGGTGCAGACCCAAAAATAGAAGATAATTTTGGTTTAACTGCTGCATATTATGCATCTGCACTTAGAAATACGAAAACAGCTAAATTATTAAGAACTGTAGAAAGATTACAGGGCATAGATCAAAAATTACATTAGAGGGAACCCATATTGCGTGGTTTCAAGCTGGTTTGTTCCAGCACATTGCACAGCATTACAATCAATAGATGATTTGACTAAAGTGCATTTTGATGCACTTAGTAGTATAGAAACAGCAATAATACAAATAGTAGCTCAACCGAAAACCACTAGTCAAATAATAAAGGAGATAAGTAATTTATTTGGTCTTGAAATAAAGAATGTTGCACAATACCACTTGCTTTGTACGGCAGTTAATGCAGCTCTCACCTATCTAATGGAAATTGGTAAGATAAATTGGAGAATACAAGAAAATAGTTTAATTTGGGAAACTGAAGCTAAGACACTAAAATAGAGGCAATTTATTTTATTTAAACAGAATAAAAATTGGGTCTATTTCCCAATCATAGTTGGATTATAATTGTAAGAAAATATTTTGTAATAAGCTTCATAAGAAGATTGAGGTGGTCCAACTAAATCAAGACTCAGTAATTGTGGATCATCTGCTTTAAGACCTAGAAGATTATCAACTATATTTTGCTGCTCAGCATAAAATGTCACATCTCCTTTTATGATTTGATCGACTGTAACTATGGAAAGCTTTCCTCTAGGAACGATCATTGGAAACGATCCCTTTAATTTTTTTAAGAATAACCCAAATACGGGCTTTGGAACAAATCCGCCAAATAGTTTTCTTAAAGTTTCATCATTAATAGGAGCATTTTCGCTAAGCCATTCTGTAAATTGATCAAAAGTATGCCCACTAATAGCACAGCAAAACACGCTTGAAAGAGTAGTTTCATAAGGTTCTTGACCAGGAGAAACAAAACCGTCAACTAATCGGGTAATAAGATAATCTGAAATAGGTTTTGCATTTCTTGAAAAAAACTTTCGAAATAATTGTCCTTGTTCTGGTAAGCCACCAAATTGAATATGCAAGCATTCTCCAAATTCTCGATAGATCGTACTAGTTGGAGAGAGATCAGCTTCGGCTAACCCTCCAATTAATTTTACTTGTACAGGTTTAGCATGACCGTTTGTTGGATTAACATCTTGATAAACAATAAATGGACCTTCTAGAAAAGGAGGGTTGGTTTTAATTGGAGAAGCTCTTGCAGCGATAAGATAAGAACTATGAAAATGAATTTTTGTTGAGACTAGGCTATTGTTCCCCATAAACATATATTTATAATGACTAAAATTAATAAAAGGAGGCTTTTTATGAATTTAATTTAATTTTTTGAAAATAACTTCCCACAATTGATTTACACCGAAGAATAAAACTGCAAATATAAATGTAATAAACCCAACAAATTTTGAAACATTTTCATCCATGATTTTTTTATATTCATCTTCAGATAAAACATCAATTGTTACATAATCAGTTGAAATTTCTGTGGCTATTTTATTATACTTACTTTCTGTAGAATTATAATAACTAAAAGTTGCATTTATAGGCAAATTTTTTGCAGCAGTTTTACTTAGATATATGGAAATTTTTGACCCGTTAATTGCACCTGAAATATCTTTACCATATCCATAGATGTAAAAAAATAAGGATTCATTATTTTTTAGAACACGAGAAAGATTAGTGTCACAAATTATTTGAGAGTTTACTACAAAATGAGAATAGCTTGGGTAACACGTTAAAACTATATTTATATCAGGTTGGGGATAAAAATAAGCATTAAGAGAAAACTTTGGCATAAAAGAAGGAAAAATATAAGGAGATAGGAAAAAAACCATGCAATAAAGAAATAAAAAAGCAACAATGCATTTTACAACATTTATTTTAGAAAAAATTTTATGCTGTGATGCATAATTTGCTAAATATAACATAAGAACTAAAACACCAAAAATTAGAAACAAAATATATTGTGGCAAATTTGGGACAATATCTAATCTCCCTATACGATATAATATCGAAAAATTATAGATAGCCAAGGCAAGCAATAAGAGGTAAGCTACTGCACATACCGAAGATAAAAAAATAAAGAGTTTGGCAATATTAGCATTATTGCGCTCGGACCAAGCAGACAGAGCTCTGATTTTTTCAGATATTTTTTTTATAATTTCCATTTTTTCACTTAAAAGCACTTACTTAACCTGCTGCATAGTCACACAATGTATCGCTCCAAATCCATAAACTAAATCTGTGCAGTTAATACCAACTACTTTTCTATCCCGAAATACGGATTTTAGTAAACCTAAAGCAATTTCATCGTTTTCCTTATCGCCAAAGATTGGAACTAAAACAACTTTATTTGCAATGTAGAAATTAGAGTAACTAGCTGGTAAGATTCGCCCATCTGCTTTAATCGGTTTTGGCATCGTAGTTGCGATAACCTTTAGTCCTGCTTTTTTTAGTATTTCGATATTCTCTTTTAATAATTTGTAATTGCAGTCATCTTTATTTTCTTCGTAAGCACATAAAACAGTATCTTCGCTTACAAATCTAGCAATATCATCAACATGGCCATCAGTATCATCTCCCGCTATACCTTCTTTTAACCAGATTATTTTTTCTGCACCCAAATAATCTTTTAGGTATTTTTCGATCTGAGCTTTACTTAGGCTGTGATTTCTATTTTTATTTAGTAAGCACTGCTCAGTAGTAATAATTGTACCTTTTCCGTTACTGTCAATTGATCCACCTTCTAGAATAATTCCTGGATGGAAAACTTCCAATCCTGATTTTTTTGCAACTTCTTCGCCTGCTTGATTATCTGCCTTAAGTTCTTCGTATTTACCTCCCCAAGCGTTAAAGATCCATTTAGTAGCAGCGACTTTTTCTTTATTTTTAATAAATATTGGACAATAATCCCTTGTCCAAACATCTACTGATTTTATATGGTGGAAAACAACATTATCGAAATTTGCAGATCCGTCTAGCATTTTCCTTACTTTTTCTTCGGTTAGTTTATCGTTTACTAGAACGTTTACTTTTTCGCTCTCGCTTAACGCGTAAATCATTTTTACATAAATTTGTTCTACGCTCTTTAGTTTTTCTCCGGGGAAACTTTCTTCGTCCTTTGGCCAGGAGATCCATGTTGCTTCGTGAGTTTCCCATTCAGCTGGTAAGTAATATCCTAATTCGTTTGGCGTTTGTTTGGTTTGCATAATAATCAATCCTCTAGATGTTTTTAGAATTGAACAGGTAGATTTATTTTATACATTTTAAAATATTTTTTATAACCATAATATTTATAAACTTTGACTGTTCCAATAACAAACAGCGGGTAAGTCCATGGTGTGGCGTGTACCGGATGGTGCACCTAAAAAGCCTTCTATGGGTCCGCTATCGTTCATAATAAATGGCACTCTTCCTCATTTCTTATTTTATTCTTAATTAATTCATAGTATGTTAAATCATTATATGTGAATTTTCTGTGTACCGCCCAGGCTACAAAATCAACAGCTTGCAACTCACCAGAGCAAAATGATTCAAGATGCCGAATTCTAAAATCAGCAACCCTATTTGCTATTTTGGATTTTATATATTGATTAAAGTCTTCTTGAAGTAACCTATTACTATGTTTTTTATCGATTGTAATTTCAACTTTTCCTGCATTTAAACTAATATGCTCAAATAAGAATCCACAAAGTAAGCTATAAAGCTTTTCCTTGTCTTGAAAGTATGTATCCCGAATTTTAGTTTTAGGAATTGCAAGTATAGAAATAAAACAATCACAAAGTGCCACTTTAGTGAGTACAAAGTTTCGGATTTGCGCATTAGAATTATTGGCTTTAATCTCTGGAAGTTCACGTAATTTTTTCTTTAAAATTCTTTCTCTTGCTCTTTTTATAATTCTTTTTAACTCAATTGGACTATGAGTCGAAACTGCCACAACTATAAAATATTTTGAGCCTAAAGGTCCTAGATCCCCGCTTTCATCTACAAAAATATATTCTACGTGGTGTTTTTCCATATTATCTAACCCAGGTATTAAGAAAACGCATTTTGTCTTTAAATAAGTGGTTTTATTGTCATTAGCAGTCACTTAACGAATATAAGAGATTAAGTTATTTAAGGATTGTGAAATATAAATTTAAACTATTAATAATAGCAAGGAATTAATTAAGTTACTTAGTAAATAAATTATGGAAATATCAGCAGTATTTAGGTTTATTGCTTCGAACCCGCCTTCTATATTAATATTGGGAGCTATATTGGGGTGGGTTTTATGTGGCTTCACTTCAATAAAAGTTTTATGTGACTATTGGTTATTATTTCTAATTTTAGGAGTAGTAATACAACTAATATGGATGTTTAAAGACAGATTCTAAAAGTCTTCTTATCTTATTAAATCAGTGAAAATATGGATACTAGTCACAGTGAGTACTTAACCAGAAAAATAAAGATTGATGTAATGCTAAAAGAACAAGGTTGGAATGTAAAAGATAGTAGCCTTGTATTAGAAGAAGTAGACACAAAACAATCTAATTTTGATAAAAAAGATTATTACATTAAAGAACAAACTTTAGGAAAAACAGATGGAAAACATGCTTATGCAGATTATCTTCTTCTAGATTGTAAAGGAGAACCATTAGCAGTAGTAGAAGCAAAGAAATCCAGCAAAGATGAACTAAGCGGTAAAAAACAAGCCGAGGATTATCTTCAAGACATAAAAAAGAAATATAAGAAAGATGTTTTTATTTATCTAACCAACGGAGATGCAATTAAATTTTGGAACTATGGACATGGATCACCCAGAACTGTTATGTCATTTCATTCTCAAGAAGATCTAGAAAAGTTTCGTTTCCAAAATTCAGAAAAAAAGAAGTTTCATGAGGTTAATATTAATCAAGAAATAGTAGACCGAGATTATCAAATTGAAGCTGTTAAAAGAGTTCAGGAAGGTCTAGATAAAGGTAAAAGAAAATTCTTAGTTGTTATGGCCACCGGAACAGGTAAAACTCGCGTTTCAATGGCAATTATTGATTCTTTATTGGCTACTAATAGAGTTCAAAGAGTTTTATTCTTAGCTGATCGAAAAACACTCTGTACCCAGGCCATGAACAAAGGATTTAAACCATTCTTTAAAAATGAATCAAAATCGCAGATAATTTCTGGAACAATTGACAAAGATTCTCGTCTCTATGTTTCAACTATACAAACTTTGATGGAAGTTTATCAAGAAAAAGATGAAAATGGTCAAAATAAAATTTCACCAGGTTTCTTTGATCTTATTGTATCTGATGAAGCGCATAGATCAATATATAATAAGTGGAAGGGCGTATTTACCTATTTTGATGCAATACAAATTGGCTTAACTGCTACACCTTCAGATAATATAGATCGGGACACTATGCGATTTTTTGATTGTGAAAATGGCATTCCTGCTTATAATTATACTTTTAACCAGGCAGTTAAGGATCAAAACTTAGTAGATTTTAAAGCATCAGAAGTTAAAACAAGATTTCAAATAAAGGGTATAGAATCAATAGATATATCCGCTTCAACCAAAACAAAACTCTTTATGGAAGAAGGACTAGAAGAAAATGAACTTAATTGGGATGGGTCTGAACTTGAGAAAAAAGTGGCAACAAAAGGGACAAGTGAGGCAATAATGCGCGAAGTAATGGAAAATGCACTTACTGACATAAGTGGTACGCTTCCTGCTAAAACGATTATCTTTGCCATTACTCATAATCATGCAAAAAGGTTATATGAAGCATTCAATAAATTGTATCCGAACTATTCTGGATTAGTTGAGATTATAGATTATCAAATGGAGCGAGCTGAAAAACTTATCGATCAGTTTACAAAAGAGAATTTTCCTAGAATTGCAATATCCGTTGATATGCTCGACACAGGTGTAGACATACCAGAAGTATGTAACCTTGTATTTGCAAAACCAGTTTTATCAAAAATTAAATTCTGGCAAATGATTGGACGTGGAACACGCCATGACAACGTTTGCAAAAATAAAGAATGGTTACCAAATGGTAAGAAAGAGCATTTCTTAATATTCGATTTTTGGCAAAATTTTGAATTCTTTAAGATGAATCCGGATGGAAAAGTTGCTGAAAATACTGAGTCCTTGCCCTCTAGAATTTTTAGAACTCGACTCGAACAGTACAAATTTTTACTTAAAGATAAAAGTAATCCTTTATTTGAAGAAGTTAAAAGAAAAGTTTTGGATGATGTGCAATCTCTCCCTATTCGATCTCCAGGCATTTTTGAACATAAATCAAATATTGAAAAAGTACTTGCTCCCAAGTTCTTTGAACTTCTAGGAATTGATCACTATGACCTTCTAAAAGTCAAAATTGCTTCACTTATGCGTTTTAAACCAAACATTGATTATGAAAAAGCTTCTTTTGAACTCAAAATTGAACAACTAAGACTCGCTATATTGAAAAAAGATGCAAAATCACTCAAATTTATACAAAATTCAATCACAGAAAAGATCAACAGATTACCGGATACACTTAATAAAGTTAAGGCAAAAAAAGCAATAAAACAAAGAATCTTAAGTGAAGATTTTTGGGTTAATCCTAGTTTAGAAGATACACAGATGATTATGGATGAATTCTTAGACTTAATGCCATTAGTTGATAAAGAATCACGTTCTACAATCGTACTAGATTTAGATGACATTATCGCAGATAAGGGTTGGATAGAATATGGGCCAAACGGTGAAGGCGATTTTGTAGATAAATACAAAGAAAAGGTAGAAAAAAGGATCAGCGACCTTGCAGAGCAACATCCAACAATTAGAAAAATTAAAGAGAATCTGGAACTTACAGATAATGACCTTAAGCAACTTGAAAAGACTCTTAACAGCCCAGATTTGTATATAACTGAACAGTCTCTTCAAAAGGTTTACAAAAAAGAAAAGGGTTCTCTTGTTCAATTTGTTAAGCATTTGATTGGGCTGTATCAATTCCCAGATTCAAAAGTTCGTATAGAAGAAGCATTCAGAACATTTATAGTTGAGAAGAACTATTTTAATTCTGATCAAGTCAGATTTTTAAGAACTCTTCAAACAGTATTTGTAAATAGAAAACATATAGAAGTCAAGGACTTTTATGTAGCTCCATTTACTAATTTAGGTACAAAAGTACCGATTCCATTATTTAATAACGAACAACTTGGAGAAATTATTTCATTTTGTAATGAATTAGAAAAAGAAGTGCTTAGTTATCCAAGTTAGGTGATCTTATGCTCGAGTCAAAACTTAAAGCGTCAATAAATAAACTGTGGGATAGATTTTGGTCAGGGGGTATTGCAAACCCTCTTCTTGCTATTGAACAGATTTCATATCTAATCTTTATGAGACGCCTTGAAGATCTTGACACAAAACATATTGAAAGAGCTAAGGCACTAAAAGAAAATTATCAATCGTTATTTATTAATAATGAAAATTGCAGATGGTCTCACTGGAAACATTACAATGCAGAAAAAATGCTTTTACACGTTCGAGATATTGTTTTCCCGTTCATTAAAAACATTACAAGAGGAGAAGACACTGTTTTTTCACAAAATATGAAAGATGCCATGTTTTTAATCCCTAAACCTTCATTACTTCAGGAAGCAGTTTCCATCATTGATGAACTTAATATTTCAAGTCAAAATCAAGATACACAGGGAGATATTTACGAATATCTCTTAAATGAACTTAGCTCATCTGGCAAAAATGGCCAATTTCGAACACCCAGACATATTATTAGAATGATGGTTCAACTTCTTGATCCTCAAGTTGGTCAAACAATTTGCGATCCAGCGTGTGGAACTGGTGGATTCTTGATTAGTGCCTACGAACACATCTTACTCAAGAACACAAGTAATGATTTGATTCAGTACGATGAACAAGGTCACCCCCATAATCTTATTGGAGATAAAATAACAAACCCAAAACAATGGGACTTTTTAAGGCGTGAAACTTTCTTTGGTCATGATTTTGACAGCACTATGATTCGTATCGCACTTATGAATATGATTCTTCACGGAATTGAACATCCAAAGATTAATTATGCAGATGCACTTTCCAAGAACTTTAGTTTTGACAAAAAGTATGATATCATACTGGCAAATCCACCTTTTACAGGTTCTATTGATAAAGGAGACATTAATGATCTGTTCAAAGTTCAAACTCCTAAAACTGAGCTTTTGTTTGTGGAATTATTCTATCATCTTTTAAGAACAGGGGGGCGTGCAGCTGTAATTGTTCCCCAAGGTGTATTATTTGGTTCATCAAATGCACACAAGGATATTCGTAAGAGATTGCTCGAAGAGTGTCAGTTCGAAGCAGTTATTTCAATGCCTTCTGGAGTTTTTCAACCATATTCTGGCGTTGCTACCGCAGTTTTAGTTTTTACTAAAGGAGATAGAACAAACAAAGTCTGGTTCTATGAAATGAAAGCAGATGGTTTTTCATTAGATCAAAAAAGAACTTTTATTAATGGAAAAGGAGACCTCCCAAATATTGTTGAATTGTTTAAGACTAAGTCGGATAGTTCTCAAAGTTTTTCTGTTAATTTTGAAGATATTAAGAAAAATGATTATAACCTTAATCTCTCGCAATACAAAGTTAACAATATTGAAAAAATTGAATATGAGGAACCAGAGGTTTTGATTTCTAAAATCGCTGAGCTGGAAAAAGAAATTGAAAAGGATTTGGAAGAATTGAAAGGGATGGTGGAATGATCTCTGAGCCCCAGAACCAAGCATGGAATTATACTTCTGTTAACGATAGTCTAGTTAAATTAGGATTAAAATGTAGCGAATTAGCTAAAAGTTCGAATAACGGAATAAACCTAAATAAACTGCTTTCAATAGTCTTAGCGACTAATGAATTTGAAAATGCAGTTTGTGAAATGGAAATTTTTAGAAATATCGGAGAACCTAGAGGAATAACTACGACAATATGTCTAAATATTTTTAACCAAGTAAATTCAAACGCAAATGTTACTATTGAGTCTCTTGTTAATGAAACGATATTAGACTTAAGAGGTCTACCTACTGAAAAGTTCTCAAAAGTAAGAGTCAGAGGCTTAGCATTGGGGATAAATCAATTTAATTTAACTGAAGATATCCTATTTCTTAAATTTAATGAAACCGATATTCAGGTAGAGGATTTTCAAACCGGTTACGAATATATGGAGCTATTATGCGATAGCATTTGTGAAATAAAGTTTAAATTAATTCAATTTATAGAATTACAACACAAAATCGAATCCATATTTCAAATATTAAGATTATTTAGACCACATCCGATCCATTGGAAATTTTATAATCTAAAAAGTAAATCCTTGTTTAATCATTCTTCTGGAACTTTAAGGAATATAAAATATTTATCTCAAGAACCAAAATTAATAGTAAATGATTTAAATAAAGAAGAGATTTCTAAATTTTATGCGTTCTTTAAAGAGCATGAGCTAGATCAGAGATTATTAAACACTTCTAATAATCATATTGATATTGCTTTAAATAGATACGAAAAAGCAGTTTTAGCAAATGAAATTGTAGAGGAAAAAATAACTAATGCTGTTTCTGGACTAGAAGCTTTGTATTTGATTGAAAGAGATGAACTTGTATATAGATTTGGTTTAAGAATATCTAAGGTTATGTCGATCTTTGACTACGAACATTTAGAAACAATAAAGAAACTAAAAACTGCATACACCATAAGAAGTGAATTTATTCATGGTCAACTATCTAAGGAAGATAAATTAGAGGATATTCTAAACTTCACTTTAGAATGTTTAAGAAAGTCAATTATCGTATTTTTAGTTTTAGAGAAAAATGGCTACAAAAAAGAAGCGTTAATAAAAAAAATTGAACATGGATTTGTAGACAAAAAAATATCTCAAGAACTTATAGACGAAATTCAGAAATTAACTGATGAATTAAAGTTTAACCTACAGCAAGATTATAACGTGATTAAGAGTAATTATAATTTACAGGTAATAAAATGAGTAAAGGTTCAATAGCATTATTTGGAGGCATCGGTTCTTTTCTGGGCTTATTTATTGGATTTATGATCGAATTTAATACTCCAGATGGATTTTCTTGTTTACCATTAACAGGGCCGACCGAAGCAACAGCATTGACTCCAGTTCTGAAATCATTTTTTGCATGTTGGACAGTTGTTTTGATTTGCACTGGTGTTCTTGGTGCAGTTGGAGCAATGGTTGGGCAATTAACCTCACAAATAGGTGGTCGCTAATGATTTTACCAAAAGGATGGGGGGAAAAAGAGCTTGGAGATGTTTGCGAGATAGTTATGGGTCAATCACCCCCGTCAAATACGTATAATGAAAATAAAGTGGGAATACCATTTTTTCAAGGAAAGGCAGAATTTGGAGATCGTTATCCTAGCCCTAAAAAGTGGTGTAACGCCCCTTCTAAGATTGCAAATAAGAATGATATTCTAATATCAGTAAGAGCTCCAGTTGGAGCCACAAATATCTCGAATTCTGAATGTTGTATAGGTAGAGGATTAGCAGCTTTAAGACCTAAAGAAAATCTTACTTTATTTTTTCTTTGTCATATATTAAAAATGAAAGAGGCAGAAATTTCCAAGAGTGGACAAGGCAGTACTTTTTCAGCAATAACTGGATCGCAACTTAGAAAAATTAAAATTCCAATCCCCCCTCTTCCAACTCAGCACAAAATCGTCACAATCCTAGAGAAAGCCGAATCCATAAAACAAAAACGTCAGCAAATCGAAGCCCTTACAAATCAGGTTTTGCAGAGTGTTTTTATTGAAATGTTTGGTGATCCTGAAACTAATCCTAGAAGTTGGAAAAAAATAGGTCTTGGAACTATTTGTGAAATAACAAGTGGTGGAACTCCAAACCGTTCAAGACCAGAGTATTACGAAGGTGGCACAATTTCATGGGTAAAATCTGGTGAAGTAAATAATAAATATGTTTTTGATACAGAAGAGAAAATTACAGAAACTGGATTACAGAATAGTAGTGCAAAATACTTTGAACCAAATACAATTTTAGTTGCTATGTACGGCGCAACTGCCGGTAAAATCGCTGTATTAAAAATAAAGGCTACTACCAACCAAGCAATTGCAGGACTAACATGCGATACAAAACTAGTACATTACGAGTATATTCATCATTGTTTAGAAAGACTTGCGAATAGACTCATATCTCAATGCGTAGGTGCTGCTCAACCAAATCTTAGCCAACAAATAATAAAAAAATTAGAAATTCCAGTACCAACTCTGGATCTTCAACAAAAATTTTCTAAAATCGTTGAGAGAGTAGAATTAATAAAACAAAAACAACTTCAAAACCAGAAATATTCTGAAGAACTGTTTAATTCGCTTATGCAAAAAGCATTTAGTGGGGAATTGGTGAAATAATTAAAAAAGAAAAAAAGAAAGAATAATTTTATTTGTATTCTTTAGAAAGCAAATGAAGCTAATCCAAAGAGTATCCCAGCTACGATTGCAACTGTCGATCTTCCAGTTATCTTAAAAGTAATAAACAAGCCAATTATTGCAAAAATTGCAGGTTTACCAGCTAATATGGCAAATTCAAATTCCATTTTATCCACCTCGCAGTTAGGAACATTTAAAAATATTACATTAGATTAGTAGCCTTGAGGAACAATTAATCTAATTTTCTTTTCTTATTTTTTACTGCCTTAAATAAGAATGTGGAGCATACGCACTTAAAGTATAAAAATCTGACTTTTTAAAGTGAGTCTGGTCAAAATTAGGATTACTTAACTAACTAATTATTTCACAACCTCCCAACTGCCTTTTTTACTACTCCCAACACGCCTAAGCAATCCTTTCTTCTTTAGATTTTTTAGATGATATCTTACTCCATCCTTTCCGATACCTATCTGCTGTGCAATATCCTCTGCAGTTAGTAAGGAATTATTAGTTAGGATATCTAGAACAACTTTTTCATTATTTTTTTAGTGGTAGTTTTAATAGTAGTTTTAGTGGTAGTGGTAGTTGGAAAAACAATTTTATAATAATCAAAATCGCCTTCAATCAACGGCTTTAGATGGCAGTACTCATCCCAACCATTAATCATTTTATGGAATCCACTACCAATATTTTCTGCAAGATATTCGTCCTTATCTTCTGGATCAGCTTCGTTATCAGTCGATAATAGTTTATGTTTTTCTTCAAAAGCATCTGAAATATATTTTAAGAAAATAAGACCTAAGACGACATGTTTGTATTCAGCAGCATCCATATTGTTTCTAAGTTTATCTGCAGTAGCCCAAAGTTTTTGTTCTAAATCAAGATTTGTATTAGATGAAATTTTAGACATAAGAAATTCCTCAAACTAGTTAATCATCTTATTCTTTTAAAACTCCCCAATGTCCGCCTTTATCTGGGCCAATTCTTTTTAGAACTCCTTTTGACTTTAACCGGGACACCTGCCATTCTATACCTTTAGTAGTTAATTTAAGTTTATCCGCAAGCTCATCTGTAGTAATAGATGGATTAGATTTAATTAGAGCCAATATTTTCTCCCTAGTTTTCTCCCTAGTTTTCTCCACAGCAGAGGTTTTTTCCTGTCGTTTAAAAACAGTAATAAACTGCCTTCCAACTTCCTTAAAAGAAACAGAGGGTTCTTTTGATAACATTTTGCTAATACCTTGCCCCCACTTTTCAATATAATGTATTCGATGAAGCATATCGGCTAGAAGATCGTTCCGTCGTTCAGAAATTTTTTCATTTCTAATGCGCTCTATTGTGAGCCCACCATACAGTAACCCCGGACTCCTTATTTCAACTCTATCACTAAATACTGCGATATTAACTGAGTCATCATTATAATAGTCTCGATGACAAAATGCATTGATAATGGCTTCACGCAATGCCTCCTCGTTTATTTCAGGAACATCAACCCGAACTAAGCCCGCTATACGCATACCAATATGAATATTCTTAAGAAGGTATTTCTGTGCCTCTTCGATTAGATAAAGTACATCTCCAACATACTCTTTCATATCGATAGCAGTAGTTGTATCAGCTCCGGCAAATACAGCACATCTAAGTTTTGCATTTTTGATAAATTTTTCAGGTTGCTCTGCAAAAAGAAGAACTGCCGTATTTGTCAAATATTTATCTTCCAGAAGACTGAGTTTTTTAAGCGAATTTTCAACGGAATTGAATTCCAACCCTGCTTTAGTAAGGGTTTTGATTGATAAAAATGGAGAATCATATTTTATTTATTGAGATGAAAATGAATTGTTAACTGTTTAAATAAGCATATGTTATTCTTAACTTTTTTTCGATTTCAGGATTATTCGGAAGTGGCATAATAGAATTTTCAGATATATTTAAACCAGACTTGCAGATTAGTTTAAGTTCGATATTAATTGGATCGTTTTCAATATAATCAAAGCAGATCTCCCAAAATGACATTAAACTAAATACTAACAAATAAGTCATTTCAATTGCTAAGATTTTTTTATTTTCTTTAGGGAGATAGTAGTTAAATTCGATACCTAGTAAACTAGCATGAGAACTAGGACTTAAAATTGCTTCAACAAATTTAATATAATTTTTCAATTCGTCTGATTTTGGGTTGGAATATAATTTCTCAGCTAAATTGCGAAGTGTAGTACCACTAGAACTTAAACTTTTTGCAGTTTCGTGAAATTTTTTTCTTTTTTCCTCATCTAGTATATTTACAGGATCTTTAAAAAAATCGTGTGCCAATTTGCCTTGATTTTCAAAAAAGTCTATTTTACCTTCATATATCAATAAGTAGTTGGATAAAGATGTCTCTAAAATTACACGCAACATTTCTATACAAGGATCATTAAATTCTTTTTTAAAAAGTTCATAAGCAGAATAGATATAAACAATATTTCTAATTAAAAGCATTTTAGCACAGAACATGGTTTTTGATGCTAAATTTTTCGCGTCATGAACCTCACGAACACGCTTATCGAAAGTAGCGTGCAATTTGAGATGAGCGGTAATTATTAATTCAAAGTAATTATTAAAAACTACAAAGTCCAGATCTTTCGTATCCGTTCTTTTTTCAATAATTTCCTTAAGCATTGCATAACTATAAATGGAGGATATGTCGGGCATTTTACCACCGTTTTAATTAGATAAACTATTAAGATTAAGTTATTATAAAACATACTTTAGATAAATAATGTAGTTTATTTCTCCACCAATTTCCCATAGCTCTCTGGTCTTCGATTATAAAAGAATCTCCAACCTTCCCTGACATGCTTGCTGTGTGCTAAGTCGCATTCTGTAATAATTATTTTTTCCTTGTCTTTTCCCTTAGCTAGAATCGCACCAAAAGCGTTTGAAACAAAACTTCCTCCCCAAAAAGTAGTATTTTTTTCAACACCGCATCGGTTAACTGGAGCGATTATTAAATTATTAGCAATAGCATGACCAACTTGAACTCCTTCCCATGCTTTTTGCCAGTTTCCTTCAACAGGTTCAACATTCTTCGCCCAACCGATTGCAGTTGGATAGAATATAATATCAGCTCCCATCAAAGCCAAGGTTCTAGCTGCTTCTGGAAACCACTGATCATAGCAAATAAGAATTCCTACATTGCCGTATTTTGTTTGAAAAACTTTGTAACCTAAATCTCCTTTTTCAAAATAATTCTGTTCATAAAAACCAGGATCATGAGGTATATGCATTTTTCTATATTTGCCTAGCATTAATCCGTTTTCATCAAACACCATAGAAGTATTGTAGAGTTTTCCAGTTGCAGAATCTTTTTCGTAAATTGAACCCGCAACAAGAACTACGTTCGCTTCTTTTGCAGCAATAGAGAGTACTTCGCTAGTTGGACCTGGAATTGATTCTGCATATTTTAGAGCATCTGCTTTCTCCTGAATTGGAAAATAAGGCGTATTAAATAGTTCAGGCAAACAAACAATATTCGCTCCTTTTTTCGAAGCGCTTTTGATCATTTTTACTGCTTTTTTCAAATTTTCCGATACAGAGTCGGACATCTTCATTTGTAATAATGCAACTTTGAATTTAGAATTACCATTAGTCATATGCTAACCTCTTTATCCTCTCTAAGCTTTGTTTTGGGGTTTCAATTGTATTAAGTAGATATACGGGAACTTTACTAAAAAGTTCTTTAAAGAATTCCTTTCTCGATAACAACTTTACCTTATTCCTAACTAACTGGTGAGGGTTGCAAAAATCATTTTTTAGCATAAATTCAAGAGCTTCAGTAGCAGATAATTTCTTAAATACGTCTTTGCCTTTTTCACGTCTAAGTAAAATAATCGATTTTAATGCTGAAGACTCGCGTATACGATCGCCACCAAAAATTCTTTTAATATCTGCAATAGACCGACCGTGATTATCTTTTTTCAAATGTAATAACTTATCCTTAAACTCGGCCCAGTTAGATGCTAAGTCATCTCGAATGTAAGAATTTTTTTCAGAAGAAAACACTAAAGTTCCGTTTCGCATCATGCGAACAAAAAACCAATCATCAGTAAGAAAATTATACCTATAATCAGTCATTAAGCCATAGGTAAGTGTTGTCTTACCGCTTCCAGAGGGGCCAATAATAGCTAGACCATGTCCATTATAATCAATTAGTGAACCATGTATGGAGTATCTTCTATGTTCAGAAGTAAAATCTTCAAAAAAGTCAGCAACTAATCCAAGTGCAATACTTTTTACCCAGCCATAATAATCGCAGTTTTTTATGATAACGGTCTTTGAATGTGGTTCGTATAGTACGCGCAATTTTTTTGTTTTATCAGTAATAGCAAATATCCTGGCATGAGGACGTATCTCGTCTAGCATGTGCCTAAAATTCATTTCCCACATAGATGCAAATTCAGCACTATCTGTAAAGAATTTTACGCAGGTACCGTGGATATGGGCTTTTTTTGAATAGGGTATTTTATCAGCTAATCCAAACATTATATCGTTCTTCATTTTCGGGGAGATTAATTCTACTTTATAGGTCGCCATGGATAGTAGAACAACAACGATGTTTTTTAATGTTTGTTCGATTAATAATGGAATATGAGAATAAAGGAGTTTTATAAGCTCGTTCGATTCGAACATGCGATAATGCTCGCGATAGCCGTATTAATAGGAGAAACGATAATACTTGGAAAACTGCCGGATTTTTCTACGATAATAATACTATCATTAATCGTGCCAGTATTTAGCGAGATGGGAAGCTTTGCGTTAAATGATTATTTAGATGTAGAAAGCGACAGGCTAAACAAGCGCAATGATCGCCCGTTAGTTAATGGAACAATTTCAAAGAAGTTTGCGTTCTATTTTTCCTGGATTTGTTTTTTAGTTTCAATAGTTGCAGCGTATTTTATCAACACAAACGCGTTTTTAGTTGCAGTAATATTTAATATTTTAGCAATAGCATACAATTACAAACTAAAGGATTTGCCGTTAGTTGGAAACTTATACATCGGATTAACAATGGCAATACCGTTTATATTTGGTAATTTAGTAGTTAGCGAACAACTATCAAAAATAGCAATTGTACTAGCGCTTCTTGGATTTTTATCTGGTCTTGCTCGTGAAATAATAAAGAGTACGGAAGATTTGGAAGGGGATGTTAAGGCGCGTAACTCAAAAACTCTTCCTGCAATGATTGGAGAACAAAACGCAATCTTTCTTGCGACAATAATTTACATAATATTTTTACCGCTTACTGCACTGCCATTTTTCTTTGGATTAAAAGCGAATATTTACGCAGTAGGCTTATTAGTAATTGCGAATTTACTCATGATTACAATCATATACAAAATAATTTGTAAACCAGATAAAAAACCATACAAATACGCTAGAAAGATAAGTTTATTGGCTCTGTTTTTAGGTTTGGTTTCTTACTTGTTAGCTGTTTTATTATAGTAAGACTTAAAATTAGCCAAGCATGTGGGCAGTTCTTTATATAGCCAGGAGGAAAAATTCAAAAATTCAGTTGTTTCGATTTCGATGTATTTTATGATTTTATCATATTCTTTGTTTTCGTACAATTTAGGAATCGGACTTCCGCTGTGGGGTTTGTTCGTAATTTTATCTAAGCCAGAATCCTTAAACGCGCCATTATTCATTATAACCGCACAACTATGCAGATCCAAAAAAGGTTTACTTAGGATGTCAATTTCATTTAGAGCGTGAAGCTTTGATCTGGCATTAAGAAAATTATGTTCAAATTTTAAGTTAAAACCAACAGATACGAAGGAAAACGGATTGCTAGAAAGAATACCTGAGTCAACAGAGAATTTTTGAATAATTTCTTTTTCAGAGCTTTCCCATTCTTTAAGAATATGTAAATCTCCATTTGGAAGACCAGATCGCGAGTCCAAACGTTGATACTGAATAGTTATAATTTTGTCCTTTTTGCAATCTAAACCAGTTGTTTCAATATCTAAATAGTAGTTTGGCACAAGGAAACTAAAAATAATATAATTAATAAACATAGCGATTGTAAGTTTAAAATAGAAAAACAGATTAGTGATAAACATGCAAGAAATGCAACGAAACAAGTTAATACTAGCAATAAATGCAATAATATCAGTAGTAATAATATACTTTATTTTACAGTTTATTGGAGTTGATAAATTCTTAAATGAAATATCAAAGGTAGACCTAGTACTGCTTGGAATTTCAATATTATTTTTATTATTCATGTACGTTTTGATGTCTTTACGAATAAAGATATTATTAGAAGAACAGGGGGTAAAGGCAACCTGGATTGAAGTTATAAGATCGCACTTTGTTGGAATGCTTGCAGCAGATTTTACACCAGCTCGAAGCGGATACTTTGCAACAGCCGGAATGCTTCACTATAAATATAATGTTCCATCAGAAAAGGCATTTGTAAGCGTAATGGGACCAACTGTTTTTGATTTTGCATTAAAAGTTTTAGCAGGAAGTACGGCGATAGTTTATTTACTTTGGCAATTTTTAAAACCAGAAGATAAACCGATTCTTGTTTTTGCCTCATTTGCAATGATTACAATGATAATCATAATGGTATTGATTTTATTTTCTAAAAAATTCCTTGGATTATTTAGTTTTGCTAAAACAATCCCGCTAGCTAATAAAGTTTATGATTTATTTGAGCGAATGCAACAAAACTCACATGCAGTTATAAAAAGAACACCAGAATTACTTGGAATATTAAGTTTAACCTGGAGCGCTAAAGCAATCTCCTGGTATTTTGCAGCAAAGAGCGTAGGGATAACCATAGATGCGGGAATGCCAGAGGTATTGTTCTATTTTCTATTCCAGCCATTAATTACTATGATTGAATTTGCTCCTTTGCCTTCATTTGCTGGTACTGGATTTAGTGAGGGTTTTGCAGCAGTTGTTTTAGGTTTATTTGGAATACCCGTAGCTAAAGGAATTACATTTGCTCTATTAACTAGGTTTAAGACAATTGCAGTAAATTTAATTGCGGTTCCTGATGCGATAAATATGTTGCTTAAAGGAGGAAGTAAGAAATAGACTCTGGTGAAGAACGTGGGTGGAAAAAATGAGTGAAAATACTAAATTAAAAACAACACCTACGAGAAATGAACTAAAAAAATATCAACTAAAATATGGAAATTTAACAGTAAATATTAGTGTTTTTAAGCCTTAAATCTGCAATATTTCACCAAAACTAAGCCTTTTTACGTATGAAAAGTTTTTCAATGTGAAATGTACACACACCTATTCAAAAGATTTATACAGAAAAATAACCAACTATTTTATGAATGCTTCAAAAATTATCGATATCATTCTTCACTTCATAACAAACAAAAAAGTAGGTTTGTACCAAATCGTTTATGGGACAAGGCTAAACGCAAAAACAGTTAAAAGATATCTTGAAATTATAGAAAAGATTCAAAGCTCGGGAAAAATAAAAAGGAAAGTTATTGGTTCAATGGTGTTTTTTAGGAAAGATTAGCCGAACATACTGCCTCCCCTGTTATCTAAATATGCTTTGTCTTTTTCCAAATATTTAACTAGTTCTTTATACGTTTCCCTAAACAAATTGTTGGTAGCATATTGCTTTGCCTGCTCAAACCATTCGTTTACATCAGATCGTTCTTTTGAGATTGCTTTTTCAAAATCTTTCATATCGACTTTCTTTTCGATTTTCTTTTCTACTGCTTCTTCATATGCAAAATCAAATGCATTTTCGCATATTGATTTGATATTTGTGCAAGAAAGACCTTCGGTAAGTTCTGCTAATTTAGTATAGTCTAATTGATCTAACATTGAACTGTTTTTAGTATATAAGTTAAATATTTCCTTTCTTGCTTCTGGATCAGGGGGTTCAACAAATACTTTATGCGTAAACCTTCCGCTTCTTTTTAATGCATGATCCACAGACCACGGTTCATTCGTAGCTCCAATGACCAGAACATTTTCATTATTTTTGTCAATTTTATCCATCTCCATCAAAAATTGATTTACAAGTGTCCTTTCAAAGTGCTGATTCATACCCTCTCTTTTGCCTCCTAATGCTTCAATTTCATCGAAGAATATTATTATTGGTTGTCTTTTTTTTGCAATTTCAAAAATTCTTTTTAGATTTTTTTCACTATTTCCTACGTACATGTTCAAAATATCTGCGATACTAATTTTTATAAAAGGAATTTCTAGTTCTCCTGCAAGTGCTTCAACAACATAACTTTTACCGCAGCCTGGAGGGCCATAAAGAATTAATCCTCCGCCAAATTTTTTGCCATAGTTTTTAGCAATTTCCTTGTCTTTTAAAGAAGCGATAAATTTCGTATTAAGATTTTTCTTTATGTTTTGCATTCCACCTACATCTGAAAAGGTTATTTGTGAGAAATAGCTTACATCTGATTCCTCTACTAATCTTTCATTTTCATTTGTTTTAGTAGCTTTTGAGGAAACATTTTCACTTTTCTTTGATTTTACACATTCCAGATGCGTTTTTGATTCAATAAAGTCTGGATTTATGGAAAGTACCTTTTCATAGCTTTCTATAGCCTTATCATAATAATGAGCATATTCATAACTTAAGGCAAGTAAATTGTGTGCTCTAAAATCATCATTATTAAATTTCAGGAATTTTGTAAAAATAAAAATAGATTTCTCATACTCTTCAATACTTGCAAAGGAAAGTCCTTTATTATATAACGCATCTTTGAATGATGGATTTATCTCGTAAGTTCTATCAAAGTGTTTTATTGCACTTTTAAAATCTTGCTTTCTATAAAAGCAACATCCTAAATTATTGTGAATTAGATGACTATCCTGTTCAATTTCAAGCAAACTGGAATAAAGCTCAAGTGCACGGTCGATATTTCTAGATTTGTAAAAATATTCTGCAGTCTCAAGCAGTTTCGGCATGTTTTCTTTAACTAATTTTGGCAAATCTTTCGCTTCTTCAGAGATAGATACTTGAACCACATCCTCATTTATTACTGAAATAAACCTTGTGATAAAATCTTCTTCATCTTCAACATGCGTTTGCTCTTGTTTTGTTTCATTTTTTATTTCTTCTTTAGGTTTTTCTTCTGGTTTGTTAATTTTATCTCTAAGTTCCTGGTACCACTCATTTGATGAGTCATGTGCTATTGCCGTATTATAATCGCTTAATGCTTCAGACGTTTTCCCTAGTTTTTCATAAACCTGAGCTCTTACTGAGTATGTTTTAGCTAAAAAATCTGGTTTTACATCTATTACTTTGGAAAAATATTCTAAAGATTTTTCTAATGAATCATCTTTTTCTAAGTAAAAATGTACTAAACCTAAGTTATGAAGTATCAAAGGATTATCTGGACAGATTTCGATTGCAGCTTTTAAGTCGCATTCTGCTTTTTTATACTCTTTTTCCTCTATATACATACAGGCTCTGTTGTTATATGCGCGATAATCTTTTTTGTTTATATTTAAAAACTCATCAAAATCAGACAGGGATTTTTTACTATCGCCATCCATAAAAATAGCAAGTGCACGATTAAAATATGCCTCCTGTATATTTGGATTGATTTCTAATGCACTTCCATAACTTAATATCGCATTTGCATATTCTCCTTCTTCATAATCATAGTTTCCTTCATCATATCTTCTTATTCCTATTTCCTCAAATTTAGAATGTTTTGAGTATGGTATATCAAAAGAATCCATAATATCAAATAGAATAAATTGTTTCCTTCTATCTATTGGATTATGTTTTGATTCTTCGTTTGCCTGAATATCCGAACTGGCATTACGTTCTTCTTTAATGAAAAATGGGCTTTTGAAGCTTAATTCCATTAGGAATTTCGGATCCTTTAATAAATTTTCAATTTCATCCTTTGCAGGAATTACTGTACCTAAATCTTTACAGACTTTTTCTAAGTCTTTTATTGCTTTATCTTTATCCTTAAGAGTTGATAGTACTACTGCACGACTAAAAAGTAAATCTGTTCTTTTGCCCAAGTGTTTTATTGCTTCTTCAAAAGACTCCAATGCAAAGCGATAATACCCTTTGCCATAATACATAATGCCTTGTAAGTTCAGAAACTCGTAATAAAATGGCGAGTTCGAAGTTACAGATGTTTTTGATAGTAATTCAAACGCATTTTTGTAATATTTATTTGCAACAAATATTATGAATAGTCCTAAATTCATTAATTCGTTATGCTCAACGAAATTTGACAGATGTTGATATGTTGAATATTTGACACCCTGGAATAAAGGCAAGGGTCCTAAATCCGGCGGGTATGAGTACAATTTATTCGGGTTAATCCTGTAATATCTCAGATGTTTAACTGCATTTTTAAAATTATTAAGACCCAAGTAAGCAATACCTAGTCTAAAACTCTTAACGTAAGGATAATCTTTTACTTTTGCAAGAATTATTAACGCTTTTTTATAAGCCTTTATCTTAATAAGAAAGTCTGCTCTTAGTAAGTTCCAATAATCATTTTTATCTGGAAACTTTTTTGCAAGTTTATCTAATAATGCAAATGCCTTTCGTGTGTTGTTTTTACAATAGTATAATACAAAGATTCTGTAACTATCCAAATATCTTTTTTCCATTAAGGTTTCAGTAGCTTTTTCAAAATGAAACTCAGCTTTGCTTAAGTTAGTTTCTTTAAGAAATATTTCCCCGATAGTAAAATGAAAATCCGATTTTATTTTATTAAACTCATTTCGGTATACTGTATTTTCCAGTTGATTTATTGCGCCTGCTTTTATCGCCTTGTCTATTAAATCTATTTTTTGAAAAATTTCAATTTTTGATCGGTTCCAAGCTGGACCGATGATATAATCCGTCTCTTCTATTTCAAAGGCTTTTTCTGGATTCCTTAACACTTTATAAAACGTCTTTAAAAGAATTACAAAATCTCTATTTGCTTTGTCTTTTTTGTATTGTTTATATATTGCATCTGCAGCTTTCTTAGCTTTTTCGTCTTGCTCTAACCTAAGTTTAGCTACAGTAATTAATTGTTCTTCCCTAGATGGTTCTGGCATGCTTTACTAAATGATTTTACAATTAAAAAACTTCGCTTATTCGAGCGATTTTTTGTTTGAAGTGTCCATGCATTCCAGATCTAAAATCAATTTCAGACGTTTTTTATAACATTTAAATGTATAAATTACACAAAAAGTGCCTGATTTTTTGTAAAAGTTTTACATTTATTTATATATTTAATGATTATTTATCCATTTTTTGTTAAGAAAAGTATAAATACGTGGTATGGTAAATGATTAATTAAAATGTAAAAGGTGAAGAAGGATGATACTACCTAAACAAAAAAGGGAGAATAAGAATAAGTTGACTTCATGGTCAGATTATTATTCAGATAGAATTGATTGCTTTGGAGGACCTGATGAATACCTAAAACAGAAGCGTGTAGCAAGTAATTTCCTATTTCGTTATGTTAGAAAACATGCCCCTATTGGAAGTAAAATTGTTGAAGCAGGCTGTGGTTCTTCGATTAATTCAGTAATACTAAATAGACAAGGCTATGAAGTAACCGCTATAGATAATGATCCAGGGATTCTAGAAATTGCAAAGTCCCTAAATCGTTATTTTAGTGGAAGAGTAAATTATGCAAACGTTAGTCTATTTGATTTGCCATATAAGAATGATTATTTTGAATTAGCTTTTTCTCATGGAGTATTAGAACATTTTGAACCTGCCCAAATAGCTCAGATGATAAATGAATGTCTGAGGGTAGCTAAAAGGTGTGTTTTTTCTGTTCCGACCTTTTTTTGTCGTTCTTCTACGCTTAGGGGCGATGAGAATTTATGGACTTATTCAAAGTGGAGGGAGATTATTAAACATACCAATGGGCATTTGGAAGAAGTTGGTTCATCGTTTATCCGATTGCCTTTTGGGGGTTTTCTAGATAGTATTTTTAATGGTAGTTTATATCATATTTCTCCAATACTAGTGATGATAATATCAAGAAAAAATGAAAAACGATGATATTATGGATTCAACTTTAAGAGAAAATTTAATTAAAATTGCAAAGAATAAAATTGCAATGGAAGATGTATCTCATGATTTTGAACATGCTTATAGGGTTTTACTGAATGTAGAGGTTATTGCGCAACAAGAAGGTGGAGACCTCGATATTCTTGTTCCGGCTGCCCTATTTCACGATTTAGTTGTATATCAAAAAAATCATCCTGAAAAGCATAAATCTCAGGGAGAAAGTGCCAAATTTGCAGAGAAGATACTCTCTGAAATGGGTTTTGAACAGGAAAAAATAGAAAGAATTAAAATATGCATCTTGGAATGTTCCTTTTCAAAAGGAGTTTTACCCACACTTTCAGAATCAAAAATATTGCAAGATGCGGATGGACTTGAAGCCACTGGTGCAATTTCAATAATGAGGACGTTTTCTTCTGCTGGACAGATGAAACGGTCATTTTATCACCCTTTAGATCCTTTTTGTGAAAATAGGGAAGCTGATGCTTCTAGTTATCCCCTAGATCTTTTTTACGAACGTTTGCTTAAGATACCTGATAGATTACATACTAAAACAGCTCGTGAAATGGCTAAGCAGAGAAACAAATTTTTAAGACTGTTCTTAAAAGAACTTAGGTCTGAGTTATTTTTATCTGATAAAATATTTGATATAAAATGATAAGGTACTAAAAATATTACATTACGTCTTTCGCTAAACTAAATTACGTCACTTTCAACCAAAAAGCAAATCTTTATATAGAGTTATGAGGCAGTATGTTTAACTAAGTAAGATGTGGGAGATATGAAAAAACTAGAAGGTCAAGGAATTAAAACTTCAAGAATGCAACGCGCATTAGCCGTAGCAAAAAGACCATTAGTTAAACTACTTACTACTTCATTATTATTAGGTTCTTTATCCGGAACTGCTAGGGCTGAGGAGAAAGGAAAGATTACTGTTGCTTTGAATAATAAAACTACTACTTTAAGACATGATCCAGGCATTAGAGAAAAACTAGAAGCACTACCAAAAGTAGGTGTAACTGAAATAAAGAAACTAGAAGCTGAAATGAAGAAAGATTCTAAAATTATCGCAGATGGCTTGGACAGTTCAGATCGTTTTACATATCTAGTTAATGTTCGTTCAATAGGATTAAACGGTTTAGTGACAATCTGTAAAAACTCAGAGTGCGCTAATGGTGGTGCACCTAAAATATTTAATGTAAATTTAGAAGGTAAGAGTCTAGCTAAAGGCATTGACTTAAGTTTACTAGAGAGTTATTACGGAAAAGATCTAAATTTTGTTAAAGTAGTAGTAGAGAAAGGAAAAGACCCTCAAGTAGGTGACTATGTTCAATTTACAATTATTCCCTTAGATGCACTAAATGGTGAAATAAAGGAAGGAGTTCCTGTTCTAGATATTGGGTATTTATTGTCTAAAGGTAAGCTACAGGGAGATTCGGAACCTACTAGAAGAATAGTTGCGGATACACTTGCAAAACTCTAATTTTATAGGAGTAGCTTTTTAAATTAAATCTTCTAATTTTTATCATGGCAATGTCTTTTAAAGGTAAAGATTCAGAAACTTCAAACTCGGTAGAAGAATTAAAAAGAGAAGAAAAAAAATTTAGGTTAGCTATAAGCGATAGAACAACCGAACTTTCTCATCAAAATATTTCTACTTCTGATAAAAAACTAGATGCGTTTCTTCACGAAAATAAAACACAAAAAGGAGAAACCTACGAACAGGCATCAAGTCGTCTAATTCAAACCAAACAAAAGGATTCAGAGGCATTTAAAGCAATAACCATTGCAGTACTTGACGGTGCGCATTTTGATGCTAAATTATGGGAATCATTTATTAAATCAGTAGAAGAAAATATGCGTCAAGAAGAAGCACGGGCTCGTAAGGCTAAAGATGACCAACAAAGAGAAGACGTTGCGATAAAAGGAAAGAAAGGAGATGATGTAACAAAAGAAAGGGTTTCAATTTTAAAATCAAGAAAAGCAAATCTTGGAGAGGACGTAGAAGCTCAAAAAAGTTATGCGATTTATAGAGGAGCTCTTGCAAGAAATGAAAAAGAAAAAGAAGATATTTTTAGTGCTGCAAAAATCGCTGGATTTTCAGCAGGTGCACTTGCTTTAGCAAATAGTTTCCTTGATGCATCAACACTTTCATTAAGAAAAGAGGCAGAAGCTACCGCACTAGATGCAACATTTGTCATGCAAATGGCACAGCAAAGCATAGTTCAGCATATAAAAGACCTTGTTGAAAGCTTTGGAGTTACTTCTAAATTTGACCTTTTTAAGAAAGAATTTATTAAAAAACAGGAGACAATTGAAACTGCAAAAAGAGAATTAGAAGAAGAGAAGGCAAAAGGAAATATTTCTAAAAAAGAGGAAAAAGAAAAGAAAGAAGAACTTAGTGAAAAAGAAGTGAAACTAAATAAAGAAATTAACTTAAGAACCAGCGATATTTTAGATAATGCAGTTTATTTATGTGCTTTACATAGCGTAGATCCAATAAAATTATCTGGAACAGTTGAATTTAAACAATCTGTTAAAGATTATGCACCTGTTTTTCTAGCACCTTTAACGAACGGAGTTGAAGTTAAAACTAATAGCGCTAAATCGAGTAGTTTTTCTGTTTCTAATAGTTCGGTTGCTGTGCAGAATGCTACTAAACTAGTTCTTACTGCATCAATTTTGGATCAGATAGAAGAGAAAATAATGCCAAATGAACTTGCAGCAGCAAGAGCACAACTAAAGATGGCATAAACTTTAGGATATAAAATAATAGTTACCTTTTCTTTGGTCTCTCCGGATAAAGTGCAATCAGAGTTTTTAGTCTGTGCAACAGAAGATCAGAACAGAGATCATAAACTCGGGTTGAAGAAATAGACACAATTAATCGTTTTTATCTTAATCTTCGTCATCATTGTCTCCATCATCTTCTGGATTAGTTTCTTGTATCGTTTCTTCTACTGGTATTTCTTTTTTAACCGGGTCAGCAAGTCTTACTGCAAAAGTAGTTCGATAGATTCTTTTTCCCTGTTTTTCGCCGTATAAGCTTTTAGAAGTATTAAATGGTAACCGCGCTTTTGATAAAGCAGCTCCAGTTTCCCTTGTTGACATTACATAAAGGTCAACTCCTTCCTTAAGCTGGTCAATTTTAACAACTTGTTTTCCAAGCAAGACTTGAAGCCGCTTAATATTTTTTTCAATCTTATCTTTGTTCCCACGAAGCTGAATTATAGCTTCAAAATATCCCCCAGACATTCTTGAACAATCGACACAAGTAGAAATTTTGACCTCAACTTCAATTTTTCGCTCAACGCGAACTTGTTCTCTTGCGACATTAAGATATAATACAGCAAGAGAATGTGCCCGATCGTAAGTACCACGAATTATACCATCTTTGTATTTGCATTTGCTAAGGATAGATTTTTCCATTTCATGTTCGGTTTTTGCATCCCAAGGAACCCATTTTCCTCGGAAAAAAACATTGTCGCAGAATTTACATTTTTGATACTCGAATTTTTCCTGACAAGTAACATTAACCGTTTCTTTAGTACAGTTTATGCAAAAAGCATTTACAAATTGAACCTTATCATTAGTAATACCACATTTTGGACAGATTATCATAGTTTAAATATGTAGGGGAAGTAAATAAAAGGTATGGGAAACGTAGAAAAAGCATTAAGCATTACAGATTATTTTCATTCACTTCCAAGTTCAAAGTACTTAATTGTAGCAATAGTCTTACTTGGAATAATTTTTGGAATTTTAATAGATGTCCAGACTTACAGTGGACTAAACATACTGACAAATGGATTTATAGATGGAATTTTATTAGTTGCCTTGCCATCACTACTTACAGCAACAGTTATAAAAATCATGCTAAGAAAGATGTTTTTTAGAAGGATATTGGTTACGGCGTTAGCTGGAGAAATAATATACGCAATAACATACCTCGCTGGATTTTTTGTATCCAAATATGATGCGATTTACGGACAGATAATAATAATTATAGGAGCAGCACTTGTTTTTGTTTTATGGTACGCAATTGCAAAACTAATATTTATTTTAAAATTCAGAAGTTTTCTTTTTGCAGTCCTGCAGCTATTCTTTCACCTGATGTTTTTCATAAACTTTTCCAGGAATTCTTTTTCATCGGACTTAGGAGGCTACCTCTTTAGGTTTTATTTTGCAGCATTTCTACTTCTACTAGGTTTGTACATATTTTTTATGATTGTAAACGCACCAATGAGAAGAAGCTTTGGAATAAACAGCACAGACGCATTTTCATTAATAGTTGCACAGTGGCTCTACAAGGACAACAATATGGAAAAGACTATGGACAACCTAGGAGAAAACGTTAAGACATTAATTTCAGTTTATTCATTTCAAAGAGAAAACGACAAGGTACTTTTTGTATCTCCTTATGTTCATTTTGGACCATTTGGAAACTTAGGGGGAAGTGAGTTTAGTTATTTATTATCAGATAAATTATCTAAAGAATATAATGCGACAACATTTGTTTTTCATCCAACAGTTACTCACGACTTAAATCCAGTAGCAGCAACTGAAATTGAAAAAATACTTAAAATGTGTAAAGAAATTCTAGGCCAGGCAAAGTATGAGAAGACTAACGTGAGTTTAGCAATTGGCAAACAAAAAGAATGCTCTGCAGAAGCACTTTGTTTTGATAATAACGCATTCATAAGTTTAACTCGTGCACCTCTTGTAACCGAAGATGTACATTTTGGATTAGGTTTAGCAATGATACAACAAGCACAGGCAATTTACAAGGAAGCGACAGTTGTAGATCAGCATAATGCAGAAACTGGAGAAGTAGTGAGCTTTGAAGCGGGAAGCGAAATAGGATTTAATTACATGGGGGCAGTAGATGAGGCAATAAATAAGAAGCTAGAAAAAAGCGAACTTGAAATTGGAGTATCACAAACTAGCGTAACATTTAACGAGTTTGGTAAAGCCGGAATAAAAGTTGCAATAATAAGTACAAAACCAAAGTACGTAATGATTTGGCTAGACTCAAATGGAATTACCCCCGAATTTAGGGAAAAAATAATTAAGGAAATGGAGTCGATTGGAAAACACATGAAAGAGAAATGGCATGCAGCCGTTTTCACAACCGACACTCACCAGGCAAACGTAGTTAAGGGAGTTTTAAACCCCGCAAAAGAAAGCGTTGAATTACTGCATACGATAAAAGAACTTACACTAAAAGCAAACAAAGATATAAGCAAAGCAAAGTTTTATGCAGATAAAAAATGGATAGATATAAAAGTAATAGGGGCAAAACAATCAATAGAACTGGTTTCAACAGTTAATGCAGTTGTTGCAGTTGCAAAGATTGTAGCTCCAATAGTGCTATTAACAAGCGTAGTTATTCTTTATTTGATATTCATAAAATTTAGATTGTAGGTGAGTAAAAAATATGATTAATGCAATATCGGTAATTATCGGAACAGTAGTATCAATTGTTATAGGTATGATATGGTATTCCCCATCAGTTTTTGGAAAACAATGGATGAAAGAATTAAAGATGAAGGAATCAGAAGTTAAAAAAAGTGACACAGGTAAAACATATTTCCTTATGACCGTTATGTCCGTAGTACAGACATTTGTACTAGCAATAGTTTTAGAGCAATTTAGAATAACTGGAGCATTGTATGGTGCATTAATAGGAGTCTTATTGTGGGCTGGATTTATTGCAACAACAAACTTCTCAAGCGTATTGTTTGAAAAACGATCTAGTATGACATACACGATATTTTCAGTATATCAATTAGTAGCAATGATCGCAATAGGCGCATCGATTGTACTATCAAACAGATTCTTTTAAAACATCATTTTAAATTTTCTTTTTTTTATTTTAATTGATTAAATATAGGGGTAAAAACATGAAGAATTCGAAAAACTTAGAACTAGACAAGAAAAATTATATTTTAAAAATAAATGATACGCAAATTATATCAAAAATTCAGGATTTAGGCGGATTACTTTACGATGAAAACAAACTAACTTTTCTAGAAGCAATTTACTTTACTGAAAAAGGAGTCTTGGAACTTGATAAAGATGAGCTTTGGAAATTTCTAAAGAAGGATAAACTCGCACAGGAAAAATATGCAATTCTTAGATACTTTAGGGATAATGGATTTATTGCAAGGCTTAATCTTGAAGATAGCGCGTATTTTAGAGTTTACCAAAAAGGTTTTAGACCAGGCGAAGATCGGACAAAATACTTAGTTAAGGTTATTGATTCAAGTGGAAAGGCAAAACTTAGCGATATCGAAAAGGAAATGGAAATAGCAAATAACCTTCGAAAAGAATTAGTTCTAGCGTACGTTGATAAAAAGAATCAGAAACCAATTTTTGTGAAGATTAGTCGGACGAGTTTTCAGTAAAGGAATATTAAACTTAGCTGCTTAAACCAAGTATGTCACATGCAATAGGTACAGTAGTTTCAACAGAAGAATCTCCTTCGACTAGTGAATTTGCTTTCGTCATTACTAATTCTAAATCAAATGTCAAAAAAGGACAATACGTTCAGACAAAAAACGAGAATGGAATAATATTTGGAATGATTAAAGAGATATATAGATCAAATCGTTATTTTGAACGGGCTGAAACGATTTCCACTTATGAGAACCAGGGTAGTATAAAAATGGATTTTCCTACAACAAACTGGGATTATTCTGTAGCGGAAGTTCGAGTACTTGGTGCTAAAGATGAGAGTAAATTTACCAGATGTTATCTTCCGCCCTCGCCTGGAAATGAAGTTGAGATATGCGAATCAGAAATTCTAAAGAATTTCTTGGGATTTTCTGCGGACGGACTTTATTTAGGAAACTTACAACATCATGATACGCTAGCGAATATTGATTTGACGAGGCTACTTCAGAAGCACTTAGCGATATTAGCAATGTCTGGGGCAGGTAAATCACATTTATCATCAGTTTTAATGGAAGAACTTTTAGAAATTAAAGAAGGCGAAGGTAGAATTGCAACAATCGTAATCGATATGCACGGCGAATACATTGGATTTAAGTATGACCAAAAGTACGGATCCAATACCGAAATAGTTGATGTAAAAGACATGCGTATTCCACTTTCAAAAATCGCCCCAGAAATGCTTGAAGAGTGGTTACCAAATTTATCCCCGCCACAAAAAGAACTTTTACGATATGCAATGCAGCAGTGTAAGCGAGAGCATGAAGTAAACTACGGATTTTCCGAACTCATTGCAGCTATTGATGATAGTGATATATCAACAGATGTTGTCAAAAAAACATTGAAAAGGGCGCTTCGTGAAATTCATAGATACAGATTTATTTCTAAGGATGAACAAAATCCAAGCCTAATAAAACAGGTTGTGCCAGGTAAACTTTTAATTTTAGATTTTTCAAGCGTTGATAGCTTAAGAAAAAAACAAATTTTAGTTTCTTTACTTGGAAGAAAGTTATTTAATTTAAGGAAAAAAGAAAGGATTCCGCCATTTTTATTACTTATTGAAGAAGCGCATAACTTTGCACGTGAAAAAGCAGAAGCTAGCGAAGCAATTTCAAGAAGTATAATTGAAACGATCGCGCGAGAAGGAAGAAAATTTGGCGCTTCACTTTGCTTAATCTCTCAGCGTCCAGTTAATTTAAGTACAACTGCACTTTCGCAGTGCGCTACGCACATTATTTTACGTGTAACTAACCCAAATGATTTAGATCACATTCAAATGAGTAGCGAGGGTATTGATTCAACGGTTGCTAAGAGCATTACGGGATTAAAGACGGGCGAAGCAATTGTTGTTGGAGAAGCAGTTAATCACCCGATTTTCTTATCAGTTAGACAACGAAAATCAGTTAAGCGAGAAAAAGGCGCACCACTTAGAGATATGGCTAAAAGGTTTGAAGAAACTAAGGTAAAAAAGGAGAAACAGGTTGAAGCATTCTTATAATTAGCTAATTTATTACATTTTAGAAAATTAATTTACTATAATGTATGCATCTTGGAAAATGGATTTACTAAAATGTAAAGATTTAAATATTGTTGTGCTGTTTATAGATTATGCAACCGATACTAAATGAACTAAATGCTAAAGCACGAGCAGAAGGTGTAACATATACAAAAAAAAGATTTGTTTATGAAGACATTAAAAAATACCTGCCAGAAAGAACATTTATCGCATTGATCGGATCAAGGGGGGCTGGAAAAACAACTATACTAAAGCAGCTTTTATACGAAACTGAATCTTCTTTTTATGTATCTTTGGAAACAGGTGGTATCGATACTAATTTATTTGAACTAGCAAAGGAGCTGGAAGAAAAAGATACAAAATTACTATTTATAGATGAAATACACAACTATCCAAACTTTGAAGTTGAATTAAAAAGAATTTATGACTTTTTAAAAATAAACGTAGTTTGCACTAGTTCTTCTTCGATTTCCCTTCATGAGTTATCTGCAGACCTTTCAAGAAGAATGAGGATAATAAAGGTACACCCGTTTTCATTTAGGGAATTTATTTATTTTGAAAAAGATGAAATTTTGCCAAAGTTCAACATTGAAGATTTAGCGGATATGGAAATCGCAAAAAAATATTATGGAAAAATTTTACACCTAGAACCTCTTTTTGAATTATACTTAAAAGGAAGGAATTATCCTTTTACGATGGGAAAAATAGAAACAATATCTTTATTTTTCAACATCCTAGAAACAATTATAAGAAATGATTTAGTTTTAGGCGGGAGGGTAACTTCTGAAGAAGCTGTAGAAGTAAGAAAAATGATCTCATTTCTTGGTAAATCATCTGTTGAAGATACTAGCTACACAAATGTTGCAAAAAATATTGGCTCAACAAAGTATAAGGTAGAGAAATATGCTACAGTGCTTGAAAAAACATTTGTTTTAAGATGCATTTTTCCTAAAGGAACAAATGTCCTAAAGGAACCTAAGATACTGCTTGCATTACCTTATCGTCTGCTTTATAAAAATTACGATGAATGCATAGGCGCAATAAGAGAAGATTTTTTTGCTGAAGCGATACAGAATCTTGATTTTGAAATAAACTATTTAAAATCAGAAAGAGGAGAAAAGATACCTGATTATTTGATTGGGGAAACTGTTTTTGAAATAGGCGGAGTAAATAAAAGCGCAAGCCAGTTTAAAGGTTTTAAAGCAAAGAAACAGATTATATTAACGCATCCTGGAGTAATCGAAGAAATGAAAAGACCTCTGTTTATGGTTGGTTTAGTAGAAAAAGATAAAAAATAGGCAAAAACTAGCTAATTTATTACATTTTAGCAAATTGATTTACTATAATGTATACATCTTGACGAATGGATTTACTAAAATGTAATATTTTAATAAGAAAAGAAAGAAAAATAATTACACCTGCTAAAACACTAATGCAAGCAAAATTAATGCAGTTGAAATAACCAAATAGATGTCAACTTGCTTTGATTTACCAGCTAGAACTGAGCCAATAATATAAGTTCCAAAACCAATCAGCATAGCTTTGTCTAATGCAAATGTAAATAATACTGTAAGCGCCATTGCAAGAATAGACGCTTTCTCAACATTTGAGTATGTTGTAAGTTCTTTTCTAGAAGGCATAAGAGTTAATCCGACAAATAATAGCGCACCAGCAGCAGATATAACAGGTACTAATCCTACTAGGTTCGGTAATAAAAGGAATGACAACATAAGTAAGCCGCAAACTACTGCAGTCAATCCGGTTCTTCCGCCAGCACCTATACCGACCGCGCTTTCTACATATGTGATTATGCTACTTGTTCCAGCTCCCGCGCCGATTATAGTACCCGCTCCATCAACGAGCATAGCTTCTTTTATCTGCGGCATGTCCCCCTTTTCATCTACTATGGAAGTGTTCCTGGTTAATCCAATGAACTTAGCAATACTACCATAAAAATCAATTACAAAAAGCGTGAGAATAATACTCCACATTCTTGGATCTAAGATGACTCCTAAATCAAACTTCAAAAAGCCATCAAGCCATCCTTGAGAAAGCAATGATACTTCTTCAGGCTTTACCCCTAAACCGAAGTAATAAGCAAGCAAAGTAGCAAGAATTATACTGATTAAAACCGAGCCAGTTATCTTCAATCTCTCAAGTATCAAAATAACAGCTAGCCCAAAATAAACAACCAAGGCTTCTTTTGAAAGGAGCGCACCTATTCCAGATAGGACAATTCCTTGATATAGTAAAATATTAGAAACCTTTAAACCGATTATTGCGACAAATACGCCGACGCTTAATGATAAACCAGCTTTCATACTCGCAGGAACTGCCTTGATTATCCTTACTCTCATTTCGTGCAAAGTAAACAGGATACATAAAACCCCTTCCCAGAATACTGCACCTAAAGCTCCCTGCCAACTAAAACCTAGCGCGCCAATTACAAAAAATGCAATATAACCATTCATCTCCAAACCAGGAGCTAAAACTAGGGGCTTCTTTGCGTATAACCCCATAGCTAAAGTTACAATACAAGAGGCAAATACTGTGGCAAAGAAAACAAAACCCTTAGCCATACCGGCTTCACCTAATATTGCAGGATTTACAATGAAAATGTAGGATAGTGCCAAGAATGTAGAAATACCAGCTAAAATTTCAGTTTTGAAATTAGCTTTATGCTTGGCAAACTCGAAATAATCTGACAGTTTTGTTTTTAATACATTTAGCATTTTTATCCACCCCTTGCAGCATTATTATTCTCTGTTACATTTCGGAAATTTTAATTTTCGATTTGCCCCAAATCCGTTGATTTGAACTACCCCTAATTGAGAACTTATGTTACGCACAGCTAGAGTATCTCCAGCAGGCACTTCATCTGACAAGACAATATGTATCGCAAGCTCATCTTTCTCAAGTGGATTTTTCTTATCTGCCTTAAACATACATCCTGAGATTTTTGCACCGTTAAGAAAAGTCATCTGTGTCATATTTTCTGGTTCTTCACTCTTTCTACTTTCACACCCACTTGCAGCAGAAACTAACAGAGCAGATCCAAATAAAGCATGCCTGACAAAACTGCATTTAGCGATACTCATTTTTTCCTTTTGTCCGACTTTCATTTTCATAATAAATCACCTAATTTTTTCTAACTTCTAGGATAACAAAATCATTAATTTGCCTTCCATTTAAGTCATAACTTGGAGTCAGATGAACGGATGTAACATTTAGCCCAACACTCTTGAAAATTGTTTCGTACCATTCTGTTGGTCTATGCATTTCAACAATTTTGTAACCGCCTTCTTTTTTGATTTTTTGATATTGATGGCATTCAGCATATTTCCTACCAGTTTGCATTCGATAGTCAATTATGGATTCTGGAACATTGAAAATTTTTGGATTGCAAAAACCAATGTAAGTTACCCCATCTTCCTTAAGAGCTAATCTTAGATTAAGAGCAATTCTTGCAACTTCAGCTTCTTCTGGAACTATACATACAACCAGATTGCACAGGACAACGTCAAAATGATTGCTAGGTATTTCATCAATTTTATGATAAACATTGTATATGCCAATTTTATTTGCAGATGCCTTTAGCATTTCTGATGAAATATCAAATACTTTTACATCTGCACCGATTTTTTTTGCCCTAGATGCAATAACTGCTGGACCAGAACCATAATCTAGTATTGTTTTTCCTTTTAGATCTCCCATAAGATTGAATAGAGTATTATCGTAAATTTTTTGTTTTAGGTCTTCTCCAATTAGTTCAGGGAGTACTGTTGCCCAGTTTGTTCCCCAATTAACAAATTTTTCGTCTTTGTTGGTTTCTTTATTAGTTAAAACATCAGCCATAATTCCCACCTCTTATCAGTTTTACTAATTTTATCACTAAATATAACATGCAATCAGATTATTTATTATCTTTCATTAAAAAACAGAAGAAAACCGAAAGAAAATAGCTATTTATTTGGATAATTGGAAAAAAATATTAACTAGGAAAAGACAACATCGAAAGAAAATTAGTCAAACGATTATAATATTATTAGGTTAAAGAAAGTTTAACCTAGTGCAAACGTATATAAATGTTCGGATAGAAATACAAATATGGATGAAAGGCTTTATTTAAAGTACAAAAAAATACTCGAAATAATAGAGGATGTAGCTGAATGCACAGATGACAAGCTAATACTTGTAGGTGGAACAGCTTTAGCTCTTTTTTATCTAAAACACAGGATAAGTATAGATTTAGACTTTGTTCCAACTACAAAAGAAGATGAAATAAAACTAAAAAATGAACTTAAAGGAAAGCTAAGCAAAAAAGGATATCAGACCCTTAGAAGCGCGTATAGAAATCAATTTGTAATTCAATTTGAAGACACTAGCATAAAAATAGAAATTTTTAGTCCTGAAACAGAAATTAAAAGAGTCGAAGATAAAGCAATCGGAAACAACAACATCAAGGTAGCCTCTTTAGAAGACTTGTTAGAACTAAAAAATATCAGTTATGCCTCAAGAAAAGAAGCAAGAGATTTGTATGATATTTTTATGATTTTAAATTACTTGAAAAAAGACCTAGGAGAAATTAAAAAAATTATAAAGATGTGTGGTGCCCCACTGAATTTAGAGGAGTTAAAGGATTTAATGTTAGAAGAAAAACAATACATAGAATTTATAGAGGTAATTAATCATGTTGCCTAAACAAATTATAAGTTACAAACAATTACTAGAAGAAGGTTTAACTTCAAAAGAAATAAAGAATATGAGCGCGAGTTTAGATATATTTCCAACACCATTTAAAGGAATATATTATATACCAAGTAAAGAAGAAAGAGATGCTTGGTTTATTGAAAAACCATTAGCAATATTGTCCAAAACTGTTCGAATGTTCCTTAAAACTAAAGAATTTTATTATAGTTGTGCTACTGCAGAAAATTTTTTTGGAATTAACCCTAGGCCATCACAGACAGTGCATATTGTAAATGGAATAATCAGTAAGAGAATAGACTTGAAAAAAAGGATTGAAAGAAATTTAAACAAAAAAACTTTTAGGGCAAAGAAAATAGCCAAATTGCTTGGATATTATGGAAATACAATAATTTTACATAAGGATAAACTAATTGATAAAAGCAAGGTGAAGGAAACACCTTATGGAAAGTTTGCTTCAAAAGCCCAAATTAACAAGGACAAAAAGAAATTTCATAAAGAATAAAAAAACAAATGAAGCTTCTAATTAAAATGTAGATTATTGAAGGAAAAAGAAAAGAAAAATATTAGAAAATATAATTAAAAGAAACTGATGCATTAACTGTACCGATGGTACCACTTTCTCGAATTAATGAGAAAATAACTAAACCATCTAATGAAAAATGTTTAGATATAGGAACAGATAAACTTAAGTCTGAACCAATTTCATTTGAATTAAACCCAGCAGTAACAAAAAATTCAGGAAGTATGGATAAACTCTTAAAATTAAACCCTTTATTTAATGTGAATACTGCGCCTCCATTGAAAAGACCCTTATCGATGCCGAAAGTTAAAAAATGAGAATCAAAAAAAGCACCAAACGAGCCTTTGTTTCCAAAACTTAAATCGCGTTTAACTCTGAAGCCAAACTCGCGATGAGAAATTGCAATTTTCCCTTTTTGAAAATCAGCATTTTGTAAATTATCGATACTAGGACCGCCTTCAACAGTAAAACTAGTGTTAGGTCCAATATTCAGATTTACTTGTGAATTTACTCCTGTAAAAACAGATCTGCCATTAGTATTAGTACCAACAACAGCACCAATTTTAGCTTCTTTTAAGATTTCTGCTTCGCTGAACTTAGGTGCAACAATAATTGCAGTACATAGAAGCGAGGATGCAATTTTTTGTTTAAGTTTTGACATGATTATCACCAGTTAAATAATTTTTAATTTTGAACTAAAAAAGAAAGGAAACAAATAGGAAAATTATCTAAACATCCTCCTTGCAACGTGAGGAGCTTGCCCACCTCCTGCAACGGGTCTAGCAGTTAAATGTTTTGCATCTAGTGTTTCGCCATCTTTTGCTAGAGGATTGACTGATGAGGATTGAAATTTTTCTTTTACCACCTGCTTAGTCCTTTCAAATTCAGATAAAAAAATTGTATCAGATGGTAATACACTATCTTCAAGTACAAGAATTTCTAACCTTTGAATAAATTTTTCGATTTGATCTTTGTATTTCATAACCTCTTCTGGCGAACTTCTCTTGATGATGGAACCTAAAACATTTACACATCTTTCCTGAAGACTAGAATTACAAGATGCAAAAAGGTGTTGTCCCCAGGCTTCCATATAAATAGGTAAAACATCAATATTCCCACGCAGACCTAAGGAAAATGTAATATGGAATATTGTTTTACCCGCATCGTCATGTGCATACATAATTGGATCAACATCTTTATGTAGACGATCTGATGCTCGCTTTAAGATGGGTAAAAGCTTCTCTTGAGTTAATTCTTCACAACGCATCGCCCAAGTTTCTAAATAGTCAAGAACATGACGAACATGAACTGATTTTTCAAATGGCAAAATATCTAATAGTTCAAGCAAAGCACTAGTAGCTTGAACAATGCCTTTTTTTCTGAACTCACCTAAGATTTTAGCATGACTTGCTGATGATTTTTCTGGATGAGCATAATTTCTTTTTATATAATCAAGTAGTAATGAAACAACTGGTGCACCCATTTCTAGAATTTTTTGTTCAATTGGTTCTCTCATTTCATAAGGAACTGTACCTAAATCTTCAATCAAACTTCTAATTTCAGTTTCGTTTACCATCATTATCACCAATTATAACTAAACATTCAATATATTTATTATCTTTCATTAAAAAACGCAAATAAACCGAAAAATATATAAATATTTTAGGATAAATAAATTTTATAAGATAAAACAGAGTTTAGCGAAAGTTTTATTAAATATATTATCTAAGTAATATCTAGGTGATATTATGGCAGTTGAAAGTTTTACTTTACCTCCGTTAATGAAAGAAGAAATTGAGGCAATACCAAAAACAGGTCTTTATTCAAGCACTAGCGAATTCTTAAGAGATGCAATAAGGGCATATCTAGCAGTAAGAAGAGATGTAAGAACAGCAATAGCTTTGGAACTGTATAAAGAAAATAAGATTTCAACCGGTAGGGCTGCAGAAATAACTGACGTGTCTTATGATGAAATGAAAAAAATTCTTGTGGAAAGAAAATTGTGGAAACATGAAACTACAGAAGAAGTAAAAAAACGAGCAAATCTGGCTTTAAAGGCGATAAAAAAGGCGAAATAAATGATAGTAGTTGTTGACACGGGTTTTATCAGTAGCATGCTTAAAATAAATAGAATTGAACTTATTTTCAGACTTTTTGAAATTGAACAAATTTTAGCCCCTATTCAGGTATTAGAAGAAATTCAAAAGAGTCCTTTTTTTATGAGTGTAGCTTATCTTTTTAGCTATGACAAGGAGAATATATCTAAAATTCTAGTTATTCCAATGGAAATTAGCAGTAACCAAACATTCGGTAAAGGAGAAATGGCTTGTATTAAACTTGCCAAAGAAAAAAATGGAATTTTACTTATTGATGATAAAAAGGCACTAGAAAAAGCAGAAAAAGAGGGACTTGTAGCCATAAGTTTAGCAAGTTTTCTTTTAATGTGCAAAAAAACAGAGATAGTTTCTAATATAGAATTAAAAATTATCTTGACGGACTTGAAAAATAAGGACTACTATGTATTTTCAAAAGGGGAAGAGGAGGCGATATTAAGTGATGACTAGTAACACAACTAAACTAGACAAAAAAGACAAACAACTTCTAACGTTACTTTATCTTAATTCACGCGAAAGCTTCACAAAGCTTGGTGAGAAACTAAAATTATCTAGCAGTGCAGTAGAGCGAAGATTAACCCAACTTAAAGAATCAGGCCTAATTTCACTACTTTTTGCAGATGTAAACCTCGCTAAATTAGGGCTTAAAGGGTATCGCCTTTATTTCAAATTCCACGGCATGGATAAAAAAACCGAGGAAAATGTACTCACGCTTTTTGAGGAATATCCTAGAACTTTATGGGGAACGATTTGCGAAGGCGAATATGATGTTCTTTGGCGAATAGTAGCGCAAGACGAAATCGAAGTAGAAAAGGCAGCAGCAATAATGACTGCAAGATTTGGTGAAAAAATAGTAGAGAAAACAATAGCAACAACCATCTATCAAACATATTTATCATGGAATAAGGCATTAGAAAGCGAACGCCACCCCGAGCTCCCACTAGAGAAAATTGTGAATGTAGAAAAACCAGACAAGACAGATATGAAAATATTGTCTTTACTCTATCAGAACGCGCGAACTACGACAGTTGAACTAGCTAGTAAAGTAGAATTAACTCCAGATGCAGTACAATACCGAATAAAAAAACTTATAGAGAAGGAGTACATCTTAGGCTACACTGCATGGTTTGATGCCAGAAAATTAGGATTTAATTATTACAAATTATTAATTAACTTTAGAAGTATTACACCAGAAAAAGAAAAACAATTTCTGCAATTTTGTATAGAAAATGATGACCTGATTTTTCTAAACAAGACGATCGGAAGCCACGATATTGAACTAGACATAATTGTAAGGGACAATGTCGAACTACATAATTTTATGAGCGAAATTAAGACTAAGTTTGCAGGGATTATAGGAAAAAGTACATTCATTTGCGTAATAGAAGAACGGATGCTTAATCCATTAAGGCAATAATTAACAAAGAACTAACAAAGAGCGGCTTTTTAATATTTATTAGCGATAATAAGACATGAATAAATATACAACATTTCTGGCAATCTTCGTTTTATTATTTTCAGTAAGTTTTGCAATAGAACTAATTCAGCCGATAAAGGCACAATTAAAAGGCGCAGAAACAATAGACTTAGGTAAAATTGGGCCGGGTCAAACGATATTTGTAAGCATCGAACCAAAAGTTATAACAGGGGGAAAATTTGACAAAGGAGGCCAATATGACCAGGCCGTCGTAACCGCGTTACCCCCAAACTGGAAAGCAAAAAATAGTAAAATATATGGTAATCCCTTGCAAGTAGAAATAACTGCTGATGAAAATGCAAAAGAAGGAGTATATAGTGCAGAAATAACGACCATTGATCAAAATTACGGGGAGCAATTAAATAATGTCAGTTTTAAAGTCAGAGTACAAATAACGAAGGATGTTTTAGAAACGTCTATAACACCCACAGAGATAACGGTTGGGCCAGACCAGCCAGCCAGGTATGTAATAACAATAACAAATAAAGGTTCAGCAGCAGATGTATTTGAAGTATCAAGTGAAGGAATAAAAAGATGGGAGTACAAAAAACCAGTTTACGTTGCAGCACAAAGCACAAAGACAGTATTTTACGAAATAACTAATAGAGAAGAAGAGAGTTATAAGGTCACATTAAAGGTTAAATCAAAGGCAAGCTCACTTATCCAGAAGGATACAAACATTACATTAAACGTAAGGACAGATATATTAGCAGATTACAAAGCAACCAACAACGGAGTATTAATATTCCCATTCTTTGAAAACATAGTTTACTCGTTTGCAGGCCTGCTTTCGAATTTATTTTAATTTTTTAATGAGATATTTTAAAAATTTATTTTAAAATTTGTGTATTTATATGAATAACGAAGAAGCGATAGATTATATAATCGACAAATTACAAAACGGAGGAAAAAACCTTAAAGTCTTAAAAAATGAGGTTGCAAGGAAGTTTAAATTAAAACAAGTATTAAAGAATAGCGAAATCATAGAAAGAATAAAAGAAAGAAAAATAATTACTAATTTTAAACTTCTAAAAAAGCCAATGCGAACGCTTTCTGGTGTAACACCAGTTGCAGTAATGATTAAACCGGAAAAATCATGCTTGTATAAGTGCATATTTTGCCCATTTACCGGAAGGGCTGCTAAAAGTTATACGGGCGATGAACCCGCGGCGCGTCGTTCGATAGATAACGGATTTGACCCGTACAAGCAGGTTAAAATGAGACTGAATCAGTTTAATATTGGTGGGCACAGCACAGATAAATGCGAAGTAATAGTAATGGGAGGAACATTTTTAGCAATGGACGAAGAATACAAGAATTATTTTATAAAAAATATTTATGATGCTTGTAACTGCAAAAAAAGCACAAACATAAAAAATGCAAAAAAAATAAATGAAACTGCCGAGCATAGGATAGTAGGCTTAACAATAGAAACCAGACCAGATGTATGTACTACAAAACATATTGACGAAATACTTGAATTTGGTGCTACAAGAATTGAACTTGGTGTTCAAAACCCAGATGATGAAATTTATAAGATAACTAAAAGAGGACACTTGACAAAACATGTTGTTGAATCTACAAAAAATCTTAAAGATGCCTGCTTCAAAATCGTGTATCACCTAATGCCCGGCCAGCCTGGTTCAAACAGGGAAAAGGACATAGAAATGGTAAAGAAAGTTTTTGAAAATCCTGATTTTAAACCAGACATGCTAAAGATTTATCCGACATTAGTAATACCAAAAACAGAGTTATATACGATGATGCACCAAGGAAAGTATACGCCATATACAAGCGAACAGGCAGCAGAAATAATTTCAGAATTTTATAGATATATCCCAAAATACGTAAGAGTAATGCGAATACAAAGAGACATTCCAGCAACAAATATTGCCGAGGGAGTGAAAAAGAGCAACCTAAGAGAAATGGTTGAATCCAAGATGCGCGAGAAGGGAATAGTTCCAAAAGAAATCAGATACCGAGAAATCGGCCTAAATAAAATGGACTTTAAATCAGCAGATTTTGAGATTAAAAGAATGGATTATGAGGCTAGCTTAGGTAAGGAAATATTTCTTTCGTTTGAAAACAAGGATGACTCAATTATTGCAGGGTTTTTGCGATTAAGAATACCGGGTAAAAGTCATAGAAAAGAAATAGATAGTAAAACAGCACTTATACGTGAATTACATATTTATGGCCAGGAATTAGACGTTGGAAAAAGGGAAACCAAAAAAGCACAGCATAAAGGACTAGGAAGGGAATTATTAGAAATGGCAGAAAAAATTGCAAAAGAAGAATTTGGAAAAACCAAGATGGTAATAATTGCAGGAACTGGAGTTCGAGAATACTACTTTAAACTAGGGTATAAAAGGGCTGGGCCTTATGTTAAGAAGAATTTATGAAAATTAGGAGCAAAATGAATTATGCTACAGCAGCAACTTTAACTTCAGATGTTGAGGCAAAGTTATACTCTTCATTAAAATCCTTTAAAAGTTCATCTTGTTCTTTTAAAAGTTTAAGATAATTTTCTTGTAAAGATGAGAATTCTTTATCTTTTTCTTCATCAAGTTCGCCTCTTTGCTTTTGGGCTGATAAAACTTGCATTTTAGTTGAGAATATCTTTATCTGATTTAGGTTATCATTAAATTTATCTTTTAATAGGGCATCGAACCAGAATTTTTTCCCGTTTATTATAATGAATGCTTCAGCACTAGTATCAAAGAGTCTTGCAAAGATTTTTTTTAGTAGCAGTTTTGTTTTCTCTTCGGCAAAAAATTCCACCGTTGATTCGATGGATCCTAAAGACAAAATAGAGGATATCCGATTTTTATCTTCCGAACCAAGCTTCGCAAAAATTAAGTTAAGTTTGGCTATTTCTTTTTTATTATCGCTATTTTTCTTAAGAAGATTTAAAAACTCAGTCAAAAATTCATACTCTGTACCAGCTTTTTGCTTTAAACTTAAAAGTAACTTGTCATGATTAGCTTTTAAAAATTCGGAAAGCTGTTTGATTCGATTATAATTTGGTAAAGGAGCGATTTCTTTTAATTGTTTGGAAAATTTTTCTGAATTCTTAGTAATTTTTTGATTAAGTTCTAGAAGTTCTGATTCAAAGAACTGCGCTTTTTCAGATGAAGAGGATTTGGAAATAGCATATTTTATTTCAAGCTCTAGCTTTTTACATTCAAATTCGACTGCATTTTCTAAGTACACACCATCAGTTAAAGTTTGCATATTTTCACTTCTTTTTGTAGTATCTTGGAGCTTCAGATTGTTTTTTTGGTCTGGACTGGATGTATAATAGTACGATGATTATTAAAATAAATAAGACACCGAAAATAAGATATTTGTATAAACTATCTTCAGGAGATTGTAAATTATTTTGTAAACTAGAACCTGTAGAATTTATGGAATTGTTAATCTTTTGAGCATCTAATAGTGCCTCATTTAGGTCATTTAAGGATTTAGAATAGGATAAAAGTTTAATCGCTTCATTTTTATCATCACTAGTCTGATAGATAAACTCTGCATGGGACGCATATACTTTTGCCCACAGTGAAGTTGTATAATAAGAGAATAGAGTGGATGTGTTAACTGCATTAGTATTAGTAAGTGAATCATTAGACAAATAATCTAAGGCGTAGTAATTAATAAGATATTGCGATTCAAAGACAGATGCACCGTATTTACCTTGATTGTAAAGGTTTTCTGCAACCGTTTTTCTTCTTTTAAATTCACCATTTGTGGAATTTATTTTTTCTACGTAATCCAGCCTTTTCTTTGATAAATCTTGCCATAAAGATTCATTAACATAGATTTGTTCAGGTGAGTTTTGAACTGGTACGGCATCTATTATTGAAGATGAAACAATACACCAGGCTTTAGCATACATAAGATCATTATAATTGAAGTATTTTTCTTCTTCTAGAATCCCTGGTTCGGTACTTTGTATTTTTTCTTCTGCCCACCCTTTTCTTAATTCTGAACCGATTACGAATTCGTAGTTCTTAAGGGTCTTGGGAATAACTGGAATGGAAGAGATACAATTATTAATTTCTTTTTTTGTTTCCCGGATGTTTACGTAATCTCCAGAATAATAACCATTTATGGTTTCGAGGCCGATATAATTTAGAAATGCATCATTAGCAGCAGTAAAGAAGTAACCTTTGTTTAGTAAAAGTTCTTCTTTTTTTATAGTTAAATTAAATCCAGATTTTATTGCATTTGCATATTTGTCAGAATACTTAAAATTAGATATAGAATCATTATTGAGTGAAACCATGTTTAGGGCAAGTTGTTTGAAATTTTCTATACCGCTTACCGTAGAAGCGTTAATATCAGGAGGAGATACCCCCGTTGCATCGAACAGCGAACTCTCTTGCGGCAATTTTCCATTAACTAAAAAGTCTATGGCCTCTTTAGCAGTTTTTATATTAACGATTTGGATATTGTATTTTTTTTCAATTGGTAGCAGAATTATTCTTGTTGTAAGACTATCAAGTGGTGCTGCAAAATATTTTGCCCCGCTTAATGCAGCTGCTTTTGATTTTTCAAAAAGTCCGCCAACAGGTAATGCATTACCATATTTACTTATTGCTCCAGTTAATACAGTATCGCTTCGTACAGGCTCGTTATTTAGTGCAGCGTAAGTTAGCACTGCCAGATTTAATCCTGCACTTGGACCATCTACTGATTCAACACCTTCCGAACGACTTAATGTTACAAAAGTATCACAGCTTTGGTTTGATACATTGGATATCGAATAAGCGTATCTTATTGCAGATAATGCAGAGAACTGAGTTGTTAATCCAACTTCAGGATCAATTGTAAAATAAATATTCCCAGTACCTTGTGATACTCGAACAGACATATTGAATAATTCGCCAATAGCAGTTCGATTATCGGCTACAACTGACGGGGCGAAATTAGATGCAATCCCATTGCAAGATATCGCAGTAGATAATGACACAATAAGTAGCGTAAATAAACAAACATAAGAAAATTTCATGATACTATATATTGGATAAAGTTTAAATAAGTCAACCAAAATTACAATTCTTTTAATGCCATAATCCCGCGATCGGTCCTAAAAAATTTGTAGCCTTCGGATAAGTAGAGTTTTTCTAATTGCGAACCGCCTTCTTTAATGGATTCTTCTATAGAAGTCCCTTTTTCGATATTTTCAGCTAAGTATGCAATAGAGTATTTTAAATTAAGTTTTTTACCTTCGTTTTCCCGTTCATGTAATAAAACTCGCCTTAATCCACGACCTTCGTAAGCGAGCAATACGGCTGGGTCTTCTAAGTATATCGCATTTGGCTCTCCTGCAGTTAAGATTTTTTGGTCTAAATTAAGATGTGCAGGCCAAGATAAACCAACACCAATTAGCATCCTGTTGACATAGCATCCAAAACTATTGTTATAAACAATTATTGTTTTTACATCAGTATCAGTTACATCAAAAGCGCACTTTCGCATTATTTTTACGGCTTCTTCTAAATCTTCTAAGCTAAGGCGTTTGACTTCGGTATGATCTTCGTCAAGAAGATAAGTGAACTTACGTTTATGTTCTTCCATTTTCTTCTTGTGGGTTTCTTCCATCTTAAATGCTCCTTCAGGCATGAGTATCACTTGATCAAATTGATATTATAGATAAAGGAATGAGAAATAATAAAAAGGACTAACATTGGACAATAAATAGTGACTAGCCAAATCTCGTACTGCAAGCAGGACATTCTGTCAAGTATGCTTCACTTTTATAACCACAAATGGGACAGACAAAGAATGTCCTAGCTGCCCTTGCAAACTCTGCTTCAAAATCGTATTTGCATTTAGTGCATTTTTTTGCATCAAGTTCGTTTAAATTTTTGCATTTAGGACATGACATCCTAAACATTGATTTTACTCTGATTCCGCATTTTTCGCAACGTTCTTGGTTTAGAAATAGAATTTCGCCGCAATTTGGACATTTTTGTTTTTGACCTTTGTTGGAATTAGAATTTCCCTTTAGCATTGTTTTGAAGATGTCTAGAATGCCCATAAATATTTACCTTAGTTTTAATTACTAAGCAAAGTTTTTAATTCACCGTTGCAATCTTCTACAATCGAGAAATTTTTAGAGGGGGAAAAACTGCAATTTATACTTTTATTGGATATTTCCAGATTACTGTCCATAACCAAAAATATAATTTTGCAACTGTCTGAAGAGTTGTTTAAAATTTGAATGCCGATATTTCCGTTTTTACCAACCCATTTTCCATACGCTTGCTCACAACTTGTAAAGGCTGACTTGAGGCACTCTTTATCAGTCCCACAGTTTTTGCCCTGGGGAGTTTGAGTGCAACCGAGTAAAGTCAAAAATAAGATTGTAAACAGGAAAATTTGCGTCTTCATAGTATCACTTTTTCAAAACTTTTTTGTAAACTAAGAAAGCCAAAGCAAGGATAGCTAAGAAAGCCAAACATAAACCGGAAAGAACCAAAAGAATATTGTTATTTATAACCCCCATAACTCCAGATCGTTTTTCTGGGAAGGTGGGTGAGGTTTTATTAGAAAGGTATTCGACATTGTATTCCCAGATTTTTTTATTTTCATGATAAAGCTGAATTGTTTTTGCATTTTGGAAGTAGGGTAATCTCCAAAAACTATAAGTTTGATTTAGATTGATTACTTGAGCCCTTGCAGTTCCATCTTCATAAGGGTCTGGATAAACAACAAATCTCATTGTGAAGGGTTGATTAAAAATAATTTTATTTTCCGTATCAATAATTTCAAAATGATAATTATTATTTAGACTAGTTGGAAATGGGCCAGGCTCAAAATCAGATATAGATATATCAACTATTTTTGCGCTATCATTTTTATAAATAAGCAAACTTAAATCATAAATTTGAGAATAAATTAAAGAAGTAAGACCGACAAAGAAAAGTATTAAAAGAATATTTTTCATTTACACACCTTTGTATAGTTGTAAAGTACAATATTTTTAAGATAGCGATATCCTGCAGGTCCATACGTTTCTCTAATTGGGCAATAAGCCATAATATTTTTTGAGATTTCTTCTGCAGACAAACTACAATCAGAACCATTTGGATCGATACATGCTCCCTGTTCATCATCAATACATCCATTCAAACCATCTTTTGATTTTATGTGAGATAATCCAAAAATGTGCCCTAATTCATGAGTTACTCTTTTCTTTGAAATAGTCAAACTATTTTGAGTATTTAATACAGCACTAACTCCTGGAATTTGATTTGCACATCCTGCATCAGAAAGGCTACCACAAGAATTTCCCTCGCATAAACCAATGATTTTGTCGTATTTTTGAACATTCTCCTTTACACATTTTTGAACAAGAACCTGACAATTATTTAAAGTCCCATCATCGCAAATTTCTGAGCAGCCGTTTATATTGCAAGAACTTAAGTTAATAAGAATGATATCAACAGTATCTCTAGGATTACTGCATTCCCTTAATGGACTAACTTCAAGAAAACGGTCAACTGAGACTTGGGCGATCTGTTTAAAATCTTCGTAATCTGTTTCATTATATCCAATGGGTACAAAAACTAGTTTTAGCTTAGGCTTTTTCTGTTTTTCCTTTTGGACAAGTAAGTCAATTTTATTTATGATGTATAGGAAATCATCTAAGGAAATGTTATTTTGGGTTATATTTAGGGAACTATTTATTGAAATATTAACTTCAGTAGTACTAGAATTATTGATTGCTTGAGGAATTGCTGGCAATGCACAAGACAATTTACAAACTCCATCATTGCATAATTCGCAGCTTAAGATGATGGAAATATTTTTATCTGAATCGGCTGTGAATGTTTCAGTTTTTATGGTATTATTCTGGTATTTTGCGATATAACTTATTGAATCTCCTTTAGACATCTGAACAAGTTCTTTAACTTTGGTAGATTTTATATTAATCAGATAGGCGGACTTAGTATTGGAATATACAAAAAGTTCAAATCCACTTACTGGTTTATTATTTTTATCAAAGAACCTAAATTCTAAATTATATAACTTTGGCTTAATATTAATTATTAGTTTAAGGATCTTGTTATCATTTAGCGCAAAAGAATCCCCAATCTGTGCATCATTGTAAGTTGCTTTTACATTGTAGCTGGTACCTTGAGGAACATTATATAGTATACATTCACCGACTTCATCAGTCTGGCATGTTGCATAAAAATAATTTAGGGAACTCACAATTATATTTGCTCCTTTTACATAATCACTATTCTGATCCCTTAATTGTATAATAAGCTCATAATCTCTAAAGATAAATGGGGAAAGTGTATTTGCAGGAGCAGTTATAGCGTAACAGTCCGTATAATAGCGGTATCCTTGCCAGCGAATTATTGACTGGGAAACTTCTTCACCATAATAATCTGCGTAAACTGTCGCAGTAGAATTTGCAGAACAGGCAAAACATGCACCAGGGTCACAAATACCCGCTTTATTTGACTGGCAGATAAAAGTTTTGCCATTCATCGGAAATATTGGCATTGGTGAAGAATCAACATTACACTGCAGAAAAAATGAAACATTTTCTAAAGGGGCAGAGAACTGATTTGTAGCTACGAACCTTAACCTACTAAACGTATTATCGGAAAATGATGTGGAGCTAAGAATGAACAAAAATAATATAAAAATGATGGGTTTACATAATATTTGCATAAGAAATAATGCTAGCAGAGATTTAATTTACTTTGTATAATCTTTTTAGATAAGCTATCTTTTAATTATTAACACATTTATATTAATATGGTTGAAAAAGAAATTTCTACTCCCTTAAATAAATTACAAGAAGAAGCACAAAAAATTGTTTCTACTGTAATGGACAACTATCGAAAATATGGTGCAACATTATCAGATCAATCAAAGCAGGATGCAATTAGCCGTGCAATCGACCAATCTAAAAAATCAGGCGATTTAAAGAGCGAAGTAAAAAAAGAAATATTTAGGGAATTAGCGAGTACTAGCCCATTTGTAGCATTAAAAATTGAAATGGATTTTTACCGGGTGTCTTTGAAAAAAAGTGGAAAGTTATTGAATTTGTCCCAGATGGAACAAATGTATAGCATAACTTCAAAGTATGGAATTATACCAGAAAACAAAGAACAAGGTTGGGCAGAATACCAACAAGGCAGTAAAGAATTGAAAAGTTTTGTTGATAAACTAATTGAATCTAAAAAGCCAACTGCAACAATAATTGAGGGAGAAAAAGTTTCTAGATTAAAGGTGCCTGAAAGAGATTTGTCTTATTTGAAAACTGGGACTGATCAACAAATTATTATGTTTGCACAACAAGAACTAGCAGCCGCCGCTTCATATCTTGCAACTAAATCCCCTGATTTTAATTCGTTATCAAAAGATTTGCCTTTAATCAAAATTGTACCTTCTGGAGAAGTAAGGGGTCAGGCAGTTTATCAAAACATCGCTTACGGAGAGGACAAACGCGGCACGATTATAGTTGATCTAGGTGAAATACGCCAAAATCCAAATTTGCTTAAAGGAACACTAGTTCATGAATTAACTCATGCCGAGCTTGACCGTGCAGTTAGAGCACGTGGCCTTGCTTCAAGTAGCAGCATCCCAACCGCATTAAATGAAGGAAGAGCAACATTGGAAGAATCCAGAGTTTCAGGAGATATGGTTTATCCAGTTGCTGGAACAGTTTATGCAATAATTGAAAAAATTCCCGGAGCTAAAGATGCGTTAAGTAAAGGAGACATTACTAAAATGAGAGATTCTGTCGATGCAGTATTCGGAGCTGGTTTTTTCAACAAGGCATTTGACCGCAGGGAACTTTTTTCAAATACGCCTTCATTAGAATTAACTAAAAATGAGACGATCCAGATTTCCCTTTTATCTATGGAATTAAAAGATAAGAATTATGAACGCGCAGATATCCGAGCTGCAAGACCAATAATGGTTTTTCTTAATGAATTACAGTCAAACCCTGAAAAGTACGCGAAACTTAGCATGACGATTAGTTCGGATCCATTTGCCGTACGATTTTTTAATAAATCCAGTCCAATTCTTAAAAGCTCAGGAATTATGGACTAGTTTTTCAATTTTTAAGTATATCTTTTCTTCGGTTTGATTCTGCTATTTTAAGTGTGAGATCACGACCCATTTCATGAAATTTTCCCCTCATTAACTGATAACGCGCTTTGTCTCCTTCGCTTCCTTTTTCAGCCTGCTCTTTTATTTTTTTTTCGTAACTTTTAAGTTCTGCCATCAGTTTAATCAACGTAGGTTTATCTGTTACGGGTGTTTTCTCGATTCTATCTTCTAGGTTAGAAAGTTCAGTATTCATTTTCTTTAATTTTGGATTTGGATTCTTTGCTAAATTATCTAAGGATTTGAGCATATCTCTTATTGTAATCGTAAATTCCCTTACTTCTGGCGTAAGTCCTTCTAGATTTGATGTCTTTTTCGGCACCAAGCCTTTTAATTTTCCTTCATCTCCCATAATTGCACCATCAGGAATAGCTGACGCATCAGAAGTTTTTAAGTTTTCGCTTTTATTTTTACAACTAGTTAAAAGAAAGGCTAATGAAACAGCCGTAAGTATTTTACTTCTACTAAATTTTAGTTTTTGCATGTTATATATTATGGAGGGAGGGGTTAAAAGCATTACGAATTTAGACTATTCATAAACCATGCGTTTTAGTATTGGATCGTAACGCATTCCTCTACTACCTGAAGTTCCTATATCATATATGTCTTTGTATTCTTCTGATGAATAAGAACGTTCCGATGCAGTCCTTATCGATTTGTATTTATCCTGATCAAGGAATGAAAATTTAGGAGGTTCGAATGGTTGCAATTCTGGAGATTTCTTATCTTTTGAAGCTTTCATCATTTCAACAGCAGCACTTTCTTTTGTTTCCCAGATAGCAAATTCTCCAAGCACTTTTTCATAGGAAACTACTTCAGGTTTTTTACCTTCCTTAGATAAAGTAGCATTATGTTCTAATAAAAATTTATCAACGACATCATCTTTAGAATATTTTACCATAAACTCAATTTTTTCATCAGTAGTGCCCCCCTTTATTTTAGATAGTACATCTTTACGGAATTCGTCATTCTTCTTTTTTTCTACCGGATTGGTTGTTTCATAAGAAGGGATTAAATCTCCTGAAAAAGTATTTTTAGTAAACTCATCAATATCTTTTTTAGGTAAAGATTTTAGAGCATCAGTCTGAGCAGTATCTCTAGCTTCAGCAATTCTTCTTGAACGATTAAAACCTTCTAAATAACCTGGTTTGTCAGGATCTGCTCTTTCGGCATATTGATAATATGTATCGGCAGTACCAGTATTATTTGCAATAGCTCTTGCACAAACAATTAATTCCTTGGCTCTTTCAGGATTTTTTTCTTCTGCGAGCTGCCCCATTATTTTTCCTAGAGTTGCAAAATTTTCAGAATACTTACTTTCATTTCCATTTGCAACTTTATCATAATAACTCCCAATATCACGATAATAATCCCTCTGAACAGCAGGAGGAATTTGTGTTGCTGCACCAGGTGAAATTTGGAATATCGAAAAGTCAATCTTAGGATTAACTAAACTCGCACTAAGCTGTGCCTGGAATCTTAACCTATCACGCTCTGCTAATTCAACGCTGTCTGCTGCGTGTTCTAAAACATCGCGCATTTTAGTTGAATCATTGTAAGTTGGTACTGTTGGTGCTTTTGGCATTGTTGCACTTAGAATTTCCTGTGCAGCTAACGAAGGAGCAACAAAAGTCATTCCTTGCATGTATATTCCATCAGCAGCAGATTTGTTTCTTTGATAGGTTTCTTCTAAACCTAACGATAATGAGTACATTGCAGATAAGTCTCGTTTAAACTCTTCTGGTTTAAGACCATATTTTGAAGCATCGGCTGAAAGTAGTTGTTTGTCTTTTTCATATTTCATACTAAGTTCTAAAAGTTTTTCTGGACTTGCATCACGAACAACTTCTGTAAATTCATCTCCGGCTTTACCAAGATATTTTGAACTAATTCCCTGGTATTTATTTGCGTCAGCACCAAAGGATTCTAATTGAACATTCATTTTCTTTAATAAGTCTTCATTTTGCTGAGCTGACATTACTAAGTGTTCACTAAGTTTTACTGATGTCAAATCAGCAACTAGTTCACGATTAGTATAGGAAAACTGCATAAGGGACTCGGTAAATGCATTGTTTGATCTGGCAGTCATTATTTTTGAAAAATTATTAAAGTTACCATCTTCAATTGCACGATTTAACTCGATTGCAGCAAAAACAGATGAAGGTAAGTCTTTGACATTTTTATTTATTTCTGCAACGTATGTACTTGCTCTGGCAGAAGATAATCCTTCTTCAAGTTTATCATTTAGGTCTTTTGGAAGTTTGGCAGAGTAAAATGCTTGTTGTACACTGTCCGCATTGCCACTAGCTAATGCATTAATTATTTTGTCTAAACCATATTCAGTTCTTTGTTCAGCTGGAAGTGTTGAAAGAGCTTCTGCAAGTGCTTCTGCTTTTTTACCATATTCAACTTTCTCTGTTGCACTAAGAGATTTTGAAGAAACTACGAAGTCAAATTCCTTGGCACCGTTTAGAGAAATTTTACCAGATGAAACATCCTTGGAATCAAAAGTAACAACAGCAACTTTAGCTCCTTCTGTTTCAACTGCCAAACCTTGAAGTTTGTAATTATTAGATGGCTTTGCAACGTACTCTAAAATTTGGTCGTATTTCTTTTCATCAACTAATTTTTTCAAGTCGTCTAAATCTAATTTATCAATTTGTTTTGCTGGAATTGCTGCAAGCAGTGTTTCGACTTTCGCAATTGTTGCCTGAGCATTTTTTAATGTACTTGCATCACTAATTAAAAATTCTGCAGCTTTTTCTCCTACTGCACTAACTAACGCAGATTTTTGAGATGTGTTTGATTCCATTCCGCAAACGATTGCAGTTACTTTACTGTAATCTCCAGATTTTTCTGCTTGGACTAATTCTGTTTTAAGTTCTTTTAATTCCTTAGAATCTAATTTCCCATCAGCAGCTAGATTATTTAATTTGAAAGATATATTTTCTTTAATTGTACTTACTGCACCAATTTCTAAAGCTCCTTTTGTAGCAGCTGCTTCCATTGTAAGAAGTAATTTTTCTCCACGTTCTGAACCAAGAGATTGAGTTAAAGAATCCTTAAAACCAGCACCCAGTGAATCTAATTTAGTTGAAGCTAAATCTAAATTACCTTTTGATTCCGATATGACCCCATTGACTTTTGAAATAAGTGTATTAAGTTCTGCAATTTTTGAAGTAGTTTCTGCGGTCGCAGGTAATTTCTTAAGTTCATCTAACTTAGAATCAAGTTCAGCTGATAAGGAAACTACAGATTTTTTACCAGTAAATTCAAAACCAATCGATTTAGTTAATGCATCCTTGAATTCTGTGCCTAATAAGCCAAACTTAACTGAAGCTAAGTCATAATTACCTTTTGACTGCGAAATTACCACATCTATTTTTGCAACTACAGATTTAAGTTCAGCAATCTTTTCCTTGGTTTGCGTATCTTGAGGTAATTTTTCTAGTGCAGCAACCTTTGCTTTAAGTTCTTTTGAAACTGCCTGCACTGAAGCAACAAATTTCTTAGGATCAACATCTACGAATGATTCAAACTTTTCCATAGCTGCTTGTTTATGATCTCGTATTTCACCGGCAGTTACTTTTTGCAAAGTTGCGAATAATCGCTCGAATTTAAAGTTTCTATCTAGAAGCATTTCGTTTTTAACAACGGAAGGAATATTAGATATTAAAACAGGTTTGCCATCAGTGCCTAGTACAGATTTACCTTTTGAATCAAGTAGCATATCATATTCATTAACTTTTTTACTTCCATTATACCATTGAACAGAAAGTACCTGAGGCTGTCCATTTTTATCTAAAACAGGAACTTGCATAGGTAAACCTTCTTTTCCTAGAACTGGTTTTCCGTCTTTATCAAGCATAGGTTCAGTCTTAATTTTTTGTTCATAGCAGTATTGTCCAAAGCAGGTTCTTGCTTGCATAGCTTCTACTGCTTCTTTTGTACTACCATGTGCGTTCCATGCATTTCCAACATCTTTCATTGAACGAACTAAATCTAAAACGAGCATACCGATTGATGTTCCTGCGATAAATGCACCAAGAAAACCACCTGCAACTCCTAAAAATTTTCCAACTATAGATGGTATTCCAAGTTTCTTTGATATGTCTCCACCTGTCTCTAAGCCACTAGCAAAAGTAGATTTGGCTTTATCACCAATTGAAAATATAGGCATTCCTTTACCTAAATTAACGGCATCACCAAGCGACCTTCCAAGTCTGTTTGAAATTGATGAAGAAGAATCAGCAGTAGGAGCAGTTCGCATAGCTTCTCTGGCATCTTTTGCTTTTTGCCTTAGTTGACTTCCTCGTTCTGTTGGAAGTACCATATTAACTTTATCTGCTAGACCCTTAAATTGTCCAATAAGATTTCCTTTTTCAGCTTTTTTTACATCATCTCGTCCAGCACTAGTTGCAAGTTTAGCTCCCGTACTAACAGCCTTAGCCGCATTAAGTGGCTCAACACTAAAACTTCTTCCGCTTGCACTGTACCTTATATGTTTACTTAACCTTGGAGCGCTAAAATCGAACATCATAAACGGATTTCTTCCGCCAACGTACATTGCACCACCAAGTAATGCAAAAATTAAAACTAAGGCAAGACAAAATGCAGGAACCTGACCATTTGTACCTAATCCTGGAGGCGGTGGACAATAGGAATATTTAGCAGACGAAGATAATACCCTAAGCGGACTTTGTGTTCCAGATGCAGCACTTGCACCTCGAGCTAGAGGAACAGCATCGACACTTGCGTAAGTAGTTGGATTAATTCCTAAAACAGCCAAACAATTTGCAAACCCGCAACTTCGTGAAGAATAACAATAGAAAAATTCGTAATTATTACAACTATCACTATAAGTACTAAAATCAAAATTTGCAATTCCTTGCGAATTAGTATATATACGAACAAACCTTTGTTGTGGTTGTTGTGTTATTCCACCATCACCAGCATTTCCTGCATTTGCACTTACTCCAGAGCCTTGTTGCGCACCTGCAGCCTGAGGCGTTATTCTTACCATTATTGGTGCATTACCAACAGGTAATCGCTGCGCTCCTGAAGAAAACCCAACATTAATGCTGTAAGTTTGTTCATTAGGAATGAGATTCATGTATGAAGATTGATACGAAGATAAATCTTCACAAACATTGCACGAAGTTACCGATGCGCCACCTGTTGGAGCAGGTGGAAGAGAAAAAGCTAAACCAGATAAACTAACAAAACATACAAACAATAGGAAGAAGATTGATTTTGCATTCATAAAAAGTGAAAACTCGCTTTAGGTTTTTAAAGGTAGCGATATTAACTATTGAGCAGTGAGCTTTGGGCAATGAGCAAATAAATATGAATTCGCAGCTTAAGGCTCAAAGTTGATTGCTATTAATTGATTAATCCAAAGACAAACTAACTTTTAAAGCATTGTCAACTTTTTTCATCGTCTCGTTTGATAGTGAACCTAATTTATCTAAAATCCGATTCTCCATTGAAATAGTTCTTATTTGATTAAGTAAAACTAGGCTATCTTTTGGGAGCCCACCTTCACCAGCTTTTACAAAAACTACAAATGGATAATCTTCATTTTCGATCCGTGATGTAAGCGGAGCAATTATTGTTGTTGTACTAAAGGAATTACCAATGTCATTTTGGATTACTAAACAGGGTCTAATTTTACCTTGTTCTGAACCTTTTACTGGTTCAAGGTCAGCTCGAATTACATCGCCACGTTTAATAATCATCTAAAAACCTGTTTGCACTTTTATCAGCATGTTCAAATTCTTTTGTTATTTCAAGGGACAATTTACCAAGTTTCTTGTACCCTTCTTTTAGTAACTCAATTTGTTTTTTCTTTTGAACAGTAGTGATTTTTTCGATAACTATTTTATTATCTTCAATTTTAATTATTACTCTATCTTTTTCTTTAAGTCCTTCAACTTCCCGAATGTCTTTTGGAATTGTAATTTGACCTCTTTCACCGATTATAGATACGTGTTCGTACAAATTATTCACCTAAACCTACTTTTTCATATTAATTCATATCAAAACTTATTTATAAATGTTTCGATATTTTACGCATTTTTCCTAAAAATAGCATATTCAAAAAGTGTATTGTAAAGGGAAACACCATTAACAGTAAGCTCTCCGTGCATTGCCTTAATTTGATCATTAGATCCGTTTCTATGTAATAGCTCAAATTTATATAAGTCTAGCATTGGTTGTACCGTATGCGGATGCCATGTTTCAAGATGACCACCAGGAACAACCAGAGAAAGTAAATGCGGATGAGTAAAACTTTCTCTCCACTCGCTAGGAAAATGAACTGTAGTATAATGAGTTACTCCGGATTCTAATTCGGGTGGCTCACTCATAACCCCAAGACTAGTTATACTTGAGCCATAACAAGCAACAGTTCGTTCTTCTTTATGGAAATAAAAACGCATAATCCACTTTCCAGATCGTTTTTTTATGTTACCTTCTTCCTTTATCGTAGGATTTGTTGCTCCTTCAATCATCGAAAGAGAAGACCTAAAATTTTCTAAAAATAATTGTAAATTAGTTTGACCAGAAGATGGACGGGTTTGAGAGTACATTGGATCTACAAAAACACCCATTTTACACCCAGTAGCAAGAAAATCTGCAATGTTTTTATTTGCTCCAGCATACAATGCCGGTTTATCTAAAGCACGATTTCTTTCTACTAAATTGACTGCTTTTTCAAATGGTAAATCCTTGTGATATCGACTTGTAAGTACGCGGGCTGAAGCTTCGATGATTACTCGTTCTCTTGAAATTGGATTCATAAATTTATAATGGAGCGAAATGTTATTAAAGCTTTAAATAAGTGAAAATAGTTGATAATTTGAAAGATTATGTTATAAAAGATGATAGAAAGTTATTTAAACTCGTTTGAGGCAATAGTATTATGACAAGAACTATTACTCGCAACTTTGGAAAAGCTTTTGAAGATAAAGGAGATTACAGAAGAGCGTTTGAAACGTATCATTCAGAAGGTAAAGTAGATGCTGCAGCTCGAGTTCATAGGATACTTGAAGTAATTGAGTTATCAACAAAACTAAGAGAAATTAGCCATATTCGAGCAGTTGATGTTCTTATAGAAAACGGGCTTGTAAAAGAAGCTAGGGCATTTGTTAAAGATGTAGAACAAAGAGACACTAACGAATCAAGTTATGCCAAACTCCGAGTTCTCGCAATAGACGGTATGAGCCAAGAAATGCGCACTCCTTGTGATAGATTAGAATCATTTGGTTCATATGGAAAATATTTGGCAGCAATGGCACTTATTAAAGAAAGTCCAAACACAGCAAAACTTGTTGCAGATCATTTAAGCGGGAAACAAAGCATAAAAGTAAGTCCAAAACCTGAAACAGAATGGACAGAAGCGCATCAACAACACAGAATGTTTTTGTCAGCAGCAGAAGTTGGCACAGAAGGAATTGGAAGAGGAATGATGTCACTTTTACAAATGGAAGAGAAAGGAGAAAAAGAATATTTTGGCATGAGAATTTATGAGAAACTTGGAATGCACGAAGAAGTTGTTAGATGCAGAGGTCTACTTGTTGATGCATCAGACAGAATTAAATTTTATGCAAGATTTGACACAACTGGAAAGTATGAGCAAGATGATTCCACAATTAAATTAACAAATAATTTACGATTTTTTTACGCAATTTCTACTGGTACAATCGAAGGAGTAATACATGTTATTGAAAAATATGGAAGAACAGAAGATGATAAATACAAAGCAACGCTGGATTTAATCTGGGATTTGGACAAATTTTTACCCCAGATAATTGATAACTCTGGAATATTAAAATTATTAGAATACATGAAAACAAAAAAACAGGCACTGACAAAAGTAGAGGAAGAAAAATTAGTTGAGTTTGCTGTACGTTTAAACGAAGCAGGAAAAGATTTAGAAAAGATAAAAGAAGCTGCCGAATTTTTAGGAAACGTAAATTTTTCATATCTTAAATCTAGTTACTGGAATTACAAACAAAAATGCGCGGATGTGGCATTTGAATTAGGTACAGATGAAGCAATTATATTTGCAGCAAAGATTTATGAAAATGTAGATTTCGAAAAAGCATTTTCTTGTGCAGAAATCCTTTTAGAAAGAGGATGCGTAGAAGAAGCTAAAATAATTTATGCAAATTTAGCAATATACCTAGGTAAAAAATACAAAGAAAATAAGGACATGTTGACTGCTCAAAAATTATTAAAGAAAGCTGCAGAATTAGAAGATAATTATCCGGCATTAAGCATGTATGTTTACAAAGAGTTTGATGATAAAGAAGCAGTAAAAAGAACAGCAGAATTAATTCTCCAAAAAGGCACAGAAGAGGATCTTGAAGTAGCAGGCTGGACTTTAAGCATAATAAATAAAAGAGGAGAACTCACACATAGAATTCTGCAAAGACTAAGCGAAAAAGGAGAAGAAGGGAAGAAAAAAGCACAAGCAATTATTATTGAAATGCGAATACCGCCATTATTTGCTGTGGCGTAATGCTGATTTATTATGTCAGACAACTTATATCTAAGAACATTAATTCCGATAGCTAGAAGAGCAGCATACTCAGTACGAGCAATCAGAAGAGTGATTATTTGCCAGACGCTTGCTGAATCAGTAATCCGGGAAGCTACAAAAAATATTCCAAACGAAACTGGCTTTATTTTTGAAAAGAAATATGATCCAAAAACAGGAAGTATTATTTATCCAAAAATCTTAGAAGTAAGACTTGGAAAAGGTGGTGAAACACGAATTGGATATAGAGATTGCGACAATGTTAATAGTGGTCATGTGCACCCATTTGAATCTGGAACGCCTAAGGCACTTTCTGCACCGATGAGTATTAATGACTCTGAATTTATCAGAAGATTAAACACAGATGGTAACGGAAACATGGCAAACAATGCGCACGTAATATGGGGAGGAAATCCAAAATTAAAATGGGGAGTTGGAGCTTGGACTTATGATGAGATGTTACTGGCAGATGGAACACAATTAGTAAAACCAGCTATACCAGATTTAATGTATGGAATTTATTCTTGTCCTTTAGAAATAGTACGTGATGGAACAAATAAAAGATTAAGCGAATTAGAGTTAAGATCGATAGGAATTGTTTTTATCAATAATACTAAACCTTATCTAAAAGATGGCGAGACAATCCAAGATACAACTTATTTTATTAAATTACGGCAGTGGGTAATTGAAGCAAGCAGATTTTTAGAAAGCGAGGGAAAGTTTAGATTTTCATACGAATCAGAACAATATTATATAGACAAATTAAAGGAAATAAATAATTCTTTGAAAGTTAAATAAAATAAACATTCCAGTTACTGGAATACAGTTACTATTTTGTTAGTTCTGGACCCACGCTTACTGAGGCAGAGGATATGAACCTACTCCTTACGTAAAGAAAGGATCCTTGCTGCCCACCAGAGCTTTGAGGTTCAGCAATAAAAATCATTTGATTAGGACGCGTTATTCCATTTGAGGGGCGAGGCAGATTTGAGGATATACTAACTAGATTACTATTTTCGTCAGTTGCCTGAACCATAGCATTATTGGGAAACGCAATACTTGTTAGAGTCCATGCATTTTGAGGTCTTTGTAACCCGCTTTGCATTGAAATTCCAGTGCCATCGCTTGCCTGTAGAGAATTACCTATTACAAAAATACTGGATGCGTATCCTGCGTCATAAGTATATCCACCCCCAAAATCACTTATGCCAAAGATCATCGAACTTCCATTCATGCCAAAAGTTCTTGCTTCAAGAATTCTACCATTTAAGTTAGGATTAATAGGGGTGGAAAGCACACTTATGCGCCCAGAAAAGCAGGTACGAGCAGTATTATCATTAGCACAGGGTAATATAGATGTTCCTAGAATGGAAGTCCAGTTTATACCATTAGCTGCTGCATATAAATTTACGAAAACAGAGCTAGGACGTACATTATTGTTTACTAAGGGGTCACCATGGTATATGGCTAGAGATACTGGAAAATCGAAAGAAAGTAAATTAAATCTGAACCATATTTTATAATTACCATTGTCATCTCTTAACTGATTTGGCGCAAAAAGTTCGGGTGATATGGGCATTTGTCTAGATGTATCGGGGTTTGCGCACGTTCCAGGATGCATTTGCATATCAGCCATATCTGCTTTTGTCTGTGTGAAATTCGCTGCGAGAATATCCATGGCTAAGATCTCGAGGGTTGGATTATTAGATGGGTTAGTAACAGTTACATTATGGCAAAAATTAAAAGAAAGCGGCCAAGAATTATTGAGATCATTAGATTGACTGCCATCAATAGAAATTTGTCTATCGTTCGGATTACTATCGATTGCTTGCTGGCCATCTAAATATCTGTCAATTGAGATTGCATCCTTGCTTTGTGACCCATCATTTATTGCGGCATCTATGTTTTGTTGTGAACCATCTTTAGGATCGTTCATTGAAGAATTGGCAGGAGTTTCACTACATGCGGATATTGCAGAAATACCAAAAATAGTTGCTACGGCTAATTTTGACGCAAGAGCAAGTTTTCTTAAAACGGATTTAATTCTAAAATTAGGCGAATTTGATTCTGAACGACTCACTATTTCTGCTCTCTTAGTATTATTTATACCAAAATGAACTAAGTTTCTAGTCATTATCAACGCACCTCTTAAGTAATTCCTAAGATAAGATTATAAGATTGTAAAGTTATCAAACTAAAAGAATATAAATTTAGTTCCCTCCACTTCCACCAGCATTTCCACTGCTACCTCCGCTTCCGCCAGCACCCGGAGAAATTATTCCCCCTCCACCGCCTGGGCCAGGAGTAGGTGGGCTTCCGCCCCCAGCCGGATTAATAACACCCGTTCCACTCCCGCCAGCTAATGGATTTACAACTGCACTATTATCAACAAGAGTACAACTTATCTGATAATTTTTAATTGGAGTTGCAGAACCGCAGATATTAGAACCGATACTACTTGAATCCGGAATACCGCAATCATCAGCCGGGTCTCCAGAAACTGAAAAAACAATTGGCGCAACGTTTCTTCCAGCAGCAGTTTGTTTTACATAAGTATAGCTTCGGGTAGCTGGTTGTTGAACTCCCCCAGCTGCACCCGAGCTAGCTTGCGAATTAGTTTCTAAAAGACAGCAAACACTGTTTGTTTGACGAGGAATACTTGCGATAACATCTGCGGATAAATCATTAAGTGTATTAATGTCATAAGGTACCTGATTAACAGTTCCATCGCTTCTATAGATTTTACAATCTAAACTATTTTGAACACTCGAACATGGAACGCATGGGTCTGGAATTGTTTTTTCAGGACATTTAAATTGTGTTGTAGGACTTCGTGTAGCACTATTTGGCAAAGTACAGGCAACATTGTTATCGCATAATTCGCTTCTTGGAACAGGACTAGTATCAGCAGAATTGCATTTTCCAAGTGTGTAATCTAATTCATTGCATTCTTCACAAGTAACAGATGGACTAGTATAAATTTTAGTATAAACAGTAACAGGAGGGTCAGCAACAAATGATTTACTACCCGAATTAAGATCACAAAATGCATTTGTGTTTGTATAAGGTGTCCCGCCTGATTTTAATCCGGAAACATCAGAATATATTACACCCATTAATCCCGCACTTGAAAGCGTTCTTTGTTTTGTTAGCATATAAGAAATAAAGTTTTGTTTTTGTGCATCGCTCCAGCAAAGCGAATCAGCAGAGTTTATTGAAAAGTCGCTTATAAGTGAAAGCTTGCCAGAATCGTAAAGCGTAGTCCTTGAAAGATTTTCTAACTGTGAAATTATATTTTGATTGTTTGCAGTACTTCCACATAAACTATTATCTTCCTGCGTGTATTCATCCGGATAGAAACTGTATGCGACAAAATCAATTTTGTCCAGGATTGTTTTAGTTGTATCTGATTTTTGACTAAGATCGTATGCATCGACTGCGTTTAAAGTTGCAATATCAGCAACTCTTCTAGTCGACCCTTGCAAATTATTATTTAAAATTCTAAAACCAAGTAAGCATTTTGAGCAGGCTAACTTTGCTGAATCAATTCTTTCTTTAAATATAGTTAAGAACGGAACAACTGGGATTTGCACAGTAGTTGATGGACCAGTTAGGGCAACAATTGGGCAATTGTTAGGTATACTAACTGGAATTGGACGATTTATTGTAGGTGAAACTTGGTTATTATTAAGATCTAAAATGTTTATTTGGACATTAAAAGATTCAGTATACGGTTTTGGAGGGCCAGATAGACATGGAACAACTGTAACTGATTTATCAACCTGTATTTTATAAATATAATTTCCTACAGGAATGTTTTCTATTTGGGTTGATGACCTGGTATCTACGGGTGGGTTGGGATTAGATACAGTATTGCGGGTTTCATCAAAGATGAAATTTGGCCCAACACCCTCAACTTGTAAATCATAAATAGTTTGAGCGCTTGGTCTTCTTACTTGTCTAAAAACGATTGAAGAGGGTAAACTTGAACCGGAAAGTTGACTAAGACTTATATTCCCAACAATAACCATGGAAGGTCCGACATTATTTTTTATGTAGGGGTATGCATCCATATAATTACTAAATAAATTCGCAGATATCAAAGCACCGTCAGAAGCTGACTGCGAAGGATCTTGCGGATTTAACATTGCGGTTTTAGAAACCCAATTGCCTTGATCAGACAAATCAAAAACAGGAAGAACTCCTTCTTGCAAATATTTATCCTGCTTTTGCTCCAGATATGGTTCAACAGGATTACTTACTGCTGACCGATACTTGGTTGGATTTCCATTCGAAAGAAGAGGAGTAACTTTTGTCTGCGTTTGGGGATTTTCAAAATTCCTGCTGTAGGTAATTGCAGAGGGATTATAAGCTGCAGCAGATGAAGTCACAATTTGTTTAGAAAGCGTCGCATAACTGCATGCTTCGCACCAGCCAAATGATTTTGTAACAGGCAAACCTGGAGAATTAGAGTCTAAATCACATGTCCCGATTTTACCATTATTTGCTTTTAAGAAAATATATTGTTGAGCATAAATATAATGATCCCATCCCCCTTCATCATCGCAACTACTTGGTGAAGTTTTTAGGCTTTGCGCTCCTGTAAATAGAATAACATCCGCAAAAGTACTATCATCACTATTAAGCCATGCAGGAGGCGATGTTTCTTGTGCTGGTGGCGGCCGAATTATTGTCCCAACAGCATATGCATTACTAACTGGGCCATTGCTATCAGGTTCTTCGTAATCTGATGGTTGACCAGTATTCCTACCGTACTGTATCTTGTTTGGTTGCTTAATCACATAATCTACTCCGTTAGTTAGTGGTCCGCATCTTCGTCCAAAATCGCTAGCTTGCAATTGTTGCTCAGATAAAAGAGTATAACCAACATAACCGCCCGTTTTAATTTCACCAAATAATTGGATTCCTTTTGGGAAAGAAAACGAATTGAGATTTTTTACACGGACTGTTGCCGGGCCTCTTGAAGTGAGACTTTCTGTTTGTTCATCATTTCCATTATAACCAGCGCTAAGCGTACAAGTTGCAATCCCATCATCTGCAATAACACATGTTCCTTGATCTTCAACTATTTGTACACCAGCTACTAAACTAGTAAGAAAACCACTGCAACTAGGCTGAACACCAGCATAGTTAAGTGTAAGAATAGGATTATTTTTAGAATAGAAATCTTGTGGCTGCGAATTAGGATCGTTTAAGTTCGCACTCGTATATGCATTAATATAAGCATTCAAATCAGCTGCAGAATTTGGTTTTCCAACACCAGGAAGGTAACTAAATGTTGTTGTTCCTCCAAAGCAGGATAGACCTAAAGAATTGCATCCGCATTCAACCCAGGTAGTAGAACTACCCGAAGTTTTCTTGCATAGATTCCGGCTATAATCAACGAAATTACAATATCCAGAACTGCATTCAATTGGACTTGAGCATTCAAATGGAGCTGGGACTGGGCCAGACGCGCTGGTTATTCCTTGAGCCATATCATCTTCGTAAATTAATGGAAGGAAATTCCGGTAAAATGTTTTATCAAGTGCTCGCGAAAATGTAGATGGGGGAGATTGTGTAGGGGGGTTTCTTATACTTGGCTGGTAAACAGAACTCCAGACTGATGAATTGAATTTATAATTTATTCCATCGCTTCCTTTGAAGTTATTTATTGAACCTAAAAATGGAGAAACAGTTGTCTGGGGGCAGAAATTATCTGTTGCAACTCTTTGCCATGGATATGTTACTTGCACCGGAGCACCGCCAGTTCCAGTATTACGCCACCCAGATCCGCTTAGCCGTCCAGAATCACTTTTCATGTTCTGGAATTCAGTTGGACTAAGCATGTAATTTAAGTAACGGTCTTTTACATTTGTTGAAAATGTATTAATATTGCATGCAGTATCAGTAAATGGGAACAAGTATCTGTAGGTTTCAAATTCTTCAAAAGTGTTACCAATTCCAAACCTAAAAATGTTTACTGCGCTTCCTTTAGAGTTTTCAAGAACGTTTTTTAAAGTTTCATTTGCAGGAACTACTAAACACGTTGTCCCGTAAAGATTTATTGAAAGTGGCGCACGATTTGAATTAAATGAATAACTTGAACTGCCCGATTTACTAAATGTAACTGTATCGCTTAAACTTGGAACGGGTTGTGGCTGATACTTAAATGGACCGCAGACTTGTGCAAAACAACTATCGGAAATACAGGTAAATGCACGATTAGAACATATTGGCGCATTTACTGTTGTGGTTTGATAATTATTATCCTGAGTATTAACTCCGGATTGCGATCCTGTTTGAGGCGTAATACCAATAGTAATGTTACAAGTTCCAAGATTTGTATTGCATGAATTAGTATTAACTAAAGCAATTCCTGCAGATGTAGTTCCTTTTAAGCTTTTACAAGTTGGACTGTTTGGGTTAGTTGTATCAATTACACAACAGCCAATTGTTGCATTTTGTTTTACAGTGCAACCGCTAATGAATACGAAAAGAAGAATTCCGAGTATCGTAAATAAACCAAAATTTATGTTTTTCATTTTATCGCCAGCTTATCAAGTATATTAAGTACGTCTTTGTCAAACTTTGAAAATGCAAACCATTTTTTACCCAAATCTTTTAGTGAAGCACCGATATGGTAAACTTCTTTATTATCAATTATAAGGAACCGATCATGAGACTGATTAAACTCTACTACTTTAATAATTGGATACTGTGAATTGTATTTAGTTAAGTCAAGATGTAATTGTTTAGAAATCTCTTTAGTAAATATTGTAACTTGTACATTTTTATTTCTCTTGCTAAAAAGCGTCAAAACTGAATCATCGATATAATTGTCAACTAGAACCAAAGATGTTTGAGCAGTTCTAATTAAATCTGAAAGAAATTTGTATGCGTCAAATATCTGTCCATCGAAAAATATTCCTTTTTCAGGTTTGATATCTTTACTTTGTATTGCGTCAAATACCTGATCAAATTTTTGATCATGTTCTATTTGCTTTTTTTCCACAATGTCCAATCTATAAAATATGTTGGCATTTGAGAACATAAATTTTCTCATTCGAATAAATGCGTTTATTATTTCAATACTTATCCTTATTGCAGTATCACTTTTCAAAACTCCAGATAGCATAGCTACCCCTTGTTCTGTAAAAGCGTATGGTAAATTTCTTCTACCACCCCAACTTGAGGTCACAAATTGTGACTTCAAACCTTCAAATTCATTTTTTGATATTTGGAACATAAAATCTATAGGAAATCTTTGGATGCTTCTCTTAACCGCTTGATTTAATACTTTAGTCGGGACATTATAAAGTTCTGCAAGGTCAGAATCAAGCATTACTTGTTTATCTCTTACCATATAGATTTTGTTTTTTATTTTACCTGTACTTAATAGTGAAGGATTGTTCTGCATTTTAACACCTTAAACTGATTTCCTTCAAATTATTTTTATTTGATTTTTTCATATTAAACCACTTTTGCAACTGCTCTTAAAATATCGGCTGGCTCGCCACCAAAAATGTATGTTGCGTATCTGACAAACACCATTGTCATGGCAAATACAATAAACGGCTGAAGTAATAATGATGTGTAAACCTGAGATAAATCACTAGCAAGCGCACTAGCAGATAAATCAGTACTGCCACCTGATGGGGAAAGAGTATTTTGTGAAGAAACCGCAAAACTAATTGAACTAAATGTTGGGTAACAAAGGCCACTAGCTGGAGGAGCTTGTGAAGGAGTGTAACTGGGTTTTACAAACCCAGGATCAGTTATTATGTATAAAACAGGATAAACAAAGTACATCCCTAAAGCTAGTGCAATAAAGAATGCACCTATGCCTCTTGTATAAGGAAATGCCCTTAGTAGCAGTCCAACTGGAAGATAGAATGAAAGCATGTTATTTTTTACGTATTCAGCAGCTACAATTAAAGTATTTGAACCAATTAAAAATGTAGTAATAAAACTATTAAGTAAACGATATGTTTCTGCTTCCTTAAACCATGCAGTAACGTATTGTCCGGAAAATATTGGCACACCCATTAGTCCCAGATAGAATTGTAATCTGTTAAAAACACTAAATGGATTTCCACTTACCGAAGTTTGTATAATCTGTTGTTGAACTTGCGCAAAACCAGCGGCCTTATCACTAAGTCTGCACTTAAGTAAATCAACTGATGATTTAAGGTCACTAATTTGTACTGGTGATCCCCCGCAAGTTAATGTTGGGCAATTAGTTCCACCAGGACCGCACCCAAGAAAAGAGTTTAGTGCAAAACTCTCCATAGCACCAAGTGTTGAAACTAAAAATATTACCATTAAAGAAGTGGCAACCGCATTTAAAATTTCTGATTTTGCATAGCGTTCTAGTTCATTCATATTAAGCGCACGTGAAAATGCGAGTATTGTTGCGTGAATTATTACAATTAATATTGAGGCAGTTAAGGCAATTACAAACCATTGCATATCGGGAGCTAAACCCCCAAGCATAGAAGGTTCGAAATTGCACATGAAACCGGAACAAATTGGATTTGGCATAGATAAATCACATATTATAATTGCTAAACTATCTGAACTATCCTACTTAAATCTACTTCTTCACCTAGGAATCTGTTAATATAAGAAACTGCTGCAGCTGCACTTAAAAGAGCTAAACTTGGAATAAAAACCCCAACTAAAAATGCATTTCCTGTTAACTTAAGAACTTCGAAACTTTGTTCACCATTATTTGAAGAGGGTTTGTCAAACACATCATCATAAATGCTATTTTTAAAACCAGTAACTGCTGCAATCCCTACTTTTCCTGGCGAATCAGATGAGTATAATAAAGCTGGAGAATTCTTTGGAGCGAGTATCGAATTTGTTGCTCCAATATCAATGTAAAAGAACGCAAGCATCAGTGGATAAACAAACAGAAACGCAATTGAAACAGACATCAATAATGAACCAAATCCTCTTAGGTATGGAAATGATCTAAAGAAAATACCTAGTGGCAAAAAGAATAAAACAAACCCGCTAAAAATATATTTAAAAATAAATAAATAGTTCAAAATAGAAACGTAAGAAAACAGTGCAGAGTTAAATGCAAAACCAACTGCCGCTGAAAGAAACCCGTATCCAGAATCAGGACGTATACTTGTGCCAGTACCAATTCCAGCACTGCTACTGCCGCCACCAATTATTCCGTTTCCATAAAGACAAAAGATTATGTTTAAAAATCCAGAAACGGGTGAAGTAGTACTACCAAGACAAAGATTTCTTCCAAATGACTGGAGCATATTATATCCGCCAAGATGATACCTCGCGCTATCAGCTACACTTTTTACGTAAGAACCTCCCGTAACAAGATAAAGTTCTGCTGCATTATAAATCGAAATAGATGACTGCGGCTGGCCAGCTACCTGCGGAATTTGTGGGGGCGGGACATTAAAAAGTTGATAAATTGACATCGCATCAATTGTACAAAATACACCCACGGATTGTAAAATAATTACTGCGGCAATTGCAGAAACGACCAATTGCACAGCTTCTGTTTTAGCCCAGAGTGTAACTTTTGGATTGTTTATTGACTGACCTAACATGTATGCTAAACCGATTACGATTGCTGCGAAAACTGAAACAGATAATACTAATGGATAGATGAACGATGCAACCGTACTTTGAGCGCCTTGCGCACAGATGTTTGCTAATACCATAATATCACTTTGCCTTGAGCCTTGGGCGTTTGAGCCTTGAGCTGTGGGCTACGAAACTAACTGTACGTTGCCCAATGCCCATTGCCCAATGCTCATTGCTAATCATTAACTTATCCTCATCAAACTGGATATATCAACTTCAGCTCCTGCTACTTTTGAAATTGCCCTAAACGCGGAAAAGAAACCTAACAATGAAACTACAAGCAACATTGTCCCACGAACTAAGGCATAGTAAATGTAAGTTTTGACATTGTTTAAAAGCGATTGGAATGTACCTACTGCCGCATCGTAATTATCATAGGAAATGCCTCCAGTTACCGTGCCAAAACTTGTTTCATCGCACTCCGGAATTGGAAGCGCACGTATCTGAATTCCAAATGCAGTTGGATTATAACCCGTAGCTGGATTTAGTAAGACATCCATAAAAATAACTAATAATGGGAGAACAATGTAAAGTGAAACTGCAAGACCTAAAAATAATCCGCCTGCGCCCCGAGTAAATTTTAATGTCCGAAGTAAAATTCCAAATGGAAGCAGAACAGCAAAACCATAAGTTTTAGCAAAGTTAAGTAAAGTGTCAAGGGAATTTAACTCAGCTATTGAAGCTGATAAAATTTGAAATGCGAGCGAAACTGATGGCGAAATTGAGCTAAATGCACTGCAAGGACTTACATAAAATCCTACACCTTGCAAACTGCAAAAATAACTTTTTGAAGATTCTTTTCCAAGCTCTACACTAAATGACTTAAGATTATTATATATGCTCTGATGATCAGCAAGATTCGCTCGTACTGCAGAAATTGCAGCATCCTGAAAATTAGTAGCACCGCTTGGGGCAAATGTTGATGAGAATGAATTTAGTATACTCGTACTTCCTAGAAGAAGTCCGATGATTACGATTGTAACAACAAGCTGATAAAGCTCCTCGTTTGCAAGCATTTTTAGTTCGTTTATTTCAAACCCATGCCCGACCATGTAAATAAGGGCGAGTAGTGCAGCACTTGCGATTAAGGCAATTGCAGCAGTAGATACCCAATTACCGCTTGCGTCAAATTGGTTTGGTGCAGGAGGGGCGGCAAAACTAACTGTAGATATTGCGAGCATTGCAACAAACGCAAAAATGAAAGCAAATAAATTTAATTTTTTCATAGAGGTTCACATAAACCATTTATCAATTATAATATTTTAGCTAATCCCGGGATTTCAATATCTCCACCCAAGATTGATGAAAATGAACGGATAAACATTAAAACTACAAGTATGTCGAGTAGTGGCAAAACATAAGCTGGGAACATGAGCGCTGAAACTGAAACAATTTCCGGTCTGCCAACCATCCACTGCTGTGTTCTTCTTGAAAATTCTGCTGGATTAATTAATGGAGGACCGGCATTGCCTTGACCGCACCTTGCTGAACAGTCCTGATAAATAGGCGGATCAAAAGTAAATTCTTTAGGAACAAAAATACATTTATCGCATATGCCACTATCAGTTAAACTTTCTCCAGGGATTACATATTTACATGATTGTGTTGCGACTAAACTGGAAACGCATGCCAAATTATTTGCCATTTGCGCTGGTGATGCCTGAGGAGTTTTGCATGCAGTCGGGGCATTTCCTAGAATTACTCCATTAGCTTTTTCCGTAAACAAACAGAAGGTTTGTGCAGAAGTACATTGCCCGTTATAAGTTCTGGTTTGACCGTTAAATGTAATCGAAGCAGATTGACTATTAATACAGTTATTTGCTAAAGGAGGAGTTGTTCGGCATTGCACTGGACATGTTGGTACAACTAAAGAAGTTGCTGCAACACCAGCAGGTCTTTGATAGTTTGGAGAATATTGATCAAGTACATAATCATCAGCAGTGTTTGGAATTCCATCATTATCAAAGTAAGGATTTTTAGGATTTACATAACGGATTACTTTACAAACCACAGGTAAATTGCTGCATGCAGTTCTTGTCTGTGCTGCAGTTTGGTTTTTATTATTTATTTCTACGACCCCCGTACATTGTTGATTGTATGGGTAAGGTAATTCCCTGCATGCGTATGGACAATAACCAGAACTACCGATACCAGAACCACTTGGAGTTGGGTCTGGAACACAAACTGGACGCGACCCAGAACTATCACAAATTTGATTAGAAGGACATTGTCCGCATGGATTGCTGTTTCCTGAACCTCCCGATCCGCTGCCTCCTGTTCCAGAACCTCCTGGAATAAATAATGCAACTTTTTTATTAGAGGAAAAAGTATCAGAATTATCAGAATTATCAGAATTATCAGATATAACATCTTGCAAACCTCCAGTAACAACACCATTAAAAATAGGCTGTTTTGGTGTAACTGGTCCGCCTGCTGCGACTTCACATGAATAAGCAGTTCGGCCATTAATTGTTAATGTTTGCAAATATCCGTCTTCTAAATCCTGCATTTGATTTAACTGAGTTTGCGTAGCGATAGCAATGGCGGGATTTATTTGATTAACTGCCGGGTTTGTAGTTATCCCATAAAAACCAAGGAGATTTGTTTTGGATTGTATTGGCTGATTGCCAGAATAGAACTTTGGCGGGAGAATAGTACATGACAAGGGACAATCCTGCGCAACAGGTGTAATTATAGAATCTCCAAAAAGAGTAATATTTAGTGTAATCCAATTGGCAACATACATAAGCGGAAGTACATACATAATACCTATTGCCATCGCAATTAGAAGCCCACCTAATTTTCTTGTAAAAAAGAATGAACGCGCAATTATACCAAGTACAAGAATTACTGGAGCAACATTGTATGAAATCTGTGAAATAAAAAATCGCTGTGATGAAAGAATAGAGATTAGGTTTCCAAGGTTTTCAATAAGAAGCATATTTCGCTCTAGGTCTAAAACATAACCTGCTGCAGCAGACCCTGAAGCGGATATTTGTAATAATGGAATTGGAAAAATAAGTTGTGTCGCATACATTCCTCCCCTATACCCGGCAGTCCTGCCTGCTGTAATGCTGTCTTTTATCCGGTCAAGCACCTGTGAATTTGCAACATCGATTAAACTATCTAAATAGCTGGTTGCGGTTAGTACTGCGCAATTTTGTGAATTAGTACATGTAAATGGCAAATTGGAATTTTGTATAATCTGAACGGTTATGCCGTCAAGAAAAGTAATTACTCCTACAAATGCAACAATAATTAATATAGTGGCGACCGCCTGAGCGAGCTCTGTTGCAGCCCATGCTTTTAATTCAGGAATTTCAAACCCATGTCCAACAGCGTAAGCGATTGCGATTATTACAATTACAAGCATTGTTACAGCTAGAGATATTGCACGCCAGTCTTTTAACAGATCAAATGAAGAATTGGAAGTTGCTCTATCTACTGCTGCAACATTTGCGGATGGAGCTAAAGCATAAGTAAAACTCGCAAAGAGCACAAATGAAATTAATAACAGTAGTAATATTTTTTTCATGTCAACCAATTGTTTTTAGTGCTTTATTTATACCTGCGATAAAGGTAATTACAAGAGCGAGAGTTAAATTTGGCAGGAAAAATGCCTGTGGCATGCTGCTCGCGATTATCCAAAAGCTCGTGTTTGAAGTGCATGCTGATGCATCAACAACTGGTTGCACTTGCTGATTTGGACCAGTTCCAGTAACACTTCGTGTAATTCCACCCATAACTTCATCCGCCACTAAACTCCTATAACTATTGCAATCTTTAAATATCAATTCGTCCATCGCACCGTTTACTGCGTACATTGTCGGAAGAACAATATAAAGCGCAAGACCAACTGCAATAAGCATATTTCCCATTTGTCTTGTTGGCATAAACACCCTTAAAAAAAATGCTATAGCAACGAGCCACGGAACTAGAGCGGAAGAAATTTTGATCAATGTTTTTTGCATAGTAATACTCACTAAAGCAGGCATGACAAAGCTATTTACAACCATGTCAAATTGAGATGCATATGCTTTTTTGTATGCAGTTAATGGCATATATGTCGAACCAGTAATAGGATTATTTATCATAAGCATTACAGTTGATTCCATCTCATTTTGCAGGCTTTGTTTTATCCCTTGTGAAACAAATGTTCTAAGTCTGACTTCGATACCTGAAAAATAGCAACTTGCAACAGTAGAAGGGGCTTCGACACCGCTATAACAAGCGCTTGATCCAAGCTGGGTAAGTGTAAAATCTAAAAACGCACTTAGTGAAACGCATGAAAAGTAGAATATGCCGCTTATGCACACTAAGAGTATTGCTGAAAATAATACATGATAAAGCTCATCTTTGTAGAATGCAAGAAGATTTGCATTTTGTGTCATCGTACCAAATAGATATGCTAAAATAAGTAAAATGACCATAAGCATAAATGATACGCCTATGTAAGCGCCCATCCCACTATTTGCAATATCAATGTAGTTTAAACTGCATGAAGTTAAGCCATCTGCAAAAGACAGATTTGGCAAGATCGAGAATATAAAGAACGCGATTAAAAAGATGAATTTTTTGTTGTGCAATTTGTCACTTGCTGAAGCGATCATATTTTTTTCTAAGTAAGCAGAATCACATAAGCAAGACATTAGACCAGCCTCGAAACTGCGGGTAAGAAATATTCCCCTCCTAATGCCGCGGAGAAACTCTTTGCACTGATATAAGTCAAAGTTGAAATGATTATCAGATCAAGATAAGTAATTACAACCAGATTATTAACTGCCATTAAAAATGGTTTTAGTATCGCAAATATTACATCGGAATTATCACTTACGGAAAATGTCGAGAGCGCAACCTGAGCATTAAAGTAAAGACTGGCAATAGAGGTTACAAGCGGAAAAACCCAGTCTGCCAAATTCAAAAAGCATGGCCAAAAACCATAACCAAGTGTTGCGATACCTACAATAATACACGGGCCTAGTGAGAAACCGATTTCACCAAAAAATGCAAGCATAAATCGTATTGGAATTCCGGTGGTTTTACTGCAAACAAAACTCATTCCTGCTGGAAGGCCAAATTCAAACTCATTAAATCGCGTAATTGTTGGAGTTGGAAATGGGCTTATTAATGTATGAAGTTCCTGGACTAGTAATATTGAGAATGGGAAAACTACATAAGCAGCAAGCATAATCGCGATTAGCGTATTTCCCATCTGCCGCGTAAATGGAATGAACCTAAATGCAAATGCTACAAAAATTAGTTTTGGGATTGAAAATAGGAAGAAATCCAGTAAAACGGCTAAAGCAGAATAAATGAAAATTACATTTGTAAGACCGTATGTTGCCTGACTTAAGAATGTTGAAAATGCGCTGTAACCAGAGTAAGGAGTTCCTCCGGTGTTAAACCCAATTATAAACAAACTCGCTGCGAGCGATGTTGAATAAGCAGACTGTAAACCAATCAAATAAGATGCCTTAAGATCGTCAATGTATGCTTGCTTTGCATAAGTATTAATCATTGTAGAAAGAAATGCTGAAGCATCAGAACCGTAATTTGGTTTACCAATAATTATACCAAAAATATCCTTTCCGGTTCCTAGCACACTTGGACTAAAAAAGAGGACATATACGATCCCAAAAAGTATCGCACCAATTATAAGTTCCCTGATTTCTGTTTTTACCCAAGCATTTAATGCAGGAGAATTAATCATCTGGCTTAGCATATATAGAAGAGCAAAAGATATGACAACGATAATTATTATAAGTGGCAAACTAAAGAAAAAATCATCAAGATTAATAGTTGCAAAAGACAAGGTGGAGAAAATAGCTAAAACAGATAGAACTAAAAATAATTTTAAAGTCATTGAATTTACCTTCAACTATACCGAATGGAAATCTATACCATAGCAGCTTTTTAAATTTAACACCAATAAGAATTGCATGCGAATCAAAGGTAAGGGCACAAATGAAATAAAACTTGAAAAAGAGTATGACTTAAAAACAATCAGAAGACTTGTTCACTCACTTAGCTACGGTAACATATGGCTTGCAATACTTTCAATAATAAAAGCCAGAAAAAAGGCATATGCTTATGCACTTGATAGTGAAATTGAAGAAAAATTTTCATTTAAACCAAATAAAATAATGATATATGTAGTCTTATATAAACTTGAAGAAGAGAAACTTATAGAATCAGCTTTCGAAGAAAGAAGAAAATATTACATACTTAGCGAAAAGGGTAAATCTGCATTAGTTTTTGCAAAAAATTATCTTTCAAAATTAGCAAAGGTTTTATAGCTATGACAGATAAAAATTCAAAAATAAAAAAGAAACAGTTGCAAGAGCCAAACTTAGGCAGAACCAAAACTACTAAAGAAGAGATAATGTCAATAGGTACAAAATTAATATATGCAATAATATTTCTAATTATCTTGGAGGTTTTATTCTTAGGAACGATGATTTTATTATCTAAACCAAGTCAAAATAAGTTTAACCAAACAGATAACTATTCTGAAAACTTTACTTTAAATTATTCCGACGGTAATGGTCTTTTTGATGACAAAAATGCAATATATTTAGGCAATGTAAATGCCCCTATAAAAATAGTAGTTTTTAGCGATTTTCAGTGTCCTTTTTGTAATTCGTATTATAGCGATGTGGAAAAACTAATAATAAGAAACTATGTGAGCCTGAACAAAGTAGTAATATATTATAAGGATTTTCCGCTTGATTTTCATGATAAGGCACTACAATCTGCAAAGGCAGCCAGATGTGCAAACGAACAGGGAGAATTTTGGCAAATGCATAATTTATTATACGACAGATCTTCAGAATGGATTATTGTAGTTCCAAGGGCAGCAGATAACATATTCAAAAAATATGCAGGACTACTTAACTTGGACATAAATAAATTTAGCAATTGCTATGATAATAACCAAACTCTTCAAAAAATTGAAAATGATTTAATTTATGGACAATCAATTGGAATTAAAGGAACTCCAACAATCGAAATTTACTTTGATAAAAATAAGCAAATAGTAGTAAAAAAAGCTATAGACAATCAAATTTATTACAATTCTCCGCAGGCATACAACGCTATAGAAACTAGAATAGAAGGAAATTATTATATCGTAAGAATAAGCGGATTGCAGAGTTATTTTTTATTTAAAGAAATAATTGAAAGTGCAGGTTAAAACATGAAAAATATTATGAGTACTGAAAAATTAATTATAATAACAGGAACTCCTGCAACAGGAAAGTCAACTATTGCTAAGGTACTTACAAAAAGACTAGGCTACGAACTAATAGATGTGAAAAAAATCACGAAAGATAAAGAAGTAGACGTATTGAAACTAAGAAGAAAACTACTTCAAATAATTAAAGAAAAAAATAAGAACGGAAAGGATATAATAATTGAAAATCACTTATTATGTGAGATTAGTCTTCCTGCGAACATTGTTTTTGTACTTAGAACCGAACCCGGATTATTAAAAAGAAGAATGCAAAAAAGAGGATACTCTAATCAGAAAATAGATGACAATCTACTTTGTGAAATGCTTGATTATTGCACACAAAAAGCACTAGATAATTACAAATCAAAAATTTATGACATAGACACTGGAAAAAGAAACATAGAAAGCAGTATAAAATTTATGCTGGACATAATAAAAGGAAAAATAAAAAAATCAGATAAGATTGATTTTACAAAACAGTTAAAAAAGTACACTAAAGGATAATCAAGGGTAATTTTCATGGAAGGCGAAGAAGAAATTAGCGAAGAAACAAGCGAACAAACTCTAGAAGATAAAGAGGAGAACTTAGAAGAAACAGAAGATATAGAAACCGAGACTGGATCAGATGAACTTGAGCAGGGAGATAAACAGGATGAAGACAAAGAAATCCAGGAACAAACCCAGATTGAAAAACAGAGAATGCAAACAACACTAACTGGGGCTAACCCAATCGTAGAACTCTCCGAAAAAAGAGTAGTTGAAGCTGCCTTATTTTTATCAGGGCGAGAACTATCCCTTGAAGAACTAAGAAAATTAACAGGGATAGGTGCAATGGGGTACCTGCAAAATCTAATGCAAGAACTTAAGAAAGAATACGATGAAAAAGCAAGCGCAATAGAAATAATTCAAATTGAAAATAAATATGGAATGCGCGTGAGAAATCAGTATTTAGTACGCGTAAAACAGTTTGCACAGGACAGTGCGCTTAGTAAACATGCACTTAGAACTTTAGCATTTATTTCCAAACATGACGGAATATTGAAATCTGAACTTGTTAAAAAAATTGGCCCACAAATTTACGATGACGTTCGCGAATTGGTTGAAAATGAATTTGTAAAGACCCAAAAGGCAGGCAGAACTTCAAAATTAACCGTTACGGCTAAATTTAGGAAATATTTTGAAGGTTAGATGCCCGAGTAACCACGAATAAAAGAACGAAATAGTGTAGGGGCTTCTCGTAGTTCTTCTTCTATTCTGGAAAAGTGCACTAAGCGATTTTGAGCATTTACTGGAAATGTGGATGGCATAAACCAGGTATGTTCAAAATCTAATGGTACTAAATCATTGCCAGTCCAGATTACATTTCTGCCAGCAACATCGCCAATGACAATTCCCCGATCATGACAAGTTCGAATTAACTTTCCGTACATATGCCACAAAGATTTGTCTTGGGATTTATGCAATGTAGTACCTTTTACCCAACGAAATAGAGCAAATTCTAATTCATCTATAAGAATCGTACCCACAGGAGCAACAACGTTAATCCCTCGATTCTGCATTTCAAGTGCTTTTTCAATATGACACGCTTCCCAAGGGTACATAAGAATCATTGCAATATGTTCTTCGTTTAATTTATCACCTAGAGCAGTAACATGTCCAAGTTTTTCACCGCTAAAAGAAGAAACTTGTGCAAGAATATCCTGGCTTACGTAAAAACTATTTTTTACATCTGGACCTAAAATTGCAACAAGGCGAGAACGAAATCCACCAAAAAATGGATAACTTAGAATAAATGAGATATCTCCATCGACCTTTGAGCGTACAAAAGTAGCGATAGTATCAAGAACTTCATTTGCAATAGGCGAATTAGATTTTACAACTCCCCTAAGAACGGGTTCTACAAGATATGAATATAATACGGCTTGAATATTCTGATCTAAAAAAGAAATTCGGTCAAAAGACTGAACCAATTGTTGATTAGTTAAGGGAATGCCCCCAGATGATTTTAGAGAATTTAAGATATTAATTGAAATAAAATCCATATCTTTAAGCGGATTTCTAGCAAGAGAGTCGGTGTGATCCAACATAACCCGAATTGCAAGATAAATTGAAAGAAGTTCAAAATCAACAACCCGATCACCAGTTAGAACCTCCAGATTTCTAGGCTCTAAAGCGTTGCGTCTAAGCTTAGCCAGGAGTAAATTAATATCAGCTACAAAATAAGGATTCAAAGAAAGTGCAGCTGGGACAACCCAAGAATCGAAAAACGCATTAAATGTTTTCATATGAATTAGTTTTTTTGCACGGCTAGGCAATATTGCATTTGGTCTTTCAAATATAGATGGCCTAAGCTCACGAGATTTATCCCACAAGCGAACTTGCTTTAGTATCTGCTGCATACAATATTATATACACAAATAAGTATAAAAACATATTGTTACACTAATAATGACAGGATTAGAGATAATATGCATTGGTTTCCAAGTAATTTTTAAAGTATTAGGCAACATAATTAGATATAATTACAATTAAGGGGTCATGGGCTAACCTGGTAGACTGAGGCCTTCGGGTTGCTACTTTTGTCAATGCATTTGCGTATGGCAAAAGTAGTGTAGAAAAGAAAAAGGCTTTGATCTGTGTTCAAAAACCACCAAAAGAAATTTTTCTTCTGGTTTGAAAATCACAGTGACCCCAAATTTTTTATATCTGATTATTTTGTGTTTTGTATTACATATTTAGTGTTTCGTATCGAGTTTCTAATTTATGCAATAAACCATTAAAAAACACAAATTAGATAGATTTAAAACATCTTGTGAAGATATATTCTTGTATGAGCTTAGGAACTCCCATAAGAACCGGTAAAAGGATATCTGGTCAAATGTACACACCCGAGCTTGCTCATCGTCTAAATAATTTAAGGGAAAAACACGTTGGAGCCAGAGAACAGTGGGAAAAACCTACAGCAGTATTGGTTGAAGGCTCTCACACATTTAGTCCAGAAAGAAAGGGGAAACTGAAAAAACATATGAAACTAGTTAACGGCGAATTTTGCGATACAGTCCTGCAAGCAAACACAAAGTTTCGCACACATTTACCTTCAATTTTATTAACTACAACTAATTTTGTACTAGGAGCACATAACCCGGCAACAGACTTAGCTAGAATGATTAGATCTGAGCATCCAGCAACAGTAATAGTTGCAATAGAACAGGGAGAAATTAAGTTAAATAATATTGAAAGAAGATTATTTGATCTGGTTTTTGAAAGAATAGAAGATTTAGAATTAGCTGCTAGTCAAATAAGAAGAAAATTAATGCAAGCAAAAATTGCAATATTTGATGATGAGACGTCCATCGTTGATTTTTATCATGAAAAGTTATATGACCAAGTTAGAATCGTAAGTCAAAGAAGGATAGAAGATGTTGATGAGGCACTAAGAATTTCAAGATTAGCAAAACCAGATATAATAATTATCGATTTAGATTGGACTAAAGACAGTGAAGCGGGCAAAAGACGGGGTTCCGATGGAATCTATTTGCCAGAAGGCTTGGAATTCATAGGTAAATTAAGATTGGAATCACCAGAAACTATAGTAATATTACAAAGTGCTTCAGTAAGCCCGGAAGACCGAACAAAGGAACTTGAAGCGCGAATTGAAAACGCGAGATTCGATGCAATATATAAAAAATTCGCAGGAGAAAAAATTGTAAGGACAGTATTACGTATTGCACACGAAATAACTCAAGAAGAACTGATTTAAAGTATTTCCATTTATTATCTTAGTTATGACTTCTACTAATTTAGACCAAATTATTCGTAAACACGCACTAAAGAATGCACATGATTTTGGAAAAGCCAGCGCAGGCTCGGTTGTAGGCAAGGTTATAGGCGAAGTGCCGGATTGCAAAACAGACATGAAAGGGACAATGCAGAAAATAAACGCAATCGTTTCTGAAATAAACAAGCTTTCCAAAGAAGCAGTAGAGGAGGAACTTAAAAATTATCACTTTGAAGAGAAAAAGAAGGAGGAGAAAAAAGAACTCGAAGTAGAAGGAGCAGAGATTGGAAAAGTTGTAACTAGATTTGCCCCTGAACCTAGCGGATACTCCCATATAGGACACGCTAAAGCATTATGTTTAGTTAATGAAATTACCCGAAATTACCAAGGAAAACTTGTTTTAAGATTTGATGACACCAATCCCGAAAAAGAATCGCAAGAATACGTAGAAGGGATAAAAGAGGGAATAACCTGGCTTGGGATAAAATGGGACGAAGAAAATTATACTAGCGACCATATCCAAGAAATTTATGAATACGCAGAAAAACTTATTTCCAAAGAAAAGGCATATGTTTGTACTTGCAAGCAAGAAACAATAAGTAAATTAAGAGAAGAAATGAAACCTTGCGCATGCCACGGGTTAAAACCAAAAGACAACCTCTTACGCTGGAAAGATATGCTTAATGGCAAATACAACGAAGGAGATGCAATACTTAGATTTAGAGGAAATTTAAGCGCACTGAACACCGTAATGCGAGATCCAATGCTCGCAAGAATAATTATTGCAAAACATTATCGTCAAGCAGAAAAGTACAGAGTTTGGCCTGGATATGATTTAGCTGTTTGCATAATGGATTTAATTGAAGGAACGACTCACCCAATGCGCTCAAAAGAATATGAACTACGAGATGAACTCTATCAAGCTATATTTACTGCACTTGATTTAATTGCACCAAAAATGATCGGGTTTTCAAGGCTCGCAATTAAAGGTGCTCCAATTAGCAAACGTTTACTAGTTCCGCTAGTAAAAGAAGGAAAAGTTTTGGGCTGGGATGACCCGAGATTGCCAACACTGGTTGCACTAAGAAGAAGAGGAATAATACCTCAAGCAATTAAGAACTTTGTACTTTCTTTTGGTTTAAGTAAAGTTGAAAGCGAACCCACTTGGGAACGATTATTGGTTGAAAATAAGAAACTTATTGAACCAACTTCAAAGCATTATTTCTTTGTAAGTAATCCAGTTAAAATGAAAATAAAAAATGCTAAAGAAACCGATGTTAAAATCAAATTGCACCCATCAGCCGATTACGGATTTAGAGAAATAAAAGTAAATGATACACTTTACATTAGTAGTAGCGATGCAGAAAGTTTAAAGAAAAATGAGATATTTAGACTAAAAGATTTGTCCAATGCGAAACTAATAACATCAGAAAAAGAACTTACCGTTGAACAAATGCCAGATGCGATGGTTGAGAAGAAAATCCAGTGGGTAAGCGAAGAAAGTAAAATAGATTGCGAAATTATGGTTCCAAAAGAATTAGTGGATGAAAATAAAAACTACATTCCGAATAGTTTAGAAATTGTAAAAGGATACTGTGAATCAGATTGCATGAATTTAGATATTGGAGATATGATACAGTTTGAAAGATTTGGATTTTGCAGGTTAGACAAAAAAGAGAAGGATAAATTGATTTTTATATTTACCTGCTAGATTTTATTTTTTTGAAAATTTCGCTTTAGCGTTTGTCTTTCTTTCAAGTTCACGAATCATTCCCTGATTTTGGCTTGACGCAAGGACAAGTTCGGCCATTGCTTTTAGCATGATGTCATTTATAGGCTTATTTGGATTAATCCCGAATTCGTTTTTTGTATTCATTAATGCGTTTAAGTCTTTAATTGCTTTTTCCAAATCTTTTTGTCTTTCCTTAAGACTATTTATAGAAACTATAGACGTAGAAGATTGTGCCAATTTTATCATATCTTTAACTAATTCCTTAGGTGCTTTCTTGACTGATAAATCTTCGGGTTTTGATGTATATGCATACTGAAAAATAAACATATGTTCACCTTTTTTCAAGTAATTTTTGTTTTATAGTGTTCCACTCATCTTCCAAGATATTTATATTTACCGTTTTATCTCTGCTTTTTAATCCAGAGACCAGAGTTACTTCTGTGTCAAAAAGCTTTGTGAGTTTTTTTATTAATTCTAGATTTGCCTTGTTTTTCTCGGGTTCACTCTCTAAGTAAACGTGAAGAACATCTTCCTTCTCAAGGATTCGAAATTTTATTGAATTTGGGTGGACACGGATTTTAAGTTGCATAAATATTACTTTTTATTCGTTTATTTTATTTTTAGCGTTATAGTTACTAAGTATATCGTAAACTTTAACGTTATTGTTTAGGATATACTTGATAGGTATGGCGTTTTTTGTGTTAAATACCTAAAAACCATTTAACTGCTGATTTATATAGTATTTTTTTACCGCCAATATTTTCTTCACCCTCGTAGTCTTGCGTAATTATTGTGCCTTCATTTAACTTGTATTCTTCCATTGCCCGTTCTAATGATCGCGTTTCTCTTTGCTTAACCTTCTCATTTGATAAATCCCAGCAAACCTGGATCAGATTACTTGGCTTAAGACCTTGTTTAATAACAAAATCCACTTCGTAATCATAACGATCTTTCCAGTAATAAATTTCTTTCTTTTGCCTTTTAAGTTCAAGGAAAACAAGATTTTCAAGTAATTTTCCAAAGTCTTCATTATGCTTAAAACCTGCCATATTTTTTAAACCAGTATCAATTGCATATACTTTTTTTGCATTTATAGCTTGCTCTTTTAAAGAAGTTGAAAATTTGGGAACAAAAAATAGTAAATAAGCTTGGTTAAGATATTGTGAAAAACGATCAAGTGTATCATTAGAAAGAGGAATGAACTTGCTTATACTATTAATCGTATGCGCAGAAGAAATATTACTTAGATAGTAATATGCAAGTGTGCTTAACTTTTCGCTTTCCCGAACCTTGTATTTATTTATTATATCCTTAAAAAGGATATCCTCGAAGTATGTCTTAAGTAATTCCTTTTTATTTTCTTTTTCAAGAACAACTTTCGGAAAACCACCATAAGTAAGATACTCGTTAAATAAGTTTTTGAGAGTGTCTCTTTTTGAGACGTAATCTAGGTTGTCAGCTACACTAATAGAATTAAAAGATAAAAACTCTTTAAAAGAAAGAGGATAAATCTCTAAGTCTAAGTGCCTGCCAGTTAGCGAAGTCCCGTATTCCGAACTTAGCAATTGCGAGTTGGAACCAGATACAAAAAGATTTGCTTCCTTTCTTTCATGTAATCCACGCACAAAGCGCTCCCAGGATAGAACTTTTTGAACTTCATCAAGAAAAATGTAGGACTTTGATGAAGGATTTATATTTTGTTTATAGATAGCATATAATTTGTTTAAAGTGTTCACATCAAGATTAATGAAACGTGAATCCTCAAAATTAACAAATAACGTTTGTTCTTTTTTTATGCCTTTTGAAAGCAGGGATTTTAAGTATTGAAGCATGATCGTAGATTTTCCAGCTCTTCTTGGGCCAGAGATAACAGTAACCTGCTCTGAAGAAGCTAATTTTTCGATTTTTCCTAGTTGATCAGTTCGTTCTATACCCGTATAAATTTCTTTTCTCCAGATATTCCAATCTAAGAGGATTTCCATCAGTTGTGCATTCTCCATAAATAGATATAAACGTAATAGTTTATAATCATATCGTAAACTTTAACGTTATTGTTTAGGATATAGTTGGCAAAGATAACCAAAATAACGTTTTTATAAAGATATTAAAAAAAGAAAAAGAAAATAAATGTAGAATATTATGATTGTACATGAACAGATCTTACAAACCAGTCAGCCCACTTTTGATTACCAAATGAGTCATCGCATCTAATCGTCCATTCGTAACTACCTGCCGATGGGAATGTATACGTAAAGTAACTTACTTGATTTACAGGTACGTTGTTCATAGTTTGTCTATGAATAAAGACATAGTTAGCAGGGTTCCATCCAAGGCTAGAAAGTTCATCAGTAACATACAAATAGCACGTTAATGTTGAGTCTTCAACATCATTTGCAAAAAAGTGCAAATCTACTGGGTTTGCTGTTCCATTTGTGTTATTTTGAGGGTTGGTCAAATAAACTGCTGGTACTGCATCTGCAAAAGCGATTCCGCTTAGAGCCATCACAAAGCCCATCACTAATCCTAGTCCTAAAAATATTTTTAAGATGTTCATAAATATTTATTTAATGGCAAACATTTAAAAAAAACGGAAAGCGAAAAATACAACGAAATAGAAGTTTATCTTGAAAAATTCCATTCTTTATTTGAGTACCTAGTTTCTGCTAATTCTTTTGCACGAGAAATTTCTTCCCCAGTTAAAGAACCAAAGCTGAACGATTTACCATTAATAAATCCTTTAACTAAAGCTTGGTAAAGAGCATCTCTTGTAATTTCTGGTTTTATTCTTTTTATGCTAGTAACCCGTTCTTCAACTGTCGCAATCATTTTATCTCTGATTTTTTCATTAGGAACTTTTAATAGTGAAAACATCTTCTTAACATCGACATCGTAAAGAATAGTGCCATGCTGCAATAAAACTCCGCCACGTCTTGTCTGCGCATTTCCTGAAATTTTCTTCCCACCGCTTACAATATCATTTATCGGAACGAACTGCGCTTGAATATTAAGTAGAGATAAACTATCTATGATCCATCCGCAAATGATTTTGTAGCTTTCAATAATGTTTGACGGGAACATATTTTGAGGAGCAATTACACTATAGGTAATTTCACCTAAATTATCATGATAAACTGCGCCTCCGCCAGTTCTTCTTCGAACTGCATCAACCCCAAGATTTGAGCATACACTCGAATCGATTTCATCAGCCATACTCTGAAAGCACCCGATTGAAACTGCGCTTGGTTTCCAAGTATAAAAACGAATTGTAGGTAATGACTTACCGTTTGCAACAGTTTCGCTTATTGCCTCATCAATCGCCATATTCGTAAATGCATTATTTTCTTCTAAAGAGATAATTCGCCAGTTCACAAGTATTCACCCAAATTTGATTTAAATCATCATAATTTTTCGCATTTCTGCTTCTGCCTTTTCAAAGTTAAATCTTGCTTCTCTTGGTCTTTTAAGTTCAAACATAGAAAATGCATCTTTTAAATGAACTAGAACTAAATTGAATTTTTCAGAATTTAATTGATCTAACTGATCGATAATATACGCGGGTTTATTTCCATTTACAAATGTCTTTAAGTAAGCAACTTTTCTTTTTACATTTTCCCAGTCTTCTCTTTGTATGTAGCGATAGAGCCAGCGATAATGACCAATTAGAAAATCAATTTTTCTGCCTTCAATCGGATTTAAACCAAGTCGCATCTGTTCTACAATTGCATCAGCACCTTCCTTCTGTCGTTCTGGAACAGTAAATAGATGTGCATCCTTTTTTAAAGATTTTTTTAACTGCTCAATATCTGGTCCTTTTCTAGCTCTTCTTTGAACTCGAGCCAATACTGCTAATTTTATACGGTCCTTATTAATGTGAGCATATAGCTCCAAGGTTTTATCTGCAAAAACAAATAATTGATCTAAAAGCCATTTATCCAGTCTGATTTCTAAAACATTTAGTCTTATCTGGTTATAAGCTGCAATTTTTTCTATTTGATTTTCCCTCCATTCAAGCCTCGCTCTGGCAGAGGTAAATTTAGCACATGCCTGACTTATTTTTTGTTTTCGCTTTCCGCCTTCGAGTAATTTTGCGTCTTCAAGCATTTGAATTGTACTTTGAATCCTATGTGGTGCAAGTAATTTTTTTATTGCGACTTTTTTATGCGCTAAACTAGTTAGGCACATAGATAATTCGGCTATCGCTTGATCAATTTGAGAATTAGTACATCCAACAGTTATGTTTGCAGCTAAAGAAGCATTAAAAAGGTCTAAACCGCGTAAGGTTTCTGCAATTTGGTCTTTTTCTTTTTCATAACCAAGTAAGATATGTTTAACTAAAAGAACTGCCTCAAGTAAGTGCATTTCCCGATAAGTTGTCTTTCTTGGAGCATCTTTTGTTTTTAATGATTTTTCTAGAGTTTCGATAGGGATGTATTTTAACTTTTGGGAATCTTCTAGTCCAAATCCAATCCGAACATACCAGCTTCGAACATAAATTTTAAGGCGCCTGCTTTGAAATATATGGTCAGTTAACGAAGGTCTTAATGTTTCTAATATGGGGGCTTTTGTAGCTTGGATAATAGATCTATGATTAGAAGTTCTAGCACTTCTTTCTAATGCAAGAATTCTCGCTTGCGGTTTATGATCCGAAATTGCCATGATTATATTTAGGAAAAAACAGAATTAAAGCGTTTCGAATTAGGTAAAATAGAAAATCAGGCCACTTTTCTTTCTTTAGAAGCAGGTAGCACATCAGATTTTAACTTAAATTGTTTTGCTAGTATTGCTTCGAATTTATCAGCTCCCGTCATCTTTGAAACAATTTCCTTAGCTTCACTTATTACCTGCTTATCAGATAAATCAATTCGATTTGTCCAAAGAGCGGCAGCTAATTCAGTTACACCACGTAACTTTAGCCCTTTCTCTTTAAATTCTTTCATTTGAGTAATTAACTTAACTGCTTCTTTATTAGATGCCATGAAAGTTTTAAAATCAGGAGAACGGATAGACTCGACTTTAGTTTCCTTTGGTGTTTCTTCTTCTTGTTTAAATACCATTAGCATCACATGAAATATTATACATATTCATGATTAAGCATTTATAAATCTAACGCCAGTTAAAATAGATATGGACTGTATATTTTGTAAAATTGTAAGTGGATTAATACCGAATCATCGAATTTATGAGGATGAAAAAGTTGTTGCGTTTTTAGATATAAAACCAGTAAGTAAAGGACATACATTGGTTATACCAAAAAACCATTCTGACGATATATTTGCAATTAACGAAGAGGATTTAGCTGCAGTAACTCTGGGTGCTAAAAAAGTCGCAGATGCACTTGTAAAAGCAACAGGAGCAGAAGGAGTGAATTTAATGAACTCAAATAAACGCGAGGCTGGCCAAACAGTTTTTCATTATCACATGCATGTCATTCCAAGAAACAGAGATGATAAATTAAAAGTATTTCCCCATAGCACATACAGTGAAACTGATTTTCAATCAGTTAAAGAAAAGATAAGGGAGGCATTGAAGTGAAAAACAGGATAGAATTAAACGAGGAAAAATTAAATAACGCATTGATATTTTACCGCGAGGGAAAGATAAGTATTGGCAAAATAGGAGAAAATGCAGGGATTAATATATGGAAAGTGTTCGAAATTTTAAAAGAAAGAAACCTAGATTTCGAAACAGACGAGGAAGATTTTTATCATCAGTTAAATAAAATATTAAGAATATGAACGAATTACAACCCCATTTGTTCAATCATTTTACTTGTCTTAAACTTTTCTGGGAAAATAAATTTTTCTAATTTTACAATTTCTACCCCATCTGGCTTAAGAAAAGGGTTTTGATCATATCCATAAACAATAACCTGAGGTTTTACTTTTTCAAATGTAGTTTTAGGATCATCAACACCAACTAAGGCTAAATCTACGGGTTTAAGTGCTTCAACAATTTGGGCGCGTACTTCTTGAGAATTAATTAGTCTGCCTTTATTTTTCATTATTAGATCATCCCTAGCGATACTTACGATTAAAACATCTCCATGCGCTTTTGCGTCCTTAAGAGTATGGATGTGTCCGATGTGAATGATGTCAAAACCTCCGCCAGTCATAACTACTCGAATTTGATTTCTAAAATCTTTATTTAGGTAATACCTGCCTTCTTTTTCATAAAGCATTGATTTTTCGTTTTCGTTTAAAGTACCAAAGGTAAGGCTGGAAATACCACCTTCGCGAACTTGAAGTATGTATAATTTTTTTATCGAATCTTTTTGCATTTTATAACCCCCGTATGGAATTTGTCACTTAAGCAACATTATTATTTGGCCAATATATTTATCTTTATGTAATATCCAATTTGGAAGCCTTGTAATTTCCTTAAATCCGACTTTTTTATAAAGCTCGAAAGCGGGTTTATTTGCTTCTGCAACATGAAGGTAGATATTTTTTGGTTTTAACTTTTGTTTTGTTAGTTTAATTACTTGTCGCAAGAGCGTTTCTCCTAATCCCTTGCCACGATATTTTTTAAGAATACTTATCCCAACTACGCAATTATTTTTTTCTCTCCATTTGTCTTTAATAGCACTGCAAATACCTACCAATTTATTCTCATCCCAAACAGTAAGAAAAATCGCTTGGTTTTTGTTTTGATCAACTAGATTCTTCTTAAGCCACTCTTGTTCTTGCTTTAAAGTTGGTTTAGTATTTATCAGTAGATACGTGTCTTCATCAACTAGTTCGCAAATAAAATCCAGAAATGATTTAACTTTATCTGATTTTTTAATTGCACGGATTTCTAACATGCAAGTATTAACTCGACAATAATTAAAAGGATGAGGGGGGATCAGGAAGTAGAGAATGTTCAACTTCGAAGAAGTTGAATGGCTAGTGAACGCGAGTTCACTGGATATGAGAGGGGAAACCTCCCCTCGCGTTTTTCTAAGGATAGCACCTAGTTATCGTTCTTGGAAACGGTATCGTATCACGAATATGATCTAAGTTAAGCATCCACTTAGTTAATCTTTCAATTCCTAAGCCAAACCCGCTATGAGGAACGCTTCCGTACCTTCGTAAATCAGTATACCATTTGAAACCTTCCTTGGGCATTTTCTTTTCTTCCATTCTTGCTAAAAGTTCATCTATTTGCCAGATTCTTTCGCTTCCGCCAATTATTTCACCGTGGCCGTTTGGAGCTAGTAAATCATTATTTAGTACAGTACCTGGTCGCGTTGGATCCTCTTTCATGTAGAATGATTTAATTTCTTTAGGGAAGTGATGAACAAATATTGGTTTTTCCAAGTCCTTTGTAATAAGTACTTCTTCGTCATGACCAAAATCCTGACCGTATTCCATTTTTCCACCGAGTTCGTTTACTTTTTCTACTGCATTTTCATAGTCCATTCTTTCAAATGGTCCTTTAACTTTTGCTAAATCGTCTGGATTTCGCCCTAATGCTTTAAGTAGATCAGGATGATTTTTTACTAAATTTTGTGCAACGTACTCTACCATCTGTTCTTGTAGTTCCATGTTCATTTTATAATCGTAAAAAGCCATTTCTGGTTCTAAATGCCAGTATTCAGCTAAGTGACGTAACGTACGCGATTTTTCAGCCCGAAATGAAGGTGCTAGGACATAAACTTTTTCTAATGAATAAATAAAAACTTCAGCATACATCTGCGAACTTTGGGTTAAGGATGCTTCTTCACCAAAATAATTAAACTTAAATACTTCGGAACCTCCTTCGCAATCTGCTTTTGTAATTATAGGTGGAGGTACTTCCCAAAAGCCATCTTTTGCAAAAAATTCTCTTAAGTAATTTACTATGTGTGCCCGGGCTTTCATAACATTTGTTAGTTTTTGCGACCTAAGCCACAAATGCCGAACATCTAGTAAAAATTCTTCACTTAAGTCTTTTGAAATTGGAAATGGTTCTCCTTTAGAAATTGTTTCAAAACTTTCCCCAACAATTTCATATCCTCCGGGAGCGCGGTCATCTTTTTTTACTGTTCCACTAACAGTGATTGAACTTTCCAAGTAAACATCTGCAGCTTGTTTAAAACTTTTTTCATCGATGTTTTCTTTTTTAAGTGTTACTTGGATTACCCCAGATGCATCACGAACTACAGCAAAGACCATAGCTCCGCCACCGCCAACCCTATGACGGTAAATCCAACCACGAAATGTAACTTTTTCGCCTTCCATTTTTTTTAGAAATATATCAGAAATTTTAGTGTCTATCATTTAAAATCACCTAGAGTTAATTCTAAGAATTATAAATAAATATTGTAAGAGAAGATTAAAAAGCATTATAAATCAAGAAATTTTGACTTTATTAGGTTAATCTTGTTTCTAATTCTTTCATATTCTTGTGAATCAATGAATGCTTACATCCAAGCATAGGTTGTAATCTAAGATAAGATTAAAAAATAGAGAAGAAACTGGATCGAAAGAGGAAAAAGAATTATTTTGTATCCTTTATTTTAAGCCAGAAAAAGTATACTAGACTTACATAAAAATATATTTGAGCTAGGCTAAGGAAAAATGAACTGATAATTGTATTGATAACTTCCAATACAAGGGAATTTGAAATATAATTAGATAAAAAATCAGCATTTATATTGAAAACCAGAAAAGAACCAGAGATCAAAAATAAATACACTAAAGAGAAGGCAAATACCTTCAAGATATTTTTCTTTGTCAGATTGATTGAGGAAACGATACTTTCTATTGCACCTCTTTTATTTAATGCAAATTCAATCAAAGAAAACTGAAGGAAGAACTTTACAAGCAGAGATACTAATGATAAAAGTGGTAAAAGTACAATTAAAAGCAATAATGAAAGAGCTTCTTTAGTAAAAAGATACAAAACTAAGAATACGCCTCCCAAAATAAGAATATCTATAAAAAGCAATATTAGTGCAATTTTTATAAATGGAAAGAATGCATTAAACGAAATAGATACGAGACTCTCTTGTTTTTGATTTCTTACATTGTCAATTAGTTTATACATTAAAACAGTTGCAAAATCGTTCATGAAGAATACAATTAAGAATAAAGGCAAAATAAGGTAGGGTTGGGAAAAAAGAATATCAATTATATTTGGAACTAAAATACCCGTGCCATAACCCAGAATAAAGATAATGAAGGTTAGGAAGAAATTTACAATGAAAAACTGCTTGAAGAGTTTGTTGAAATTAATATTTGAAAAGCTAAAAGATTCTAAGATATATTCGAACATATTAGTTTAGTAAACCGCAAAGTAATTAAAAAACAGTCTGTTTCGAGTCTAGCGCTTTGCGTCTTGCGAAAAAATAGTCAAAAAAACTTAAAATAAAATAAAAAGAAATAAAAAAAGTTAAAGAGAGTTAAAAAGTAAATTTAATTTACTTTTCAGCTGCTTTTGGTGTTACGCTTAATACTACACCAGCTGCTACTGTCTGACCCATGTCCCTAATTGCAAATCTCCCTAATGGTGGAAAGTCTGCGAATTTTTCAATGACAACTGCTTTCATTGGTTGGATCTTTACAATTGCAACATCACCAGTCTTAATGAAATCAGGTTTTCCTGGAAGTGGTTGTCCTGATTTTGGATCTTTCTTCTCCAATATTTCTACAATCCTTCCTGCAAATTGTGCAGTGTGGATGTGACATACAGGTGTATAACCAGCTGAAATTGCAGTTGGATGGTTTAGCACTACAATTTGTGCAGTAAATTCAGCAGCAACAGTTGGTGGGTTTGAAGATGGACCTAATACGTCTCCTCTCTTAATATCTTTCTTTTCAATACCCTTTACGTTAAATCCAACGTTATCTCCAGGGGCTGCTTGTTGCAATTCTTGATGATGCATTTCGATTTTCTTAACATCACCCTTTGCTCCTGATGGCATAATTACTACACTTTCATTTAATTTCATAATACCAGTTTCTACTCTTCCTACTGGAACAGTACCGTGACCAGTGATTGTGAAAACATCCTGAATTGGTAGTCTTAATGGTTTATCAGTCAATTTTGCAGGTATTTTAAAACCATCCAATACTTCAAGTAAAGTTGGGCCAGTATACCAAGGCATTTTGTCAGTTGCTTTCTTTGTAAGATTTGCTCCAAAATAACCAGAACATGGAACAAAATGAATTCCTTCAGTTTTGTAACCAATACCTTTTAAGAGTTTTTCAACTTCAACTTTTGTGTCATTGTATTTTGCTTGGCTCCACTCTACAGCATCCATTTTGTTCATGTTTATTACGATCTGATTAATACCAAGTACTTTTGCTAAGAATGCATGTTCTTTTGTTTGTGGTTGAATACCATCTTTTACTGAAACTACTAATGCAGCTGCATCAGCTTGTGCTGCACCGGTAATCATGTTTTTAACAAAATCTCTGTGTCCTGGAGCATCTATAATAGTGTAATAATATTTTGGAGTTTGAAATTCTCGATGAGAAATGTCAATTGTAACTCCTCTTTCTCTTTCTTCTTTTAAAGAATCCATGACGAAAGCAAATTCGAAAGTTGCCTTACCGACTTTTGCTGCTTCATCCTTTAATTTATTTAAAACTTGTTCGCTTATCGCTCCTGTTTCGTATAGAATTCTACCTACCGTAGTAGATTTACCACTATCGACGTGTCCAATAAATACTATGTTCATGTGTTCTTTTCCTGCCATGTTTTATTCACCTTTTAAATCGATATAATTACTAGAAAATGCCACTAATAATTATTATTTTTGTACTTAAGCTTATTCATTAATTAGAATAAGACTAATATAAAAACTATCGAACAACTATTTTTTAAAGCTTACGCCCGTGAAATTCGGACGAATATTAAGGGAAAAAAGAAAAAAAGGGTTAAACACGCATTGTAGCTGGAACTCTTCTTAATCTAGTTTGAATTAGATCTTTTTGAGAACCACCAACTACGCTTGCCATTAAATCTTTTCGACCATGCCATTTTGTATCAAGCCCGCTCTTTTCTCGTAAAAAATTAGCTATTGCAAAACCACACCTTTCGTTTGCTTCATCAGTTGCTGAAGCAACATGCGGAGTAAATAGAAAACGAGACATGGTGATTATATCCGTTGGTGGAAGCACCGCAGGACGATCTTTTGTTTCTTCAGTCGCAATGACATCCAAACCAACACGCATTTTAGGTCTAGCACGAATTATTTCCCAAAGTGCATTCTCATCAACAGTATCGCCCCTACCAGTATTGGCTAAAATTACACCTTCTTTGAGTAATCTTAGTAATGTTTCGTTAACTATATTTTTTGTACTCTCAAGCGAAGGCAGATGTAAACTTATAACGTCAGAACGAGCAAACAAATCTGCAAGTGGTACTGGAGTTGCAAAGTCACTCTCTTTTGGAAGTGCATCATAGAATAGAACATTCATACCAAAAGCGTAGTGCAATCTCTTAGCAACTTCTTGCCCAATATTCCCAAAACCAACAATACCTAAGGTTTTATCATATAGTTCAACGGGCTTTAATTGTTTTTTTGCCCATTTTCCATTATCTGCATGATTCACAGCAGATCGAAGATCTTTAGATAATGCAAGGATTAGTGCGATCGTATGCTCGGATACATTAAAAATATGCGCATCTGGAGTATTTGCGATAGTAAGTCCCATTTGCTGGGCGAGTGGAACATTTATATTATCTAAACCAATTCCAGCTCTTGCGACCAAAACTAAATTAGGATGGGTAAGTTCTGCTAATGTATTTTTAACTAATTTGGTTTCACTTCTTACAATAAGGACTTCTGCTGCCACCAATTCTCTTTCCAAACGGACAGCTGGAGATTCATCCGATTTATCTAAAAGATAATGAACATATCCACCTTGAGTTAAAGATACAATTTCTCTAAGTTCTCTTAAAACGTTCGGATTCATCTCATCAGCTACAACAATTCGCATATTTGCACCTCAACTCTAGTTTTTTCCAGTACTAAAACTAACTAAAAAAGAAAATAATAATTTCAACTTTGTTTTGCAGCAGTATTTAAAGTTAAGCAGTAATAAACAGATTATTTACTCAATTTTCAACAGCTTTAAGTAAAAAAATGGAATAAAAACTCCGATTTGGTGAAATTTTATGAATGAAAAAACAAAAAATTTAGAAGAAACAATTAAAATTGACGAGAAAGACCAGGCAATAATAGAGGAACTAAAAAAAGATTCGACTTTGTCAGAACAAAAGCTAGCTAAAAGAACAGGTATCCCAATGACTACAATCCACAACAGGATAAAGAAACTTGAAAAAAATAAAATAATTACAGGTTACACGCTAAACTTAGACCATCAAAAACTAGGTAAAACATTAAGCGCGTTTGTACTAGTAAAAGCAGTTCAGGGGGCAGACCAAAAGGAATTATTAAATCAAATAATAAAACTACCCCAAGCTTATGAAGCGGCAATGCTAACGGGCGAGTTTGACATTATTTTTAAGGCGAGATTATCATCCATGGAGGAGTTAAACGAAGTCGTTGTTAAGGGATTAAGAAAACAAAAGAACGTAGGGGAAACAAGAACGATGATGTGTTATGAATTAATTGAGAAGTAAGTAATATAAATTTAAACACAATATCCAAAAAGATAAGTAGAATCCACTAGAGGAGTTGGTAGGGCAAAGCCTCCAACTACCTCCCACAACTCTTGCTCTTGTATGAGCAAACCACTTCTAATTCAGATAAGATTTAAATACCTAAAATTTTTCGCCTAAGATTTGAAAAAACAAAAAAACGCAATGAACAACAGCAATATGCTGCTTGTAGCCGTTAGCCCTTAGCTAGTGACCACTTACTACCTGCCAATGGCTAATTGCTACTGGCTACCTGCCACTTGCCACATGCCAATATTTAAATAGCTATTTTCCTTAGTAATAGCATGAAAGGCGAGAAAAAGTATCAATTTGCAAGTAATAAAAAGCCGGAAATAAGTCAAACTCCAGAGTACGTTCCATCTGCAACGAATCAGAATAAATTTTCAAGTTCCGAAGATAGAAGCAATGTAAAACAAACCACACCATTCTTGATTTTAGGAATTTTAGTAATATTATTTTTAGCATTAGTAGGAGCATATTTCTTCTTGAACACACAAAAAAATCAAAACGAGAATTTAGTGGTACCTAATATTACGATTAATAATACAAATATCAATGAAACGTGTATAAGTGACATTTGTCTTCTACAAATTGCAGAGACTCAAAATGATTCACAGACGTGCGAAAAGATTGCAGATAGTTCAATAAAACAGAGTTGTTATACTCAATTTGTAAACTATTCAGTAAGTGCATGTACAAATATATATGATTATTCAATAAGGAGTGTTTGCGTGAGAAAGTTCGCACTTGAAACAAATTCAGTAGAATTATGTAAAAAACTCAATAGCGCAGATGTACGATCTTGTATTGATTTAGTTGCACCCTGTTATTACAAAACAGGAGACGAATTTAGAGCGTGCTTTGCAGTTAGCAGCAAGGATTACGCATTATGCGGGAGTGATGAAAATTGTTTGATAAACTTTGCACAGAATTTTAAAAATAACTCCGCTTGTGATGTAATTTCTAATTCAGCTTCGCAAGGTCTTTGCAATAGCTTGGCAGCAGGAACGGATTTATGCGGAAACTTAAGTGTGGTGGCGAATCAGGATTATTGCAGGGAACTTTATGCAAAGAAAATTAATGATGTTTCAATATGCCAGTACACTTCAAAAGGATCAACATATGAACTTAATTGCTACGCATACTTTGCAATTTCAACTAAAAACAAGAATTTATGTCAAAAAGTAGATTTATTAAACAAGTGGAACTGTTATCAGAATTACTCTTGGGTTAGTGGAGACATAACCGGATGTGACTCAATTGAAGAAGGTTCAGTATTATCAAGGTCACTTTGTTATGTCCAATATGCAAAAATATTTGGAAACCCAAGTACGTGCGAAATAATATCAAACATAGGATCAAAACCAGCTTGTTATTTAGGTGCAATGGATAATAACCCAAATTTAAAACCAGAAAACTGTGCAGGCATGAAATTAGACAGCTGGAAAGTTCGATGCTATTTGAATTCAGCAATTTTATATAACGATACAAACATTTGTTTGAAATACTTAAACGAAAGTGCAGATAAAATATTTTGTGTAGAAAATGCAAACTTTGGAATTGCACAAAATATGAACAAAACAGGATAGAGAAGGACTATGATTTTTGATAGAACGAAATACCCAAGTGAGCCGGGAATTTATTTAATGAAGGACAGCCAAAATCAAGTGATATACGTTGGAAAAGCAACTTCCCTTAGGTCAAGGTTGTCATCTTATTTTTCAGGGGAGAGTTCATTAAAAACAAGAATGTTAGTTTCAAACATAGATTCAATTGACTGTGTAATAACCAAAAACCCAAGAGAAGCACTTATTTTAGAATCGAATTTAATCAAAAATTACCAGCCAAAATATAACATGGTCCTAAAAGATGCCAAGCATTATGCTTATTTAGCAGTAACTGATGAAGAATTTCCAAGATTACTAATTGCAAGGAAAAATTCAGCTGGAAAATTTAGAGTTAAGGCAAAGGAATATTTCGGACCTTATGTTGAAGGAACAAAAAGAGAAATTTCTTCCAGGTATTTAAGAAAATTATTCAAAATAAGGATTTGCAATAAATTACCTAAACGAGCTTGTTTGCAGTATTATATAGGGAACTGTGATGCTCCCTGTATTAACGGAATTAGTAGGGGCGATTATCAGAAAAATGTAGATGCGATGAGTGAAGTACTTGCAGGTAAGAAAGAAGCAAAAAATATAATCGAGATACTAACACACAGAATGAGTATCGCATCGAAAGAACTAGACTATGAAAAAGCAAAACAACTACGAGATCAAATAGAATCGCTTAAAATATTTTTTGAAAGACAGAACGTGGAGAAAATAAAACGAAATGATGAAGACTACCTTTGGTTAGAAAGAATTGGAAACAAACTTTACGTACAAATCCTGCATAGTAAAAACGGTGTAATAGAAAAAACCGAGAAACAAAATTTAGATATAAACGAACAGATCGACCCGGAAATATCTTTTTGTATGCAGTATTATACCAAGGAAGTTATTCCTAACAAAATATTCTCTAATATGGGCGATGAGCAGATGCACATGTTAAATGATGCATTAGCGCAAGAAGACACATTCAAGACTCCAAGTAAAGAAAAACAAAAGATATTAGAAATTGCTAAAAATTCATTAACGCTAGGAGAAATAGATAGTAGCGTATTGAAATTAAGGGAAGAATTAGAACTCGAAAATAACCCAGTAGTTATTGAAACATTCGACATTTCAACACTCTTTGGAGAAAATTCCGTTGCATCAATGGTACAGTTTGTAAACGGAAAAGCGAACAAAGCTAGTTATCGCAAATTTAAGATAAAAACAGTTGAAGGACAAGATGATTTTTCGATGATGAACGAGGTAGTTAAACGCAGGTATGAACGGCTAACTACTGAAGGCAAAACATTGCCAGATTTAATACTTATAGATGGGGGCCCAGGTCAGTTACATGCTGCGATTGATGCGCTTGAAGAACTTGGGCTACGTGTACCAATTATTTCGCTAGCTAAAAAGGAGGAGGAAATTTACATACCAAACAAAATGCACCCATTAAAGTTAAGGCGCGATAATGCCGCATTAAAATTATTACAGCAATGTAGAGACGAAGCGCATAGGTTTGCGATTGCGTATCATAGGTTAAGAAGGGCGAAAGCGCAGACTGGGAAAGAAAATTAAAATTTGCCTAGTAATCGTTGGAACTCAAGTCCCGCATAAGTTTCAGTCGGATAACCAGCAATTCTGGAATCGGATATTCCACGAAACATATTATCAGTAACAAACCAGTAAATGCCATCCCATTCACCGATTTTATAACCGTAGAGCAAACCTGCAATTATATCTCCTACAATATTATGCGAAACATCTGGTCCAAAAACACGATGATTTAAGTGACACTCTGCAACATACATATCTTTTATTTTTTCATAAGTTGCTTCTAAACCTTCAGTTATCGAAGGATGAATAGATGAAAAATTAGATAGAATAAATTCAAGCGAATAAAAATCACGAACTTTTAATGGTAAGGATACAGATACGTAATAATCCGAAGAAAGATACAAAAGACCATTTCTCTTACAATACATTTTCAAAATAGGATCTGGAGCCATAGTGCCACTGGGTTTCTTTCTTTGTGCGATTAGATCGACCATAACAAACGAAGGAGATTGACCAGCTTTAAAATTCTCATCAGTGTTAAAATCAGTTTGGGAAAAAGAAGGCCGTAGTCTAGAACTAAACTGATCGAATCGATTTATAAAGTAACTAATAGTACGGATTTTTTCAGAGGCATTAAAACGATATCTTCGACAAAATAAAGAAAATTCTAAGGATAACCCAACTATTGAAGTACGATCACCTTTTTTTACAAGATCCCCTAAGTGATCTAAAGTATCTGAAGCAGCAGCTACTCTCTGAAAGATTCGATTATTTTTTGCTTCGCGATTCCAGTCTCTGCGTGTTGAGGCATATCTAAAATCTTGCCTTAATTTATCGAACATGTTATAATTAATGATTAGAAGAGTTTTTAAAGTAGTGCTCGTAGGCTAACCCAAAATTTAATTAATGATAGTAAGCTTAAAACTTTCTCCAAGAATATATGATTGATTATTTTATGAAAACTGCCATCATATTTCACGAAACAGGGACATCCAAAAGAAAACTGGTTTCCATAGTTAAAAAGTGAGCTAGAAGAATTAAATTATAAAGTACTAATACCCCAATTCTCAACTCCAGATAATCAAACTCCCGCAACTTGGTTCAAAGAATTTGAAAAATATGAAAAAGAGTTAAATTCCCAAACGATTTTAATAGGTCACAGCTTAGGGGGCATTTCTTTTAAGACTATTAGAAAAAATTAAGATTAAAATAAGTGTCACATTCTTTGTAGCAACTCCAATCGGAATAATGCCCATAAAATATTACGAAGGGGATAAACCATTTATTAAAAAATCTTTTAATTGGGAAACAATTAGAAAAAAAGCAGAGCATTTTGTTGTGTTCCATTCAAATAACGATGAATTAGTTTGTCTTAAGAATGGAGAGGAATTAGCTAAAAATCTTGGAGTTGAATTAAATGTGGTTTCAAATGCTGGCCACTTTAACGAAAAGGCAGGATACCTAAAATTTGAACTGCTTCTTGAAAAGATAAAGAATGATCTACAGAAAGAATAAACTTAAAAAGTTCTAAAGTAATACAAACCTAGTTGATAAACATGCAAAAAACAATCAAATCAATCAATCCAGCAACAGAAGAAATCCTTGGAGAATTTACCTGCTTAACTAGAAAAGAAGCAATTATTGAAACTAAGAAAGTAAGAAAAGCATTCTTATCCTGGCGAGAATTAACTGTCAAACAAAGATGCGAATACCTAACTAAGCTTGCGCTTGTACTTAAGAAAAACTCACGTAAGTACGGAACACTTGCTACGCTTGAAATGGGAAAACCACTAACGCAAGCAATTGCTGAAGTAGAAAAATGCGCTTTAGTTTGCGAATACTATGCCGAAAATGCAGAGAAAATGCTTGCTGATCAAGTTATTTTAACTAATGCAAAGAAAAGTTATGTTTCTTTTGAACCATTAGGCGTAATTTTAGGAGTTATGCCATGGAATTTTCCTTTCTGGCAATTATTTAGATTCGCAGTACCAACAATGGTTGCGGGAAATTGCGTAATACTAAAACATGCTAGCAACGTTCCGCAATGCGCACTAGCAATTGAAGAATGTTTTAAGGAAGCGAGATTTCCAGAAAATGTTTTTAGAACTCTACTTATTTCAAGTGATGAAGTTAAGCCACTTGTTTCAAAAGATTTAATAGATGGAATTTCTTTAACAGGAAGCACAGAAGCTGGAAAGAAGATAGGCACACTCGCTGGTAAAAACATCAAAAAAGTTGTCTTGGAATTAGGGGGAAGCGATCCGTTTATTGTATTAGCTGATGCGGATTTGAAATTAACTTGTGAAACTGCAGTTAAAGCAAGATTCCAAAATAACGGACAAAGTTGCATTGCTGCAAAAAGATTTATTCTAGAAAAAAGTATTGCGGAGGAATTTAAGATTAAATTTTTGGAGATTATAAAATCACAAATAATCGGGAATCCAATCGATGAAAAAACAAATATCGGACCACTAGCTAGAAAAGATTTACGCGAAAGCGTACTTGATCAAATAAACCGCGCAAAAGAAAATGGAGCAACTTTACTTTGCGGTGGGAAATCTTTAACAGGTAAAGGCTATTTTTTAGAACCAACCATATTACAGATGAATAAAAACAATCTAGTTTCAAAAGAAGAAATATTTGGTCCAGTTGCACAAATTATAATTGTAGAAAATGATGAAGAAGCGATTACAATCGCAAACGCAACAGAATTCGGATTAGGCGCGAGCATCTGGACTAAGGATTTAGAAAAAGCAGAGAAATTAGCTAAAAGAATAGATGCTGGCGCAGTATTTGTTAATACAATCGTAAAAAGCGATGTTAAGTTGCCGTTTGGCGGAACAAAGAAAAGTGGGTTAGGAAGAGAACTTGGAGAATATGGAATTAAAGAATTTGTAAATGTTAAAACAATTGTTATAAATTAAATGGTATAACTAAGGATACCATGAAACAAGTTGGAAGACTTAGCAGATACGTGGTTTGTTCATGGCATAACGGAAAGAAACGAGTAGTTCATTCAATTCTTGGTATTGAATTATCAAAAGCAAACATGGAAAAAATAGGAAACAGTGAATTAAAACCAGGAATTTGCATGCCTTGTAGAAAGAGATGTTTTGGAGATGTTTTAGCTGAAACCGCACTAAGACAAACAATGATTAAACCACTCAGCCCAGTTTAGCTAGAAAATCAGCTTAAAGTTCATTCTTTTTCTATCTTAGCTAAAAACTAGGATGATCGCAGCGCCAGCAACCATAATAAGTGCACCGAGAAGTCTTTGTAAGCTATTTGATTCTTTTAAAAAGAGCATTCCTAATAAGACAGCAAAAATAATGCTTAATCGATTGATTGAAACAACGTAACTTACTGCAACAAGAGTTATGGCAGTAGTGGTTAAAAGACTCGAGATGGCATTAACTAATGCTAAGACAATTGAAATACTAAGTAAGTAACGATAATCTACTTTTTCTAAAGATTTTTTCTCTTTTAAGTACAGGATTAAAAAGGTAATCCCTAGAGATAAGTTCATAAAAAGATTATGAAAAATAACACTTGAATTATTTATGGATAATTTAATAAAATTCCAAGAGAAACTAGCTAAAATTGCCATAAGAAACATGTAGAAAATAGCTTTGTTAGATAACATTCTTTTGATAGTTTGAAGAATAGATTTGTCAGTACTAGAAAAATTTAGAACGTAAGAGCCAACACACACCAGAGAAATACCTAAAAACCCCAAGATAGATATAGATTCTCCTAAAATAAAATAAGATGTGATGATCAAAAAAACGGGAGTAAATGAAAGAACAGGCATAACTAAGGACATTTCTTCTGATTTTAATGCTTGAGCATATAGGAGAGTAATTAAGATGTTTAGAACAACTGCAATTCCGAATGCAATGTAGAAATTTTTATTAATTTCAATGGAAGAACTTGTGAAGTATAGATAAACAAATATTATTGCAGAAAAAAGATAAAATAAACCTAATACGAAAAACCTGAGGTTTGAGGAACTAGATTTTTTTATTAAAAAGTAGTATATCGAATCTAAAAAAGCTCCCCCTAATGCTAGAAAAAACCAGAACATAAAAACACACTAAACAAGTTTACTCTGCACCGCAGTAAGCCCTTCTTTTTTATCTGCCCAAACTTCGTATACATATATTCCTGTTTGTTCGATTTCTCTAATTTCTGTAGTGAAACCTTCGAGCTTTAGTTTTCGCTCGAGTGTTTTAGCTTCTTCAATGTTAAAGGTCTTAGCAATTAGTTGCATGTTAATATATTAGAAAGGAAAAGAAAATAAAGTTAACTGGACTCTATTGCATGGTGTGAAATCTCAAAATACTTCCTAAGAAGAGTTAATTTAAATGTAGTGCCTTCTGGAGAGGTACTTTCAACAGTTAATGATCCACCAAAGGATTCAATTAAATCCCGACACATCCCAAGAGCAACACCATTCCCATCTTTTTTAGTAGTAAAACCATTGTTGAATATTTTAGCCAAATTTTCTTCAGATATCCCACAGCCTTTATCAGATACTCTTAGTTCGAGTATAGTGTCGCAAACAGTTGCTGACACGATAATGTCATCGTCTAATTTAATAACATTTGATTCTACAGCGTGCCGAGCATTTTCGATAATCTGAGTTAGAATAGTTCTTAGAATTGGAGAAATATCTTTTATTAAGATGCCTTTAGGTAAATCTTTTTTTACATTTTTATAAGTATAGCACATTTTAGTTAGATCAGTCGAAGAATGTGAAAGTTGATCACGAGCTAAATTGATAAAATCATTGGGAATTAACACACCATATTCTCTTGTTTCTCCAAATATGGCTCCCCATATGATTTTAGATCGATCTTCTGAAATAGAGGATTCTTCGTAGTCTGCAAAATCGTGAGAAACACTTACTTGAGCTTGAGTGAGGTGAGTTCCTAAGAAACTATGCAAATTATTGTTACCAAGTGCATATTGTAAAAATTTATTATAAGGACGGGATAAAGAATGTAATATTTCAGAACGCCATATTGATTCAAAAGCGCACTTTTTACTAGTTTCATCAAAACGCTCTCTTATGTTATCAAGCATTTTTTTTAGTTGTGCAAAATCAGAAAATAGCTTATGTACGCTAGCCCGATTAGTTTTATCAATTCCCCCATTTTGTCGAATATGTGTAGCTAGAAGGTTCATTTTGTAAAAAATCGCGCAACTGTAAACAATTAAGGGTCGCATTAAGGCAATATCACGATCTAATAATTTTTTAAGTAAAATGTCCTGATTAGCACTAGTTAGGGGCATCTTATGACTCCCTTGAAGAGCAGATCTCGTTTCAATATTTCTAACTAATCTTAAGTGAGGCATAATTATCAATATATATAGTGTGTAAAAGTGTTTAAATAACTATCTATCTTCAACTTTTGACAAATTTTCTTTATTGTGTAAACTATATATGATGTGATATAGAATATTATAAAAATATACAATATTTAAATAAAAAAAGGCTTTAAATGGTTTAAAACAACATTTTTCATTATAAGCCTGTATTGAATTTTAGGTATACCTAAGTCTTAATAATTAAACCCTTGTTTTCGGCTTAGCTTTTTAAATTATAAACTCGCTAATTCTTTAACAACTTCTTAAGAGGTAATCCTTATGGCAAAAGAAAACAAAGTAATCGTCTATTCAACAGAATGGTGCCCATGGTGCCACAGAGTAAAAGAATGGTTAACTAAACAAGGCGTAAGATACGAAGACCGTGATGTAGAAAAAGAACCTAAATTTGCAGAGGAAATGACAAATAAAACTAAGCAAAGTGGTATCCCAGTAGTAGATATTAACGGCGAAGTAATTATTGGTTATAACGAACCCGTAATGAGAAAAGCACTTGGAATAAAATAAGTACGAACTTTCTTACTTAGAAAATAGAGGCATTTCTAATTACCAACTAGAAAGGCACGACACTTTGAACCTTTTTATGGTCGTGCCAGCAGAAAAATTTTTCAAAATTATGAAAGTGAGACTATGACTGAGCAAACGATTTACGATACAATAATTATTGGAGGCGGAATTTCAGGTTTTTCAGCAGCAATGTATGCTGGAAGATTAAAACTAAATACGCTAGTTCTAGCTGGAGTACGTGGAGGAACAATAATTTTAACGAATGAAATCGCAAACTGGCCCGGAATAAAAATGACTGATGGGATAACACTTGCTAAACAAGTAGAGGACCACGCCCTAAGCTACGAAGGAGTAGAAGCAATTGATACAAAAGCAACTAAAGTGACAAAAAACAGCGATGGAAGTTTCGTAGTTACAACAGATGAAGAAGGAACCAAAGAGTATACGTCTAAAACAATTATCTTTGCAACTGGAACCGAATGGCGAAAGTTAAATGTTCCAGGAGAAAAAGAATTTACAGGCAAAGGAGTTCATTATTGCGCTTTATGCGATGGATATTTTTACAAAAACAAGGAAATAATTGTTGTTGGAGGGGCAGATAGTGCCGCTAAAGAAGCCATACTCCTAACACAATGGGCAAAGAAAGTAGTAATTGTTTATCGGGGGGATAAAATACGCCCAGAACCAGTTAATTTAACGCGAGTTGAGCAAAAAATAAAAGAAGGAAAAATGGAAATAATAAATAATACGAATATAACGCAAATATTCGGAAACGATAAGGTTACGCACGTAAAATTCGATAAGCCATATAAAGGCAGTATTGAATTCAAAACCGATGGAGTATTTGTTGAAATCGGACACATCCCACAATCGCAATTAGCGATTTCCTTAGGAGTTAAAATCGATAAGAAAGGAGATATAATAATTAATCGTGGCGCGGAAACAAACGTACCTGGAATATTTGCTGCTGGAGATGTTGTAGATACTAAATTCAAACAAGCAATTACCGGATCAGCGGAAGGCGTTTTAGCTGCTTATAGCGCTTACGAATATGTTCGGGGAAAGGATTAATCTCGAATAAGTAAATAAGCGGACAAAATAGTAAAGTGACACTACTTTTAATAACTAATCACTACAAATAATAGAATTATCAAAACTTGTTTTAGGTGAGTTATGGTGGCATCGGCACTAGTAGCAATTGGAAATGAAATTCAACAAAATAAGAAACTTAATTTTGACCAAAGAGCTAGAAAAAACGAAATCGCAACTCTTAAAAAAATGTATGACGCTTCATGGGCAAATCCAAAACTAGCAATAAGCGAAGATCAACTGAAAGCAAAAATAGTTAGATTTCCAGAAGGGCAAATTGTCGGGAGATTAGAAAATGGAACTCCGGTTTCAATGATAAATGTAATGCAAAGTGTGTATGACCCAAAAGTAGGTTTTGTTGGAGGTTACAACCAAGTAACTGGATATAGAACATTTTCAACACACCTTCCCTCAGATGCAATCGATGAACTAAAATGGAATACCCCAAAATTATTACCAATCGCATTATGCGTTTCAATAGTAGTTGATCCAACACATCAAGGCAAAGATTATGCACTACAAACACTAAATTATGCAATAGAATTTGCACGAAGAAATGAATTAATTGCAGTCCCCTATTCTAGACCATCTAAATTTAGGGAAGCAAGAGAACAAAACCCTAATTTGGACATGAAAACATATTTGCATTTGACTAGACCAACAAAGGGACTAGGGCACACGACACATTTAAGAAATCTAGAAGAGGCAAGTAGAACTGGGCATAGAACAAGACAAGCACTTACGGGATTTGCTTGGACACCAAGTGAGCAGGAATATTTAAGGTATGCACTTATGATGGACAATTATAATACATCCTTAGAGCAAACTGCATTCGCACAATTTGTAAGAGAGCTCAGTACAAAATTTGAAGCAAATGAAAATTACGCAAGAAGACCCACAATAGAAGATTTTTGCATTCTTTTTAGAAGAAAACTAATTGATCCTGTAATGAATATGCATGTTCAAAATGGAGCTAGATTTATAAGAGATCAGAAAGGTGAAATAATCGCTATTTTTGAAAATTCTAGACCAGAGGATACTGATGCACTAGGACATAACATTATTTTATCGTATGATTATCGATTCGAGTTTGGACACTCGTTTATGGCGAATGTAAGGTAGACTATTTTTTAACAGATTTTTTTAATTTCAAAAAGTAAAGTAATATTGCAGATAAGAAAAATACCAATAAGGCAATTAACAAAATGTCCATTTTAGGCTGATCTTTAGTAAGCGGCTTAGCAACCGGAATAACTTTCTGTTCAACAACAGGTAATGGTGCTGTAATAGCTTTTACTAGTACAGAATTAGTTATATCCTGGTTTTCATCGGGAAGATATAGGACATATTCACCTTTATTCATAAGTACAAATGAGGTTTCACCATTATAGTTAGTTTTTAGTATTTGCCTGCTTCCATCAGGAGACGACAAGGTAAACTCTGCATTTGCACATGCGTTATTATTTTTATCTGAGATTTTAACAAGGTTTACCTGACCGATATAAGGTAAACCCGTAACAGTAAACTTGCACTCACTTAATTTGACAGTGTAACAGGAAGATACATCAAATGAAAGGCAATCGTAAGCGCATTTTAGTTTTCCTGAAACATAACCTTTGCTTTGGCAGCTCTGGCTAAATAGGTCAGCACCATCGCAAACCTCACCTGCTTCTGTGATATTATTTCCGCATACAGATACAAGAATTGTTTCGTTTGCTAAACGTTTTGTAACTTCGCTCTCTTTAACGGAACTTCTTGCGCCTTCATTGGATACGATAATTATAAGCCTGTCAGGAACCGGGTAACCTGATCTATATGAATTTACTTCGTATGTGCCAGCTTCAGATAGTGTAAATGATGCTAACCCATTCTCATCGGCATCAGTGGTTGAAACCAGTCCGATGTATGGGTCTATCTTTATTAGTGATATTATCGCCCTTGGTATAGTATTAATTCTTAGAACAGATTGAACCTGCAGTGTCGTATCACCATTATTGCCCTCAATTGCATAAGATATTGACCTAAGCGGTGAACTTGATGGTAATGAAACAAAATCTGAGCTGCTTTCCCTTGCAGAAGAAACCGGAGTTGCGATAGTAAATGTAATTGTAGAACTATTCCTGGAATTATTTACATTATCCATACAACTTATATTCCAGCTATGCGTTCCATCTGCTAAACCAGTAATACTGAAATTTGTAGCAGTGTTATTAATGACTGAACTATTTGTAGACCTAATCACTCCATTTAGCATAAGCGAACAGTTGAATGTTCCTGGAAGGTTATCTGTTGCATTAAAATTAAATGTAATATTTGTATCAGAAAAAGTACTAGAGTTTGCGGGTCCCATCAAATTTATTGTTGGATAATTTGTATCAACTGTAAAGTTCCTTGCTGAACTTGTTATAGAATTATTTGCTGTATCTAAACATACTGAATACCATGTATGGTTTCCTTGTGCAATATTTGTTAAACTCATGTTACTTGCTGTGTTGTTAATTATTGATGTGTTGCTTAGGTTTATTGCTCCATCAATGAAGATTGAACAGTTCATTGCTAATGCTAAATTATCTGTTGCAGTTATATTGAAGTTTACTGTTGCGCTTGAAAATGCAGTATGTGCTACGGGAGAATTTAATGTAACTGCTGGAGCAACTGTATCTATTGTGAAATT